>JBOIAB010000051.1:0-38088 GCA_050738635.1 Steroidobacteraceae bacterium
AAGACGCCTGCTATTCAGGTGGCTCAATCGTCGCAGTCAGCGTCGCAGCTTCACCTGGAAGCACTTCGCTGCGTGGCTCGACACTTGGATGCCCCCGCCACGAGTGGTGCACCGTCTATGAGGTGGTAGGTCCAAGCGAAAGACCCAACTGGGAGCTGGATGGACGAAATGCCCACGTCCAGTTCTGCGAGGGCGGTCCGCTGCTCCTTCAACGGCGCAGCGGGCCGCTACTTACAGATCCGGGAACGCGGCATTTGCTGATGGCCGGGTGAGGAGCTCATGGCAGGCTGACCAGCTCGGGTCGCGGCGGAAGGTCCGCGGGCAACTTGATGTCCCAGACCAGGCCGAGCCTTTTCAGCCCCAGTAGCACCCACCATCCCGGATCCCACTCGCCGGGGTGCAGGCCGGGGCGTGCCGAGCCGGGAAACGCGTGGTGATTGTTGTGCCAGCACTCGCCCATAGTCAGGAGCGAAGCGAAGCGGACGTTGCGACCCTGAACCGCCGCGCCCCTGACTTCTCGCACGACCTCGCCGCGGTTGTGCGCCAGGTAACCGATCAGCCAGTGGCCGAAGACGCCGGCCGTAACGCGCGCACAGACGCCCCACCAGACGAAGCTCCACCCGCCGACAAAGTAGAGAAGGAGGGCGCCCGGCAATTGTTGGGCTATCCAGGTGCGCTCGAGGAACCGGTAAAAGCCGCTCCCCGCGATCCTCGGCTCGAGGCGGATATCAGGCGCTCGACTCAGCGCCAGTTCGCAATTGAGCTGCCACCAGGCATCCACCCAGGCTGAACTCCCGTGCCGCAGGTAGGGGTGGCAGTCGGGCATTCGCTGGGCATGGTCCCGAAGGTCGTGCTGGCGGAGTAGCCCGATCGGACCTGCCAACCCTACCTGAACCCCGAGATAGACCAGGAGGTGCTCGAGCCATTGGGGGCACTGAAAGCTATCGTGAACCAGCTTGCGGTGATTTCCCAATGAGTGACCAAACAGCAGCACGATCGCCGTAAGCCCCGCAAATAGTCCGAAGGCACACCAGGAGACGGTGAGGGCGCCGCCGATCAACGCTCCCGCAGTCATGCCGAGAAACCAGACCGATTTGACGGGTGCGTACCTTACGATCCCGACCCGCACGTCCCCGCTATCGTGGGCAAGAATCTGCTGCCGTAACCTGCTCATGCTCGGCCCCCTTTATTGTATAATTAGCTCATTCACTAAATATCGTAGCATGATTAGGTAATTAGTCAAGCAACTAAATATAGAGACCCACCGATGTCCCTGGATCAAGTATTCGAAGCACTCTCATCCACGGTGCGCCGCAAGATTCTGGCGTACCTGGCCGCCACCGATCTCACGGCAGGCGAGATCGCCCAGCGCTTCAACATCTCGAAGCCCTCGATCTCGAAGCACCTCTCCGTTCTCGAGAATGCCGGCCTGATTTCGAGCGAACGCAAGGGGCAGTTCATCCACTACCGTCTGGTTCGAGACAACCTCGTGAACACTCTCAACGGTTATCTGCAGGACGTCTGCCCCGTGTCGCGTCCGTTGAAGCGTGAAAGCGCGCTGCTGGCAAAGGCAAAGAGTTAGCTGGTATGCCCTTTACTGCCGGGTGAGGCCGCCGCCTGGAGCTGGTCGTGCGCCGGCAGATTGCGTTCGCGCCGGCCCCAGATCCTGCCGGCGACAGTGTGGTAAATCGGGATCGCGAAGTAGACGAAGGCGGTCAGCGACACGGTCGAGCTCGGCCCGAGCTGAGCGAGCAGGATGGAGACCACACCTATCAACACCATGGATGACTCGTCGGCCATCGTATGGCGCGTGCGCAACCGCTCGAGCGGGGTCAGCTCGAGCTCCTCGCGGCAGCTCCAGGCGTAGTAGTACAGCAGCCAGAGGACGCCGAACACGGCACTGAAACCCGAACTGAAGATCGTCAAGAGCATACGAATCTCGTGCTCGGTATGGGGCGCGCCGCTGATTGCGGCTGCGAACATGAATTTCAGGGGGTAGACGTAAAGAAGTACGCAAAAGAGCAGCGCGCAGTTGAGCATCACCGCGAGCGGATTCTCCAGCCCATAGCGCCGGAAGTAGCGATAGTGCTCATACCAGACCACGGCGAGCAGGGCGAAGCAGATACCAAATGCAGGGAACCCCCGCATTGCCGCGATCAACTCGGGGTAGGTCTTCGGCACCTCGAGCGATACCACCAGCAGGGTGACCGCGAAGGCGAACACTGCGTCGGTAAAACCCTCCAGACGAGTGACCTCGTGGCCCCGCCAGCGAAAGCCGGCTTCACCGGAAGTGCGGTTGCTCAACAATGCGCTACGGATCATGCGACCCGGCCGTGCTCAATTATTGCCGCGCAGTGTACGCCCGGCTCTGCAGCGAGATGCTAGGCTTTCGACCGGCCGGGGTTGACTGACAAAATCGCGGGCCATTCGCTCAGCGGGGCACGGCCGCAGGAAAATTCAGCCATGCGTTCGGTAAGTATCTGTATTTCAATGGGATGTAAACGCGGTCTTTACCACGAGGAGGTCTCATGCGCAGAAGTAGCTATCTGGGTCTGCTCGCATTGCTGGCGGTCGTTCTGCCTGGAGTCGTATGCGCGCAGGACGCAGCGACAACGGATGACGTGCGTTGCGTGATCGTTGGTATGTTGATGGCGCAATCGGGTGCAAATGCCGCGGAGCGGCAAGCCGGGCCGATCCTGGCGCTCTATTACATAGGGCGGCTGGACGGCCGCAGTCCGAGTTTCGATCTGGAAGGCGCCATCGTCAAAGAGGTCACCAAGATGACCCAAGCCGACTACCTTGCAACGGCGCACCGTTGCGGGCGCACCCTGCAGACGAGGGGCAATGAGATCACCGTGATCAGCAAGGATCTGATCAAGCGCGGCCAGGGAATGCAGCAGAGCTCGGGCGCACCAAAACCCTAGTCTGGCTGTCGCCAATCGACGGCTCCGAGATCCTCCTCGCCGATGAAGATGTAGCCTACGTTCAGGGTCGTGACCCGCTGGTGCGAGTTGGGCTCGCCCACGTAGCGGCCATCGCGATTCGATACACGGTAGCGCAGGAAGATGCCGTGCTGACCGTAGACGCGCACCGTCAGTCCGACGTCGACTCGCTCTATCGTCTCGCTGCCTGTGCTTTCCGTTGCGCCGACTTTGCTGATGTAGTAGCCGCGTGCCGCGGTGTCGAGCGCTGCCCGGTTTGCCAGGATCAGGCGCAGCTCGATCAAGGATTCCGGTGCGACCCCGTAGTGGTAGTTGCGCTGCCCCCCGCCGAGGACGCCCGGGGGTGCGATGCCCGCCCCATGGATCACTCCGCCCGCTGCGTAGCCGATGCCAATGAGTGCGGTCTGCTGCAACGCCAGGTGTTGTGACAGCCACCACTGACCCGTCGTACCAAACGCCCCCGCGGTGCTCGAAACGCGGAAGATATTGGGCGCGGCATAGTCATACAGCCCATACAGCCCCCAGATCCCGCGGTAATTCCTGCCGCTCGCGTAAGCGCTGCCGTACAGCAGGCCGCGGCTGAATACGGACTCCACGCCGGTCGCCGTATCCAGCCCCACGTCGAGGTTGAAGTAGTCGAATGGACGATCGTAGCCGTAGTCCGCTTTTCCGGGCAGGCCGTAGCCAAGGGTGAAACCGGCGTCCGCCCTGGCTCGCTCCAGGGTCTGGTTCGAGGGTGGAGCGGTCGGATCCGCGTTGACATTGATGTCGGAGGTATAGTGCGTAAACGCGTTTGCGCTGATTTCCGTACTGGTGAATACCGCCGGGTCATTGCTGGGGAAGATCGCTGCGAAGCGATCACCAAACACGAGACGATTGAAAGCTGTCGGCGGCGAGACGATGCCCGCCGCCAGCTCGCGCCACCAGCGCGGCTGCTGCGCGTCCTGCTGGAGAAGCAGGCTCGCGATCCGAAACAGCGGTTCGCCGAGGAAATTGCCGCCGATCCCGGTGACGATCTGATCGTTGATCGAGGGGGCCGTGTTCTCGCCGGCTTCCTCCCACATCAGGCTGCCCGCGAACGTGTAGGCCGAGGCCTGCCAGAAGTCCAATCCCGCCGAGCGCGCGAGGCCCTGATAAATCGATCCGGAGTAGGGATGCAGGAACTGATTGGTCGAGAACTTGTCGTTGTCCACAACCCAACTGCGATGCAGGTTGGCTCTGAAATTGTCGATGGGCGAGGGGTACGTCGCCGCGCCTTCCATGTAGTGGTCCCAGCGATTCAGGAGCAGCTCGTAAGTCGGGATTTCGACTGCGGGGATGAGGAAGCTGCGGGACGCTTCACTTCCCCATTGGTCGGGGCTTTCCTGCTGAGCTGAAGCCGGCGGGTCCCCAGTGGTGGCGTCTAGGGATGGCTGCGCGGCGAAAGCCACGGTCGCAATTGGCAGGACCAGGGCTGCGATGGCTGCCAGCGCGAGTGAATTGCGGCAGACGTTCATGCTCGACTCATCCTCCTCCACGCCGCCGGTCAGGTGAGGGTGTCGTGCACGGGTGACAGCCCGTGCCACACGACGCCCGTGGGCCGGCGGTAGTCCCTACGGCAACCCTCATGCCCGAGAAAGGGGGTCGCCGAGGTCGAACGCGTACAACTGACGAAAGAAAAGAAGTATGTGGGGAAGTGGCCGCGGCGATCGGAGGGCCTGCGGAAGTGCCTCGCAGGGGCAGCGCCCCGCGCTATCCGCGTCCTCGGACCTTCGATGATGCGCTCGCCGGCCGCGAGCAATACTCGACGACCCGCGCAGTGCGGCGAGGAACGCCGGGTCGACGAAGTGCTCCCGCACTCAGTCGCACTGAGTGTGGGAGCACCCGTTCCGGGAGGCGTTGTCGGCTGCCATTCCGGAGGGGAGCGGAGCCGATTCGTAGAGCGTCAGTAGCGGCGCGAGCCGCCGTGGCGGTTGCCACCGCCACCACCGGACCGTTCGCGATCCTGCGCCTCGTTCACCTTCAGAGAGCGGCCGTCGAAGTCGACGCCGTTCAGTGCCTGCATCGCCCGGGAGGCGTCGGCATTCGACATCTCCACGAAACCGAAGCCGCGCGGGCGGCCCGTCTCGCGGTCAGTGATCAAGGAGACTTTCTCGACCGTGCCATGCTTGGAAAACAGGGCGCGCACAGCCTCTTCGGTGGCCGTGAAGGGGAGATTTCCAACGTATAATTTCGTCACTTCAGAGTACTCGTGCAAGAGAGAGATATGGACCCGTGGATCTTGATCGGGTCACGGCACTTGCGCAAGCCATACGGATACGCTCAGCGGGCTTCGGGCAGGGACGGGGACTGCAGGTCCAATGATTTCAGTAAGTTACTGACCCCCCTAGGGTGACGGCCGAAGGCGCAACGCGGAGGAGCGCTCATGATGCGATGGCAGGTCACTCGACGGGCGGTGCTCGGCGGCTGCGCTGCGGGTGTCGCGAATCTGCTCTGGACGCGGCGGCTTGCGGCGGCGAATGCCCGCGACCCGCTGAGCGGCGCACCGGGTGAGCTGGATCTATGCGTGGCCGCTCTATCACCCGGCACCCTTCGAATCTCCATCGCTCCGGTGGCTGCTTGGCCCTCCGGGGACGAGCTCGGGGTGGTTGCCCAGCCTGGGGCGTCCTCTCTGCTGCGCAAGCCGAACCCGGTGATTACGAATTTGCGCTGGGGAAAGTACCGCATCAGGGTGACGGAGGATCCACTTCGCATCATCGTCTCGCGGGCGAATGGCGAGATCTGCCAGCAGATTCAATTCGACACGGATACCGCGGCGGTTCGATTCTCCCTCGGCAATGCGCCGGTATTCGGTCTGGGGGAGGGCCTGCCCCGCTACGATCTGCGCGGCGCGCGCTACGACATGAAGAACGGACAAGGCACTCCCACCCTGCGACTGGATGGGTCACGGGTTCCGATTCCCTGGCTCATGAGCGCAGCCGGGTGGGGCTTGTTCATCGGACAGCCTTGCGGATTCTTCGACCTGTCGGGACACGATGGCGTGTTCAGTCCGGTCGCGGCGTCCTCGACCCGCAACGTGTATCTGATCGTGGGCGACTCGCCGGCGGAGATCCTGCGCGGCTATGCTGAGCTCACCGGCTTCCCACACCTGCCGCCGCTCTGGTCTTTCGGCTATCAGCAGTCGCACCGGACCCTCGCCGACAAAGACGAGGTGCTGGCCGAGGCGCGTACCTTTCGCGAGCAGCGGCTTCCCTGCGACACGTTGATTTACCTCGGGACCGGCTTTTGCCCGTCAGGATGGAATACCGGCCACGGGTCGTTCACGTTCAATGCGGATGTTTTCCCGGATCCGCGGGCGATGATCGCGCAATTGCATGCCGAGCATTTCAAGATCGTGCTCCACGTCGTGCCGCCGGGCGATTTTCACGGGACGATTCATGACACCGGCACCGCCGCGACTACGGCGGGTGATGCGGTCTCGTACTGGCAGCAACACCTCCCCATCGAGGAAGCCGGCGTGGATGGCTGGTGGCCGGATGAAGGTGACGGGCTTGCTGTTGCAGCGCGCCTGCAGCGCAACCAGCTTTATTGGGACGGGCCGCTCAGCGCTCATCCCGACCGGCGTCCGTTTGCGCTGCACCGCAACGGGTATGCGGGCATCCAGCGGTACGGATGGCTGTGGTCGGGTGACATCGACTCTTCCTGGGACACTCTTGCGGCTCAGGTACGCAACGGCATCAATGTTGGCCTCTGTGGCATTCCCTGGTGGGGCACCGACACCGGCGGCTTCGTTCCGACGCACGAGCTGACACCGGAGCTCTACCTGCGATGGTTCCAGTTCAGCGCCTTCTGCCCGCTCTTCCGCTCGCATGGTCGCGCCTGGAAGCTGCGTCTGCCCTGGGGCTGGAATGAGGGAAATCCCGGGCCGCTCGAGGGTGCCGGGAGCCTGGGACCGAACTGGCCGCCGCAGCAGGAATTGCACGATGCGCAGGTGGAGCGAGTCTGTCGCGAGTATTTGAACCTGCGTTACCGGCTGCTTCCGTATCTGTACTCGTCCGCCGCGCTGACACATTCCACCGGGTTGCCCGTGATGCGGCCCGTCTGGTTCGCGGCTCCGACGGACCCGGAGGCGCTCGGGCGGGATGATGAATACCTCTTCGGCGACAGCCTCCTGGTCGCGCCGGTGCTGCAGCCAGGGGCGAGGCAACGCGCCGTATATCTCCCGGCCGGCAAATGGCGGGACTACTGGAGCGGCGAGGCTGTGGCGGGCGGCAAGGAGATATTACGTGCCGTGGATCTGAGGACGATGCCCCTATACGTGAAGGCGGGCGCGATCGTGCCGTTTGGTCCTGTTCGTCAGTACGCCAGCGAGCCGGTGGACGAGCCCCTGACGCTGCAGGTCTATCCCGGTGCGGATGGGCGCTTCGTCCTGTACGAGGACGATGGGGTGAGTTTCCGCTATCAGCGGGGAGAATTCATCAGGATAGCTTGCGAGTGGCACGAGCGGGAACGCAGGCTGACCCTTCGAGTCGACCCGAAAGGTAGAGCGGCCCGCGGTGACAAGCTGCGAGCGTGTCTTGCGGGGAGCGCCGCGACGGCGGCGATTACCCTCACCGAACCGCTGACCGTGGTGAAGCTGTGAACACCGGCCAGCTCCACTCCGTGAAGCCTCAGGATGCGTGCTTCAGGGATGGTGCCGGAGCAACGGTGTAGCGGAATGTCGCTTCGCCGCAAGTGATCACATCGCAGTGCTCGAGCCGGGCGCAACGGACCCGACGCTGGTTGACGAGCACGCCGTTCGTGCTGCTCAGATCCTGGACGAATGCGGTCCGGAAAGCGGGAATCAACACGGCGTGATGCCGACTGACCGATCGCATGGCAAGCGGAAGGTCGTTGTCACGATCGCGACCGATCGTCGTGCGCCCGCGCAGCACCACGCTGTGGTTCTGGCCACCGTCGATACGCGTCAGGATGCTTACCTGAGCCTGAGAGGACGCGCCCCCGGAGGCGGTGAGGGTGCGGCCCAGATCGTCGATGCTCGTTTGCACCCGCCCGAGGGCGTACGCATTCATCGAGGCCACTTGCGTGGCTCGTTGCAGCTCGGCGTCGCGCTCCGCCAGCAACGTGTCCAGTTGCCCCACGGTGGCGCGCAATTCCGAGTTCAGCGACTCGAGACGGTTGAGACGCGAATCGCTGTCCGCCAATTCCTTCCTCAGTGCGCCGACCCGCTCCTCGAAAGCGCGGCGCTCGGCTTCCGGGGCCGCCAGTCGGGCGGTCAGCCCGGCGACCTCGCCACGCAATTTCGCTACCAGCGCGCTCTGCTCGGCAAGACTCACCGTCATGGCGCCGGCCGCGGTATCCCGCTCCTCGAGCAGACGGCTCTGATCGGAGAACATGGTCTGGCTCTTCAGCAGCGCTGCCGTCAGGTCCGCGAGCAATGCACGATTGCGCTCGGTCTCGAGCCGCGCGCCGCTCAGATCCGTTTGGCTCGATGCAATCTCGGACTCGAGGCTGCGCAGCCGTTGCGCGGCTGCCCCGCTCGCGAGAGCTTCGGCCTCCGCGCGCTGCCGTGCCACTGTCAGGATGGCCTCCATCGCAACGAGTTGCGCACAGGTGCCGGCATGCTGCGCCGTCAATTCGGCGAGCCGCGCTTGCAGCGCCTCGAGCTTGCGCTCGCCTTCGCCGCGCTCGGCGACGTGATGGGTGGTTTCCGTGTCATGTAAATGTCGCGCCTGGTCACGCTCCCGGACGACACCCTGCAGCTGCTGCTCGCGTGCTTGCAGCTCGGCACCGAGTTGACTGGCGCGCGCCTCCTGCTCCGCCGTTCGCGCCCCGGCAGCCGCGAGCGCGATATCCAGCTCCTGCAGAGTGCTTTCGTAGATTGCGCGGTACGACTCGCGGTTGTGCAGGCTTTCGACGCAGTCCGCCAGCTGAGCTTGCAGGGGTTTGACCTCCGCGGCAAGACGCTCGCGGGCACTGGTCTCCTGTTGCAGGCGCTGCGTCAGTTCGGCATGAGTGCGATTCCGCGCCTCGAGGGTCTGCTGGGCACTGCTTTCCCGGGTCTCGCTGTCGCGCACGCGGGTTTCGAGCTCGGCAAGCTCACGTGCCTGATGCTGACGCGCGTCGGCCAGTTCCTGCACGAGTCGGGCGGCCTCGGCCCGCGACGCATCCAGCTCTGCGGTCTGATGCTGCGCCGTCGCTTGTTCGCTGCCGAGCTTGTCTGCAAGCGCTCGCTCGCGGTTGCTCAGGGCATCGAGATTGGCTCTGGTCTCGGCGAGCTCGCGACTCAGGGCCTCGGCGCGCGCTACAGCGCTAGCCCGTTCACGCTGTGTAAGACTCAACGCCTCGTGTTGAGCTCGCAGCTCCTCGGTCTTCTGCACGATCCACTGCTCGACGGCCGACATGACGTCCGAATCGACTGCGGGCGGCGTAGCGTCGAGTGCGTGAGGGTCGGGCGCAGGAGATTCCGCTGCCGCAGGACCTGACTCCGTGTCGCCGGCGTCCAATCCGGAACGCGCGGCCGGATCCCGGGAAAGGACTTCCGCCTCGTATGCGGCAGTGTCCAGGACCGGAAATTCGTCGGTAGCGTCGAGGTCGGCTGATGGCCGTACCGGTGTGTTCGCGGTTTTCATATTCTTCTTCTTCAGCGTGCCGCAAGCCCGTTCGTCCTGCATTTAACCGCAATTCGAGCCGAAACGCACGGCCGCCCGGACTTATGTCGCCCGGCGCTAGGACGGTGACAGGAAATCCAATATTTTCAGCTAGTTACTGACAGGGTGCGCAGTCGCATCGTGTTAGAGTCCAATGCTGTGCCGGGTGCGTATTTGCCGAAACGGGGGCGCCATGCGACTTCAGTTCGAGAACAGGACCGTTGCCGTAAGCGGTGCGGCGGGCGGCATCGGAAACGCCATCGCAACGGGCTTTGCGGCTCTGGGAGCCGCGGTGTTCGCCTGCGACATCCACGAGGAGGGTCTCACCGGGTTGGCGACCGCTGGCATCGCGGTGGCGAGCGTCGATCTTGCGGATAGGCAGGCTGGGGCGGCCTGGATCGCGGATATCGAGACCCGATGCGGCGGTGCGATCGACGTGCTCGTCAACAGCGCGGGTGGCGTCGCAGGTCAGGTTGGGCGGCCACTCGAAGATGTCAGTGACGCGGACTGGGACCAGGTCATGGCGATCAACCTTGGAGCTGCATTCGCCCTGAGTCGCGCGTGTGTGCCGGCGATGAAGCGCATGGGGCGTGGAGCCGTCGTGAACGTCACCTCCGGCGCTGCGACGAATCCTTCATTGACGGGAATACAGTCCTACTGTGCAACCAAGCATGCGCTATTGGGACTGACCCGGCAGCTGGCGCACGAGCTCGGACCGCACGGAATACGGGTCAACAGCGTGGCTCCCGGACTCATGCTGACGAACGAGACGACGAAACGCCAGTGGGCGGCCTATGGCGTCGAGCGGCAGCGGACTCTGCTGGAAGGCATAGCACTGCGCAGGCTCGGGGTTGCGCGGGATGTCGTCAACGCCGTCGTGTTTCTGGCGTCGGATCTGTCGGGCTTCATCACGGGGCAACACTTGCCGGTGGATGGCGGCAAGTGAGGGCACGCCTGCGACCGACTATCTGGTCCGCATGTAGTCGTCGATCCAACTGATCCAGCGCCGAAAGACATCCGTGCTGCGGACCGGGTCTCCGGGGAAGTGGCCCGGCACCGGATAGGCGAAGAACTTGACGGTGACGCCGTTGTCTTTCAGCGCGTGGTACATCAGATACGACTGCGTGATCGGCACGCGCTCATCGGCTGTATCGGCAAGGATGAGCGTCGGCGTCTTCACCTGGGCCGCATAAGTGATGGGTGACTGCTCGACGTAGGCCGCCATCAGTTTTTTGGTCCAGGGAGAGCCGCTGAAACTCCAGCGCTCCGTTACGTTGAAGTCTGAGAGCGCGTACGCGTGTACCAGGTCGTTGACCGCGGCGCCGGACACCGCGGCCTTCCAAAACTGATAGTGGCCGATCAGCCACGAGGTCATGTAGCCGCCATAGGACCAGCCGGAGACGGCAACACGTGAAGCGTCGATGAAACCCCGGTGCTCGAGCGCCTGCAACCCCGCCATGACGTCGCGCCCCGGCCCGTCTCCCGCATCATTGTAGATGGCGCGCTGGTAGGCGTTACCGAGGTTATCGCTGCCGCGATAGTTCGGTGAGAAGACCACGTAGCCCTGCGCTGCGAGAAGCTGCGGCAGCGCGTTGAAGTCCTCCGTCGAGGCGGCCTGCGGACCCCCATGGATGTAAAGCACGAGAGGATATTCGCGTCCTGCTTCGAATCCTGGTGGGTACACCACGACCCCATCCTCCGCGAATCCATCGGGACCCGACCAGGTGAGCGTCTCGACTCGTCCGAGTTGCCGCGCTGCGATTGCATCGTTGAAATCCGTCAGGCGCCGCGGCGATCGATCCAGGCTCGACATATAGTAGAGCTCGTCCGGGTGCGACGCAGTGCTGCCGACAAAGGCCAGCGCGCCATCTTTTCCCAGCGTGAGGTCGATCCAGAACAGCCAGTCGGGCTCGATATCACCCAGATCGAGCTTGCGTGCCGGCCCCTTCAGCGGCTGCACCCACAGGCGCACGTGCGTTCCATCGTGTGCGCCGACCAACAGCGACTGGCCGTCCGCCAGCCAGGCGGCGCGCACGATGTCCCGATCGAGCTCACGTGTGACATCGACTCCATCGCCTCCGGCCGTGGGTGTCACCAGGAGATCGAGCTCGTTATTGAAATCACCATCGCGTGAGTAGGTGTAGGCGATCTGGGAGCCGTCCGGGGAGTAGAGCGGGAAGCCCTCCAGGAGGGGATGACTCGTCAGCTTGTGAATTCTGCCGCTGGCGACATCCACTATCGCAACCACCGTCTGATCCGAATCCCCATAGGCCGGGGATTTCTGTTGCACGATCGCGATCGACCGACCGTCGGGCGACCAGGAGAGGGGGGAGGACGGCGCGCTCGGTGGCGCTGCCCGCGGCAGGGTCCAGCCTCCGGAAGTGATACGCCGCGGCGGGCCGCCGTCGGCGGCGACGAGCCAGAGATGTGCGGGTAAGGCCGCCTCGGTCGTGAGATAGCTGTTGTCGCCCACCTCGAATGCATCCTCGTGCTGATCGATCTCCTGTTGCGAGGGGTTATCGTCAGCCATCGTGAAGGCGATCTGCCGCCCATCCGGGCTCCACGCGATCTGCTCGACATCGTGCGCGGAGCCGCTGATCCGGTGGGCTTCGCCACCGCTCATCGGCAACACGTAGATCTGCTCTGTCGGCTGTTTCCAGGGAGTCGACGGCTTCGTGCCCGCTGACTTGGCAGGTTCGTGCGTGCCGTCTTCTCCGTCTGCCGAGGGCTGCGCGAGGGCGAGAAAGGCGAGGCGGTCGCCTGTTGGCGACCAGCGAGGCGAGAATACGTCCTTGCGCTCGTAAGTGAGGACGCGCTGCGCTCCGGAGGCGACGTCGATCAGCACGAGGGAAGAGTCATAGTCATCGTGCGACAGATCCGGGCGCGATACGATCAGGGCAATCGACCTGCCGTCGGGTGAGAGCTGCGGATCGAAGACGTGGACGATGTTGGCGACATCCCTGAGCTGCAGTCGATTTGCTTGTGCCTGGGCGAGCAGTGGAACGAGAGCGGCGGCGATCAGTGCGACAGTCGTCGATGCGCGCGACATTCGAGACCTCCCGGCAACAGAGGGGATATGTGTTGACTATACAATCAAACGGCGGCCGGCGGGGTCACATCATTTTTTGCGCGGACGCGACAGTTTGCAGCTGTCAGGCTGCGCATGAGCTCACCCCGTCGGTGTCAGCCGTGCAGCTTGCGCAGCAACCGTGCGCCGGTGGCCGTAGGCCCAATATATGACGAGTCCCACCAGCATCCACCCCAGGAATCGCAGCCAGGTGTCCAGGGGGAGACTGATCATGAGGTAAGCGCAGGCAATCGCCCCGATCGATGCAACGACCGGCGCGCAAGGAACGCTGAACGGCCGCGCCAGCGATGGCTGCGAGCGGCGAAGCAGGAGCACACTGACGCAGACCGCCAGAAAGGCGAACAGCGTCCCGATCGAAATGAGCTCGCTGAGGAGCTCTATGGGTAAGAGCGCACCGAGGATTGCGGTGGCGACCGCCGCTATGCCGATGCCGACCGACGGTACGGCAGTCGCGGGGTGGATCCGGCCAATCGACATGGGCAACAGGCCATCGCGCGCCATGGAATGGAAGATGCGGCTCAGTGCGAAAAGGAGCACCAGCATGACCGACGTCAGGCCGATCACGGCTCCGATGCCGACGAGCGGGCGAAGGAACGCGAGCGCCGGACCGGCGTACTGCAGTGCGGCAATCAGCGGGTCCGCGACACCAAGGGCCCGATAAGGCGAAAGGCCTGTCAGTACGAAAGCGACGGCGATGTAGAGCACCGTGCACACGACAAGCGATCCGAGGAGGCCCAAAGGAGTGTCTCGGGACGGATTGCGCGCCTCCCTTGCCGCCGTGGAGACGCAATCGAACCCGAGGAAAGAGAAGAATATCACCCCTGCGGCGCGCAGGATTCCGCTCCAGCCAAAGTGTCCCGTGGACCCGAGGTTTGGCGGGATGAACGGCGTCCAGTTGTTGGGTCGCACGTAGAAGGCGCCGAATCCTATGAACGCCACGAGCACTGCAAGTTTGATCGCTACGATCACATTGTTGACCCTGGCGGAGGCCCGGGACCCGCCCAGCACGACGGCCCCGATCACCAGTGCCATGAGGGCGGCCGGCAGATTGACGATCGCGCCGCTCAGGTGCAGATGGCGTGACGGATCGAGCGTGACCGGCGCGCTCACGAACATGCGCGGTGCATCGAGGCCCGCCATTTTCAGCACCGACACCAGGTAGGCCGACCAGCTGACGCTGATCGTGGCGGCGGCGAACAGGAATTCGCACACCAGGCTCCAACCGACGACCCATGCCGGCAATTCGCCGAGCGCGATATAGGCGTAGCTGTAAGCGCCACCCGAGACCGGGATCATGGCGGCGAGCTCGGCATAACAGAGGGCCGGGCACAGACAGACGGAGGCGGCGATGATGAACGAGAGCACGATCGCCGGGCCTGCATACTCGGCGGCGGCAGTACCCGTGACGGCAAAGATGCCTGCGCCGACGATCGCTCCGACCCCGAATGCCGCGAGACTCGTGGCACCGAGGGATCTATGCAGGGAACCCGCGGAGTCCGCCTGCAGGGACTCTCCGCGCACGTCTTCGACGGCGAGCTTCGACCAGATACCCATGCATGCCCCGGGCAGGAGTCGCCTGTGAAGGTATTCTGAAAATGATGAAACCACTATAGAGTAGCGCAAAAGAGAACCTGGCTTTAGCGTGGAGGCGGCCGCGATGACGAGTCCTTCCCTGGCAACTGTCCACCCCATCCGACTCGAAGCGATCAGGGAGGCGCGGACGCGGATTGCATCCACCGTGGCGCGGACGCCGATATTTCGCCTCGAGCTCGGCGTCGGTTTCCCCGATATCCGGCTGAAGCTCGAGAATCTGCAGCCGATCAATTCTTACAAGCTGCGTGGCGCGGTGAACGCGCTTGCCGTGCTTGCGGAAAGCGCTCGCCAGCGAGGCGTTTGGACCATCAGCGCCGGCAATGCCGGGCAGGGGGTCGCGTACGCGGCACGCAAGGCTGGCGTGCCCTGCACGGTAGTAGCCATAGAGACGGCGCCGGCATCGAAACTGGAGCGCATGAGGGCCCTGGGAGCGACGCTGATTATGGTCCCCTATCAGGTCGCCTGGAAGGCGCTCGAGGAGCGCACGTATCCGGGTATCGAGGGTACGTTCATCCACCCGTTCGACGATGACGATTTCATCACCGGACACGCGACGATGGGGCTCGAAATTCTGGAAGACGTACCGAATGTGAGTGCGCTCATTGCGGCCATCGGTGGCGGCGGCCTGGTGACGGGCGTGGGGAGCGCACTGAAGGCCTTGAAGCCGGACGTCAAAGTCTGGGGAGCAGAGCCGGAGACGGCTGCACCTCTGGCGCGGTCGCTCGAGCTGCAATCGGCACAGGTGTTCAAGGAGTGGCAGCCGTCGTTCGTCGATGGCGCTGGAGGCATGAGCGTGTTGCCCCGCATGTGGGAGCGAATGCGCACGGTCGTCGATGGGTCGATCGTCGTCACCCTGGAGGAAACCCGGCGAGCGATACGAATGCTCGCGGATCGGCCACGGGTGATCGCGGAGGGTGCCGGGGCCCTGTCGCTTGCCGCGGCGCTGACCGGCCGCGCCGGACCCGGTCCGATCGTTGCAGTCGTCTCCGGCGGCAATATCGATCTCAAGAAGCTCTGCGAGATCCTCGCCGCGACCGAGTGATGCCGCGGCGACTATTCCGCTACCACTTCGGCGGGGGCGTCGATCGCCGCCAGCCAACGGCGCTTTGCCGCGGCATCGAGAAACGAACCCTCGATCGAGTTGCGCGCGAGCGTCGCGAGCTGTTGACGGGTGAGTCCCAGTGCGCGCTCCACGGCCAGGTAATTCTCGAGCAGATAGCCGCCAAAGTACGCCGGATCATCCGAGTTCACGGTCACCCGCAGCCCGGCCTGGAGCAGCCGCTTCAGGTTATGGTCCTCCATGCGGCCGAAGACCCTGAGCTTCACGTTCGATAACGGACAGACGGTCAGCGGGATTTGGTCCCGAGCCAGGCGCTGCACGAGCGCGGGATCCTCCTCACAACGCACGCCATGATCTATGCGCCGGACGGCGAGCAGGTCGAGCGCCTCATATATGTAAGCCGGCGGGCCTTCCTCTCCCGCGTGTGCGACCGTGAGCAGGCCATGCTGGCGCGCGCGAGCAAACACCGCGGCGAATTTAGCGGGAGGGTGGCCGGCCTCAGAGGAATCGAGACCGACCGCCGTGATGATGCCGCGGCATTCGAGCACGTCTTCGAGAGTGCGCATTGCCTCCGCGGCGCTCAGGTGTCGCAGAAAGCACGCGATGAGACGATAGGTGGTGCCGAAGCGGCGTTGCGCCTCGAGGAGCCCTCGATTCAAACCCTCGACGACAGTGCCGAAGGGGATCCCGCGCGCAGTGTGCGTCTGGGGATCGAAAAAAATTTCCGCATGGACGATTCCCTGCGCGTGAGCGCGCTGCATATAGGCCAGCGTCAGATCGTAGAAGTCGTCCGCATCGCGTAGGACGTCCGCCAGCGCGTAGTAGATGTCGAGAAATTGCTGCAGGTTGCCAAAGTCGTAGGCCGCGCGCAGCTGCGCTACGCCGGCAAAGGGCAGCGCGACACCGTGCTTCTGCGCCAGTCGGAATGCAAGCTCCGGCTCGAGGGTCCCTTCGATGTGCAGGTGCAGCTCTGCTTTCGGCAGGTCTCTGATATACGCTTCCACCGACTGCATGGTGCGCTCACTCGTGGTCCCGGCTTTGCCGTGGATTGTGGATCCTCGTAGAATCCGCGGCAATGGGCTTGCGATAGCAGGTCGCCCGGCGCGCTGACGGCTCAACTGCGGCGATCCAAACGCATGCTTGCACGAATATTCGACCTCGACGGCCACGGCACGACGGTACGCATCGAGCTTTTCGCCGGGCTGACGACCTTCCTCACGATGGCGTACATCGTCGTCGTCAATCCGGTCATTCTCGGCGCCGCGGGCATGCCGGTCGCCGGCGTCGCGGCCGCGACCTGCGTTGCGGCCGGATTCGGCAGCCTGCTGATGGGGCTGCTTTCCAACTATCCGCTAGCGCTCGCGCCCGGGATGGGTCTCAACGCCTACTTCACGTACACCGTGGTGAAGACCATCGGGTTGCCCTGGCAGGTGGCGCTCGGCTGCGTGTTCCTCTCGGCGGTCGCGTTCCTGCTGCTCACGCTTTCCGGGGTGCGGCAGCTCATCATGGACGCGATACCGCGGTCCCTGTTCGCGGCCGTGAGCGGCGGCATCGGCCTTTTCATCGCGTTCATCGGGCTCAAGGACGCGGGCATCGTGGTCGCCGATCCCGGCACGACCGTGAGCCTGGGCAAGCTGACCGCAGTGACCCCCGCGCTCGCGATTCTGGGGCTGCTGATCATCGCCGTCATGCAGGCGCGGGCCATCAGGGGCGCCATGCTCTTTGGAATCCTGGCCACCGCTGCCGTCGCCTGGATTTTCGGGCTGGTCCACGTCGCCCCGTACTCGTATCACCTGACGGACCTGGCGACGACCGCGTTCCGGCTCGACATTCCCGCGGCCTTGAACCTCAAGGGCGGCATTGGACTCTCGCTCGTCGAGATCGTGTTCGTGTTCCTGTTCGTGGACTTGTTCGATAACGTCGGCACGCTGATGGCCGTCACGAAGCGTGCGGGACTAGTCGCTCCCGACGGCAAAGTCCCACGCATGAACCGAATCCTGCTCGCCGACTCGATCTCGATGCTCGCCGGCGCGCTCGCGGGCACTAGCCCGGTGACCAGCTATATCGAGAGTACCGCCGGGGTGGCGGTAGGCGGACGCACCGGGCTCACGAGCGTCACTGTCGGAGTGCTGTTCCTCGGCACCTTGTTCGTCGCGCCGCTCGTGCAGGCCATTCCGGCCGTGGCCACCGCGCCCGCCCTGGTGTTGGTGGGCGCGATGATGATGGGTTCGCTCGCGGATGTGGATTGGCACGAGCCGGGCGAGGGCATTCCGGCCTTTCTGACCGCCATCATGGTTCCGCTCAGCTACTCGATCGCCAACGGCCTGGCCTTCGGCATCGTGAGCCATGCCGTGCTGAAGCTCGTACGCGGGCGCGCACGCTGGCGTGACTGGCTGGTGTACGTGCTCGCGGCGCTATGCGTCGCTCGCTTCATCTATCTCACCTGACCGACGGCTCGAGTGCGGCACCGCGCCGGAATTCGGCGCCTCGAAGAAATTCGGCCCTACGGGCTTGTGTTTCAGGATCTCCTCGCGCGTCAGTCCCTGGATCTCGTGCGGGAACACCAGCCAGTGGGATGTCTGGTGCACGAAGAAATCCGGCAGCAGCGCGCTTCGCCGCCGCTCGGGCTTGTAGTACACGGTAGCGATGCGGATCTTCTGCGGCAGATTGCGCCGGCATCGCCGCTCGAGCTCCGCGATGACCGCTTCGAGACTGTGACCGGAGTCGAAGACATCATCGACGATCAGCAGCTCGTCTTCCGCCGACAGACGCGACACCAGGTAGTCCGTCGCGTGCACCCGCACGGCTTTTTGCTGGACGTCGATGCCAGCGCCGTACGAGGAGGTGCGGATCGCGATGTGATCGCAGTGAATCGCGTGGTACTCCAGCACTTCCTGTACCGCGATGCCGATCGGAGTGCCGCCGCGCCACATGGCGACCAGGAAAGTCGGCCGCATGCCGCTGGCTACGACCCGGCGCGCCAGCTCCAGCGAATCCTGCAGCAGCTGGTCGGCGGAAATGAATAGCTTTTGCATGGTGCCTATTCTTTCACGACGCCGGCCAGTTTGCGCAGGCGCTCATTGGCGAAATACTGCGCCCGCCCCTGCTCGATAGCCTGCACGACGAGGTCGGCGACGGATTCGGGCGTGTCGCCGTCGGCATAACTGGCGGCCGGGCCGCCGCCGGCCGGATTTCCCATCCTGTTCTTGCCGAAGTTCGTCGCCGTGATGACCGGATAGATCTCACTGACGACGATGCCGTCCTTTTCCAGCTCGAGGCGTGCCGTGAGGCTGAATCCGAGGAGCGCGCGCTTCGAGGCCGAGTACACGCTGTATTGCGGAACGGTCATGAAGGCCGTTCCCGAATTGATGTTCACGATGCTGCCGCCGCCCTGGGCGCGCAGCAGCGGAATCACCGCCTGCATCGCGATGATCGGTCCCAGGACGTTGAGATGAAAGATCTCGTCGAAAAGCACCGGGTCGATCTCTTCTATCGCCGCCGCATAGCTGCGGCCCGCATTGTTTATCAGGCCGTCGACGCGGCCGAAGTGCCGGTGCACGGCGCCTACGGCTTGCCGCACGGTGTCGAACTGTGTCATGTCCGCAGTCACGGCCAGGCTCCCTGGAAGCCGCTGGGCCAATTCATGCAGCGCCGCGCTGCTACGAGCGAGCAGGGCGACTTTCGCCCCGCGAGCGGCCAGTGCGATGGCCGTCGCCAACCCGATCCCCGACGAGGCGCCCGTGACGATGAAGATGCGGTCATTGATTTGCATGGCTCACCTGCCTGTTTCGCTCGGCTCACCGAGCAGCGAGCGGATCCGTCCGGCGTCCGCCGGGGTCGCCGGGTTGTAGATCACGAGACTCAAGTCCGTGCGCCCATCGACCGCGAAGGCCGAATACTCGAATGCGAGCCGGCCGATGACGGGATGGCGTATGTGTTTGACAGTCTCGCCGTAGGGGCCACGGACCTCGTTGTCCTGCCACATCGCTCTGAAGTCGGCGCTCGCCCGATAAAGCTCATCGACCAGAGGCTGAACCTCGGTCGCGGCGCCCGCACGGGCTGTCTCCAGTCGGAACGCGCCTAACACCGAGCGTGCGACCCCCTGCCAGTCGTATTGCGCGGTACGAGCGCGCGGATCGAGGAAGATCCAGCGCAGAATGTTGCGCCGTTCCGGCGGCAACGATTCGTAATCCATCAGCAGCACCGTTGCTGCGCGGTTCCAGGCGATGACGTCCCAGGTCGCGGATCTGATGATGGCGGGGCTGGGACCCAGGGCGTCGAGGACGCGCTGCAGACGCGGTGTGACGCCCGTGTTCTTCTGAAAGCGAACTTCGGGCGGGCGGCCGAGCCCGAGCAGGAAGAGGTGCTCGCGCTCGGCATCGGTCAGCAGCAGCGCGCGTGCGATGCGATCGAGCACATCGGCTGAGGGCGCTCCGCCACGACCCTGCTCGAGCCAGGTGTACCAGGTCGGGCTGATGTTGGCGCGCTGGGCTACTTCCTCGCGCCGCAGCCCGGGGGTGCGCCGGCGGGCGGCAGGGAAGCCGAACGCTGCCGGATCGAGCTTCAGGCGGCGGCGCTTGAGATAGGCGCCGAGCGCGCTCTGGTGTCTGACTGGCTCGTCCACGGTGGTAAGTACTATACCAGGATAATATCACTACTTTACCAGGATAAATTCTTGGGACAGATTTGTCTCCCCGCGAAATCAGGAGATCCCGCTCATGCGTATATTCATCACAGGCGCCACCGGCTTCATCGGCATGGCAGTGGTCAGCGAGCTCATCGCCGCGGGCCATGAGGTGATCGGCCTCTGCCGCTCGGCCGATAAGGCGACGCCGCTGGCTGCTGCCGGGGCCGAGGTCCAGCGCGGCTCGATCGAAGATTCCGACAGCCTGGAGAAGGGCGTCGCCCGGTCGGACGGCGTCATTCACCTCGCCTTCAATCACGACTTCTCGAAATTCAAAGCCAATTGCGAGGACGATCGGCGCGTCATCCGCGTACTGGGGTCGGCCCTTGCCGGCTCCAGGCGGCCACTCATCGTGACCTCCGGGACGCTTATGGCCAATGGCGGTTCCGGTCAGCTGGCCATGGAGAGTGGTGCCGCCGTCAGCTCCGAGGAGATTCCGCGAGCCGCGTCCGAAGAGGCGGCCAGCTCCATCGCCGCGGCGGGAGTCCATGTGTCAGTGGTGAGGCTGCCGCAGGTGCATGACACAGTGAAGCAAGGCCTCGTCAGCTATGCGATCGAAATCGCCCGTGACAAGGGCTGCTGCGCCTATGTCGGCGACGGACAGCAGCGCTGGCCGGCGGCACACGTGACCGATGTGGCACGGCTGTACAGACTCGTGCTCGAGAAGGCGGAGCCGGGCGCGAGATATCACGCGGTCGCGGAAGAGGGCGTGTCACTGAGAGCCATGGCGGAGACCATCGCGCGGCGTCTGCGGATGCCGGTGAGATCCATTCCTGCGGAAGAGGCGCCGGCCCATTTCGGCTGGCTGGCGCACTTTGTGTCATTCGATCTGCCGGCCTCGAGCGCGCAGACGCGGCAAAAGCTGGCATGGCAGCCGACCGGGCCGGGAATGATCGCCGACCTCGAGCGGCTGCAGCTCGCCGCTGCCTGACCACCTGCCGGGCTGTCGATTCGTGTGCGCCCCGTTCGTCCAGTTGCTGAGCCGGGCAATCGCCCGGACCGTAGACCGAGAGGAGATTTCATGATGAGCGCGGGCAATACTTATCTCGCAATGTATCTGGGCAGCAAGAGCAGCGCGCGGCGCAAGGCGTGGGATGTGCTTCCCGAAAGCGAGCGGCGTGCGAAGGAGCGTGAAGGGATGGCCGCCTGGGGGGCGTGGGTCGAGAAGCATCAGGCCGCCATCGTCACCATGGGAGGGCCGCTGGGAAAGACCAAGCGGGTGACGCAACCGGGGATCGAAGACATCAGCAATCAGCTCGCAGCCTTTACGGTCGTGCGCGCGGACTCGCACGAGGCAGCCGCTAGGCTGTTCGAGAAACATCCCCATTTCGCCATTTTTCCAGGCGAAGGCGTCGAGATCATGCCCGTCCTGCCCATCCCGGGAGCGTAAGGCCGGCGTCGGCGCTGGCAGAGGCCGCCGAGCAGGCCGGAAGGGCTCGGCGGCCTACGTGCTCGGGTGTGCCAGCGGCGCGGGCGCCGCCTCGTGCTCCGGTGATCCTGTTGGCGGGGGGGCGGCCGCGAGCCTGTTGAGCCATGGCACGAGGAATGTCGCGATGATCGCCGCGACCAACGCGGCCACTCCCAGCCATGCGAACAGCCGCGTATAGATTGGCAGCGTCTCGACGGCAGAGGTCACCCCCGCGGGGATGCTCGCAATGCCGGCGATGGCTCCGCCGGCGTAATTGCTCAAGCCCATGCCGAGGAACCAACCGCCCATGATGATGCCGCGCGAGCGCTCCGCCACCAGCTGCGAAACCATCGAGAAACTGAGCGCGCTGATCAGAAGCTCACCGAGCGACTGCGCGCAGTAGCCGGCCACGAGCCAAGCGGGCGAGGTCACGCCGGCCTGCGCGGTGATGCGGCTGGCCGCGTAGAGAAAGAAGGCCAGCGCCAGCAGATAAAGGCCGACCGTGAATTTGGCGGCGATCGAGAAATCGCCGCCACTGGTTCGCGCCTTGCGGCCATACAGCCAGGCGAGCGGCAGAGCCAACACGGCGAGCCAGAACTGGTTGAGGTCCTGGAATTGCGCCGCGGAGACCGGCAGGCCGAGCAGCGAGTGGCGCACGTTGCGCAGCGCGAACAGCGTCAGCGAGGTATAGATCTGCTGGTTGTATACGGCCCAGATGATCGAGATGAGAATGAACATGATGCAGGCGATCACCCGTTTGCGGGCGGCGCGGTCACCCGCGATCAGCAGGCGGGCGAAGATACCGGCCAGCAGGACGACGAGCAGGCCGACGATCGCCAGCGCTCCGGCGCTGTAGCGTATGGCTTGCCAGAGCAGCGCCGCGATCGCCAGCGATACGGCGATGACCGCTGCAAGCGTGGTCAGCTTGAGCGGCTTGAAATCCGGCTCGGCGCCGTAGGGCCGCACGTAGCGGCGGAAAAGACCGTAGTTCAGCAGTCCCAACATGAGCCCTATGGCGCTGACGCCGAAGGCGAGATGCCAGCTGTCGAAGCGCAACGCGCCCAGCGTGATGAACCAGCCGGGGTGATCCTTGATCCAGGGCAGGAGCAGAATCGACACGAATGCGCCGAGCTGCAGCGACACGTAGTAAACGGTGAAGAGGATATCGAGCTTGGAATGCTCGCCCTCGTGCAGCCGCGATACCAGATTGTTGGGGTTGACCTTGAAGAGGCCGTTGCCGAGGGCGATCACGCCCATTGCCGGAAACAGCGCTGCATCCAGCGGAATCGACAGCAGCAGGTAGCCGAGCGCGAGTGTTGCCGCACCCAGGACCATGGTACGCCGCAGTCCGAGGACGTGATCGCCGAGATATCCGCCGAGCATCGGCATGGCGTAAACCAGGGCCGAGAAGGCGCCCCAAACCGTGTCGGCGCGCGCGTCGCTGAAACCGCGCTGCTGTACCATGTAGAGCACGAGCAGCGACGCCATGCCGTAGTATCCGAAGCGCTCCCAGATTTCGATGCAGAAGAGCACCACGAACGCTCGGTTCGGGTGGCGCTTCGTGGCGGCAGTATCGGTTACCATGGCGCAGCCCCCGCGGAGATGGGTAAATGAAGATCGCCGACATGAATTGGGCGCAGGTCGAGGCCTATCTCGCCCGCGACGACCGGGCGGTGCTGCCCATCGGCAGCACCGAGCAGCACGCCGGGCTGAGCCTCTGCGTCGATTACATTCTCTCCGAGCGCGTGTCAGTCGAAGCTGCCGAGCCCCTCGGCGTCCCGGTCTATCCGGGAGTGCCTTATGGAATGACGCCTTATTTCATGGCCTATCCCGGCACCGTAAGCGTGTCGGCGGACACTTACGGCCGGCTGATCCGGGACGTTCTCGACAGCCTGGCCACCCATGGCTTCAAACGCATCCTGATCGTGAACGGCCACGGTGGCAATGCTTCCGTGCAGGCGACGATCGCCGACTGGCGCGCGGCCAAGTCGGGAATGAGCGTCAAGTTTCACAATTGGTATAACGCGCCGGCGACCTGGCGCGCCGTGCAGGCGATCGATCCCGTGGCCTCGCACGCCTCCTGGATGGAGAATTTCCCCTGGACGCGGGTCGCGGGCGCCGAATATCCGGAACATCAGAAGCCCATGCTGGATACTTCGAATATCCGCGCCATGCAGCCGCAGGCCATCCGCGAATACCTCGGCGACGGCAACTTCGGCGGCCGCTACATCCAGTCGGACGAGGCGATGCTCGGCATCTGGCGAACCGCGGTGGCGGAGACACGCGCGCTCATCGACGGCGGCTGGTAGTCGCCGCCGGCCCTTACTGAGCGATCTCGGGCTCGACGAGCTTCGCCAGGTTGCGCAGCGACTCCTGCCAGCCGAGATAGCAACCCTCGAGCGGAATGACTTCCGGCAGTCCCTCTTGCACGATGGTGATCTCTGTGCCGACGGATACCTTCTTCAGCGTTACGGTGACCTGTATCTCGCCGGGCAGGCCCGCCTCATCGAACCGATCAGTGTAGCGCAGGCGCTCGTTGGGAACCAGCTCCAGGTACTTGCCGCCGAACGAGTGGCCCTGGCCGGTCGTGAAATTGCGAAACGACATCCGATGCGAGCCGCCGACCTTGGCCTCCAATTGATGCACGGTGCAGGTGAAGCCGTTCGGTGGCAGCCACTTGGCGACCGCATCCGGCTCGATGAACGCGCGATAGACCTTGTCGGGGCGGGTGGCCAGGACGCGATGGAGGCGCACTGTGTTGGGCATGAGCAAATCTCCTCGTATATCTCAAGTTTGCGGGCAAAGGACCCGTCGAGGAGTAGCCGGACGGGCGCCGCGCGTTTCGACAACCGTCGAGCCGCTGCGGCTCCTGCGGTCACCAGGATTCGGCAAACGGGCGCGCTTCGACCTCGAAGCTCCAGGCGCTCGGGTCCTGGTGGGTCAGGTGATAGGCGGTCTCGGCCACGGCCGACGGCCTGACGAAAAAGCTGTCCGGCTTGTCGGGCATCATCTTGCGGGTTCTTGGCAGGTCGACCACCCCATCGACGATGATCAGCGCGACGTGGATGCCCGCCCGCCAGAGCGTCCGTGCCATGGATTCGGCAAGACTGCGTTGTGCGGCTTTTGCCGGCGCGAACGCGGCGGATCCGGGGCCGCCGCGGCGCGAAGCCGTGGCTCCGATGAATACGATCGCGCCGTGCTTCCTGGCCTTCATGTCGGGGATCACCTGCCGGGCGCAGAGGAACGCTCCGTACGCGTTGACGCGCCACGACTGCTCGAACTGCTCGGCCGTGATGCTCTCGAAGTCGCCAAATACGCCTGAGCCGGCGTTGTAGAGCAGAACATCGATCGGGCCCAGCTCGGCCCTCACGGCAGCAAAGGCCCGAGCCACGGACTCCGGCGATGCGAGGTCGCACTCGAATCCTCTGCTGCCCTCGATCTCGCTTGCGAGCGCGGTGAGACTCTCGCGAGTCCGCGCGAGCAGGGCGACCGCGTAACCGGCTGCCGCGAAGCGCCTGGCCAGAGCGGCGCCATTGCCAGGGCCGACACCGGCCACCACCGCGACCTCTTTCTTCGGCGCCATTCACAGTACCTCGCAAGCTGAGGCTCGGCGCTCACGCGGTTTGCGCTGCTATGCCTGCCTCTCTCTGACGAGAACTGTAGACGATTGCCCGGACTTGCGCACTCCCGCCGTCGAGGCGGATTTCTCCATCACCTCTGGTCCGGATCACGCAGCCGATAGACCGACAGACTGTTGGTCACATCGTCCACAACGGCATAGTTGGGTCCGCCATCGCTGTCGCGCAGGGCATCGAGGCCGAATGCGCCGCCCTGACTGGCATCGACGTTGTATTCGCGTACGAAACGTCCGCTTGGCGTGAATTCCACGATCTCGCTGGGATGCGCGGTGTCGGCATTCACCGCATCGCCGTTTGCGGTCAGGAGGTCACCGTTCGGCGCGAAACGAAGCGCCAGCGGGCCGCGCAAGTGCGAGCTCGCAAACACGAGGTGTCCCCGCCAGACCTTGGCGCTCGCATGACTGGCGTTGTGGATCGCGTAGATGGAATTGTCACCGGTGGATGCGACGTAGAGCGTATCGCTGCGGCCGTCGAACGCGAGGCCGGTCGGCCCCACGATCACCGCTGCCATGTTGGGTTGGACGGTGTAGCCGTTCGCGATGATGGTCATCTTCTGGACTTTGAGGCCCCTGGCGTCGACCTTCACATCGAGCCGCGAGACGGTGCCGTTCGCGACATTCGACACGAAGATAGTCGCAAGTGCGCCGTGATCATCGATGGTGAGGTCCCAGGGACCGTCCAGAAAAGTGGCGTCCGTCAGCGTCTGTACCCAGTTTCCGTTACGGTCGATGACCTGAAGGGCGCCCTGCTGGACGGGAAATGCGCCACCGGTCGTCGGCACGTTCCCGACCACGACGAAACCGTTCCGCAGGACGCCGAGCGCGGTACTCAGCCCCGGCATCGAGCTGCTGAAGAAGGTGTTCGCGCTCTGGGGAGGGGCCACGACCCCAGCGGGAGAGAAGGCGATGATCGTCGTTCCGTTGCCCTGTATGTTGGCGTTATCGTTGAAGTTGCTGACGAGCACGTCACCCGTCTCGATCTTCCCGCCCCCCGGAAAGCCCTCGGGCACGAAAGCCACCCCATAGGGATTCTCATCGCCGTTCGACGGAACGGTCGATGTGTTGAGGAGTCGTGGAATGAAGGCGTCGGCTGCGAACGCGGGTGCCGCGATGCTCGCGGCGACGCCCATGATAATTGCCAAGGCTACGTATGCCGGTTGTGACCGGCCGCTGTTCTTCGTGCTCATGAGGGCTCCCCTCGGGACGGTTCGTAGCGGTAAGTACCGTCGGTAGGGAGAAGGGTTTACGGTCGCACGACAATCACTTTGCCGTATGGAGTGAGCGACAGGTGGGCAAGCTTCAGGTGCTGCACGGCGAAGGGTATGCCGATGATGGTGATGCCGAGCAGCAGGGCGAAGAGCAGATGCGCCAAGGCGAGCCAGATGCCGCCCAGGATGATCCAGACGATGTTGCCCAGCAGGATGAGGAGCTGGCGCGCTTCCGGCTCCGGGCGGTCGACGATTTCCCGGCCGAACGGCCAGAAGGAGAAAGTGCCGATGCGAAATGCCGCAATGGAGAAGGGGATGCCGATGATGGTAATGGCCGCCAGCAGTCCCGCGATCCACCAGCCGATGCCGGTCGCGAAGCCACCAAAAATGAACCAGATGAGGTTCCCCAACAGCCGCATGGCACTCTCCCCGGACATCGCCCGCGCCCGACCCACGCGGGGTCGACTATACCTGTCCGGCGATGCCGCCGTGGCAGGGGCAGGGGAGTTGCCGGTGCGGCTACGCTTTGAGCCCTACCGGCAGCACCGTCCGGCCATAGTCGCCATTGATGACTTCGGCGGCCGAGAGATAGGCCGCCAGCGCTGCACAGACCAGGCCCAGATAGCCCCCGGCCGTACGCAACACCGTCGAGCCGCGCAGCTCGCCCGCCGCGAGCAGGAAGAAGGTGATCCAGAGCGTCAGGAACACGAGCTGCAGCACGGTGGTATGGCGAAAGGAAGCGATCCACATGTAGAGGGTGAACACGCCCCATACGAGGAGATACCAGCCGACGAACGCCGGTGGAGCGCCGCCGCCGAACTCGTGCGCGTACGCCACGAACGACAGCCAGAAGGAGCCGTAACCGACGAACGCGACCGTGGCAAACGTGTTGCCGCGGACGAAGGACAGGATTCCGGCGAGCACCTGCGCGCCGCCGCCGAAGGCGAGCGCCATGGCAAGAACGATCGACAAGCTGCTGCTGTCGAACAACCCCGCGTTGACCATGCTGAGGAGCCAGGTGGTGCTGGCGAAGCCGATCAAGCCGAGCGGAGCCGGATTGGCGAGTCTGGTTTCCACGATTCCCCCTGTCGCGCCGTGGATGTTATGGTACCGGTACCATCGTAGTCCCACGCTCAGCTCACGTCAATGTCCGGGCGGCGACCTCTCTCGAAAGATCGATTCTGGGCACGCACCGGTGGCGCTACGCTGTCCTGTAACGGCTGCCCGCACGAGCTCGGGAATGGAGGTGTCGCTTGATCGATCTGCACTACTGGACGACTCCCAACGGACACAAGATCACGATGTTCCTGGAGGAGACGGGCCTGCCTTATCGGATCGTCGCGGTCAACATCGGCAAGGGCGAGCAGCTCCGCCCGGAGTTCCTGCGGATCTCGCCCAACAATCGCATTCCCGGGATCGTCGATCACGAGCCGCAGGGCGGTGGGCCGCCCGTGTCCGTGTTCGAGTCGGGCGCCATTCTGTTGTACCTCGCCAGGAAGACCGGCAAGCTGATCCCGGCGGATGTGCGCGGCGAAGTGGAGACCTTGCAGTGGCTCTTCTGGCAGGTCGGCGGGCTCGGGCCCATGGCCGGTCAGAATCATCACTTCACGCAGTACGCGCCGGAGAAGATTCCGTATGCCATCGAGCGCTATGTCAAGGAGACGAATCGGCTCTATGGTGTGCTGAACCATCGCCTCGCTGATCGAGCGTACGTTGCCGGCCCGGCCTATACGATTGCCGACATTGCCTCTTATCCCTGGATCGTGCCGTACGAGCGACAACAGCAGAATCTGGCTGACTTCCCGCACCTCAAGCGCTGGTTCGACGGAATCAAGGCGCGGCCGGCTACGGTGCGCGCCTACGAGCGGGCGGCCGCAATCAATACCCAACCTTCCGTCAGCGAAGAATCGCGGGCGATTCTCTTCGGCCAGACGGCGGCCAATGTCGGTCGGGCGACCGTGAAATAGCGGTGGGCGCGCGGCCCGCGTCTGGACTCTCTCACCAGCCGGCAGTAGTCTCCCCCGCCGGCGCAACGATGGTGGGGGGAGTGATGTTCGCGGGAAAATCTCAGCTCTTTGCGATAGCGCTCCTGCTGCTCGCCTCGCTGGCGGTTGCGCCGGCCCATGCGCAGAGTCGGTCGCAGGGGCGATCGCTGGTCATCAGTCGCGGTGGCATCGTTGCCGCGGAGAGCCCGCTCGCTGCCCAGGCCGGCGCAACTATCCTCGCTCACGGCGGCAATGCCATCGACGCGATCGTAGCGACGAACGCCGCGATGGGCGTCGTCGAACCGATGATGAATGGCATGGGTGGGGACCTCTTCGCCATCGTCTACATTGCCAAGACGGGCAAGCTGTATGGCCTGAATGCCAGCGGCTGGTCGCCCGCGAAGCTCACGATCGGGTTCCTGCGGGCCAAGGGCACCACCAAGATGCCCGAGTTCGGCATCGACAGCGTTACCGTGCCCGGCGCGGTCGACGGCTGGTCGAAACTGCTGTCGCGCTTTGGCAGGCGCAAGCTGTCGCAAGTGCTGGCGCCCGCAATCGCCTATGCCCGCGACGGGTTTCCGGTGCCGGAATGGGATGCGAATTACTGGAATCAATTTGCCGCGGACCTGCACGCCAACCCGAATCTCTCGCAGACTTATCTGATTGATGGGCATACGCCGCGCGTCGGTGAGGTCTTTCGCAACCCGGATCTGGCGCGCTCGCTGGAGCAGGTGGCGCAAGGTGGCCGCGATGCCTTCTATAAAGGGCAGATCGCCGGCAGGATCGTCGCCCTGTCGCAAAAGCTCGGTGGCGCGATGACGGCCGAGGACCTGGCAGACTATTCGAGCCAGTGGGTACAGCCGATCTCGACCCGCTATCACGGCTGGACGGTGTACGAGTTGCCGCCCAACGGGCAGGGGATCGCGGCGCTCATGATGCTCAACATCATGGAGCGATTTCCCCTCGCGCGTTATGGACACGACTCCGCGGACGCTCTGCACGTGATGATCGAGGCGAAGAAGCTGGCGTACGCGGATCTGCTGCGCTACGTGGGCGATCCGCGCTTCAGTCACATCCCCGTGACGGGCATGCTGTCGCAGCGCTATGCCGCCGCGCGCGCCGCACTGATAGACATGAACAGGGCAAATTGCGACGTGCCGCCCGGCAAGCCGGCGCTGGCCACCAAAGGCGATACCACTTACCTGACCGCGGTCGACAGCCAGGGCAACATGGTGTCGCTGATCCAGAGCAACTACTGGGAGTTCGGCTCACGTCTGGTGGCGGACCACAGCGGCTTCGTGCTGCAGGATCGCGGCGCGCTCTTCAATCTGGCTCCCTCCTCCCCGAATGCGCTCGCCGGCCACAAGCGGCCACTGCACACGATCATTCCCGCGTTCATGGAGCACGGTAATGACCGCATCGCCTTCGGCATCATGGGCGGCTTCAATCAGGCGCAGGCCCACGCGCAATTCGTCTCCGATGTGGTCGATTACGGCATGAACATCCAGGCCGCTCTGGAATCACCGCGCTTCACCAAGATGACTTTCAACGGCTGTGATGTCGAGATGGAGGATCGGATTCCCGAGAGCGTTCGCAAAGCGCTCACCGCCCGCGGGCATCAGATACGGTTGCGGGGCGACTATACGGAAGACGTGGGTGGCGGGCAGGCCGTGATGCGGGACTTCGCGACCGGAGTCAACTACGGCGCTTCCGACCCGCGCAAGGATGGCGAGGCGATCCCGCAGCCGGTGCCTTAGCCGGCGTCGGACTGGGCGTGCGTTCGCCGGGGTAGGGTCAGGCGGAACATCGTCGTACCGCCGCCAGAGTCAACCTCGAGCTCACCGCGGTGCGCGTGCGCAATCGTCTTTGCAATGAAGAGCCCGAGGCCGAGCCCCTCGCCGCGGTTGCCGGAGCGGCGCCCGGAGCCGAATGCCTCGAAGATATGCGGCAGGAGCTCGCGGGGAATCTCGCCGTCGTTGACGACTTCCACGCTTGCGCGCAGCTCGTCTCCGCTGAGGCGCAGCAGCACGGGAGAACCGGGTACTCCGTGCTGCACGGCGTTGGAAGTCAGGTTTGAGATCGCCTGCAGGATGCGATGCTCGTCCCACATCCCCCGGCCGTCTGCCGCGCACTCGAAAATGATCCTGCGATCCTGCGCGATGGCCTGGAGCTCGTCGATGATCTGCAGGCATATTGCGCGCAGGTCGCTGAGCTTCAGCTCGAGCGGAATGCCCGCGCCGCCGCGTTCCCGTGACAGATCGAGGAGATCGCCGACGATGTGCTCGATTCGCTTCACTCCACGGCTGACGATCTCCGCCTGCTTGCCCACGAGGCCGGCAGGATCGGCGACCTCGCGCAGACCGCGGGCCGCGAGCTGAATCGTGTTGAGCGGATTGCGGATGTCGTGGCTCACTATTGCGAGAATCCATTTCTCGAAATCCCGCGCGAGCGCGAGCTGCTGCTGACTCTGCCTGTCCCGGGCCTCCTCTGCCTTGCGGCGCTCGTCGACATCGACACAGCTGCCAATGAAGCCGGCGAATGTCCCGCTGTCGTCCAGGTAAGGCGCGCCACGGTCGATGATCCATCGATACACGCCATCGTGGCGGCGCAGACGATATTCCATCTCGAACGGCTCGCGCCGCGTGAAATGTTCCTGATAGTGGGACAGGCAGCTGTCGAGATCCGCGGGGTATACGCCTTCGGTCCAGCCGCTGCCAAGCTCCTGCTCGAGCGTGCGCCCGGTGAATGACAGCCACATGCCGTTGAAGTAATCGCAGCGGGCGTCGAGGCCGGAGCGCCAGATCATGACCGGCGAATGCTCGATCAGCAGGCGGTATTCTGTGCTTGCCGGCGGTCGAGGCATGCGCCATTTGATCCTGTTTCCCGGGCGCGGTAAAGCGCCGCGTCGCGCTGCGCGCGACCTTATCGTCCGGTCTGTCCAAAGAGTGTCACCAGTTGAGCTCCGCCATCGTCGCGGCGTAGCTATCTATTCCGTCCCACAGATTCTTCAGCCGCAGATTCTCGTTCGGCGCGTGCTGACTGTCGTCGTGATTGACGATCGGCAAAATGACCACTGGCACGTGCAGAGTCTGCTGGAAGAGAGAGAGGGGAACGCTGCCGCCCATCATCGGTATAAGCGCGAGGCGTCCGCCCGCGGCGTCCCGTGCCGAGGCGATCAGAGCGCGAGCGGCTGGTGTCCTGAGGTCCGTGCGCAAGCCGGGGTAACCGCTGCTCCAACTGACCTTGATGATTCTGGGGTGAGCGAGCCGGGTGGCGAGATCGGGCGCAGCGGAGACGACAGTCCAGCCTCTCGCGGTCAGGAAGCGCTCGACCTGCGTACGCACGGCCTGCGGGGTCTGATCCGGCACGAGGCGAAAGTCGATCGAAATGTCTGCCTGCGTCGGAATGGCGTTATTCGCCGCGGCGCCGACGGTGCCGGAGCTGATGCCCCTGATGTTGAGCGCGGGTCCCATGACGCTGGCGCTGAGCCCCGCATTACCCTCGGTGCGGCCGATGCCGAATTCCCGGCGCAGCCTGCCCTCCACGGGCGGCAGTTTCGCAATCGCTGCCCGGTCCGCCGCCGTCAGGGGTCGCACGTCGCGATAGAAGCCGGGAATCAGGATGCGGCCGTCGCTGTCGCGCATTGATGCGATCAGCTCGGCCGCCATGACGGCTGGGTTCGGTACCCAGTTGCCGTAGTGGCCGTCGTGCAGCGGATGCAACGGGCCATAGATCGTCAGATCGAGGCCCATGGCGCCTCGCGCGCCGAAATAGAGGGTTGGCGCGTCCGACTGATGCACCGGCCCATCGCCGATCAGCAAAAGGTCGCTGCGCAGCTGCGCCGCATGGTCCTGCAGGATCGCGGCGAGATGCGGTGAGCCGGCTTCCTCCTCGCCTTCCCAGAGGACTTTGAGATTGACCGAGGGGGTGCGATGCGAAGCCCGCAGCGCATCGAAAGCGGCCAGGAAAGCGATGATGGACGCTTTGTCGTCCGCCGCCGCCCGACCGAAGAGCCGCCAGTCAGGATCGAGGGGCGTCCGCGCATGTCGCCAATCGATCGTCTTTGCTGTTGGCGAGAGCGGACCATCGCGCATCACCGGTCCGAACGGATCCGAGGCCCATTGCGACGGCGTGACAGGTTGCCCGTCGTAGTGGGCGTAGAAAACAACCGTCCGCTTCGCTCCGGGTACACGATAGACACCGAACACGGCGGCTGGCGAGCCGCCTCTGGCGGTGAATTGGGTGGCCTCGAATCCACGCAGCCGCAGTTCGTGCTCGAGCCTGTCTGCCGTTGCTACAAGCGCCTGAGGGTGAGCAGCGACGCTGGGCAGGCGGGTTAGCGCGTCGAGCTGCGTCACGATGTCTTTTTCGTGTGTCGCCCGGTAGGCGTCGACCTGCTGACGCAGGTCGGAGGCATGCGTCGGCGACACGCAGAAGCTGCTGGTGAGCGCCACCAGCAATGCCGCCAGCGTTTTTTTGATGTAATCCCGCTTACGGCGGCGCGCCTCGGTGCGCCGCCACACGAGGGTGCGATTGTTTGCCGGCATCGGCCGGTCCTCGACGAGGGCGAACCCGATCGAGCGCGCAAGCTCATCGACCGCGGCGAAGTCGCGGATGCCGCTGTGCGCGGAGCGTTGCTTGAGCCACTCATCGAACGCGGCGTTGCTCGGGCTGGTGAAGCGGCCGTTGTAGTTGAAGGGACCATACACGGCGAGCAGGGCATCAGCGGACAGGATCTTCGGCAGTGCCGCGAACAGCGTTTGGACCTCCGGCCAGCCCATGATGTGCAACGTATTTGCGGTGAACGCCGCATCGAACCACGTATCCGGCCAGGCACCCGTCACATCGAGGGCAATCGGCGCCGGCAGATTAGGCAGATCCGATCCCTCCAGCCGCGATCGAATACCAGGGAGATTCGCCTCGAGATCGGATGTCTGCCAGGTGAGCTGCGGCAGCGCGGCGGCGAAATGCACTGCATGTTGCCCGGTGCCGCTGCCGATCTCGAGTACCTGGCGGCGCTCGGCGAAGTGGTCCCGCAGGACCTCGAGTATGGGGCCGCGATTGCGCTCGCAGGCTTCGGAGTAGGGACTTTCCATCCGCTCAGGCAGCCGAGCGCCGGGTGGGGCCTCGCATCGGCAGCCAGCGGTCGTTGCGAAAGGTCAGGACGAGCAAGACGACAGCGGCGGCCAGGCACACCGCAATCGCGACCACGGATGCCTCGGGACCGAACTTGCCCCCGGTCAGGAGGGTGCGTCCGGCGAGCGTAACCGAGAAAACCCCCTTGACTGCAGGGCCGCCGGACACCGATACCCCGAAAACTCCTCCCTCGGTGAAATTCCAGCCGAGATGGAGGCCAATCGGAAACCAGAGATTTCGCGTCAGCGCGTAGGCCGCGCCGAGCAGAATCCCGGCTTCCAGGGCGATGGCGACGGTGGAAACAACCGTGGCGCCGGGGTTCAGCGCGTGCAGCAACCCAAAAACAGCGGCGGAAATCAGCAGCGCGGTCGCGGTGCCGGACCTCTCCTCGAGAATGCGGAACAATGCGCCGCGGAATGCCAACTCCTCGCCTACCGCCGCCAGGATCGAGGCCGCAAGCACCACCAGGGCAACATCGAAGTGCGCGGAGATACCCTGCCACTGCGCGACGCCGATGAGGTAGAGCAAGCCGAACACGCTCGAGAAGAGCGCAAGGCCCAGAACGATTCCGCCAATGCCCTGAATCACCCTGGGCGCGAGCTCGTGGACTGCGCGCCGCTCGATCGAGCGCACGAGCGCGACATACAATCCGAGCAGGGCCGCCGCAAGCACCAGGGCCGCGCCGATTGACATCCAGTCGACCGCACTCGTCGGCGCATGCCGGATGACCCACACCCTGCCGAGTTGCGCGGCAATATCGCCGGCGAGGAGCACTGCGAAGAAGACCAGCAGCCGGACGAGCGATCCCTTCCCCACGGCGCCGAGCCAGCCAGTCTTCGGCGGACGTCCGACGGTATCACCGGCGCGGTTGCTCGACATGCCGCCTATTTTACCTAGTCGCAGTGACCCATGCATCAAGACAGTTGCGCTGCGGGGCCGCCTCAGCGCAGGCGGCTGCGCTCGGCCTCGAGCGCCTCCCAGCGCTCGAACTTCGCGAGCAGCGCGGCCTCGATCTGCTCGAGGCGCTTGCGGTCCGCGCGGATCTGGACAGCACCCTGCTGGTGATAGTCCGCTGTGCTCATACGCGCGCTAATGGCCGCCTGTTCGTTCTCCAGCGCTTCGATCTCGGCGGGAAGTGAAGTCAGCTCGCGCTGTTCCTTGTGCCCGAGGCGGGTGCGCGGCTTGGGCGGGCTCGCGGTTGCGGTGCTCGCAGGGTCGCGCGGGGCCTTGCCGCGGCTCTCGGCAGCCGGCGCCGGGCCGCGCTGTCGCAGCCAATCGCTGTAGCCGCCCACGTATTCGCGCCAGGTTCCGCCACCCTCGGCGGCGACGGTCTGGGTGACGACGTTGTCCAGAAAGCGGCGATCGTGGCTCACCAGCAGCAGCGTGCCGGTGTAGTCCTGCAACCTCTGCTCGAGAAGCTCGAGGGACTCGATGTCGAGATCGTTGGTCGGCTCATCCAACACCAGCAGGTTGGCCGGCTGGGCGAAGAGCCGCGCCAGCAGCAGCCGGTTGCGCTCGCCGCCGGAGAGCATCGCGACGGGGGAGCGCGCCCGCTGCGCCGGAAAGAGAAAATCGCCGAGATAGCTGATGACGTGCTTGCGCTCACCCCCGACCGACACCCAGTCCGACCCCGGGCTGATCATGTCGGCGAGCGTCGCCTGCGGATCGAGCTGCTCGCGCAGCTGATCGAAGTAGGCGATGTTGAGATTGGTTCCCAGGTGCGCGCTGCCCTCATCGGGCGGCAGCTCGCCGAGGATCAGGCGAATGAGCGTGGTCTTGCCGGCGCCGTTCGCACCGATGAGCCCGATGCGATCGCCGCGCATGATTCGCATCGAGAGCTGCTCGATGAGCGTCCGTCCGGCAACACGCTTGCCGACGTTGGTCAGCTCCGCGACCAGTTGGCCCGAGCGCGCGCCCGCGTCCAGGCTCATCTTCATCGTGCCGAAGCGCTCGCGCCGCGCGACCCGTTCCTGGCGCAGCCGCTCCAGACGGCGCACGCGTCCTTCATTGCGAGTGCGGCGGGCCTCGACCCCTTTACGGATCCAGATTTCCTCCTGCGCCCAGAACTTGTCGAACCTGCGGTTCGCGATATCCTCGGCGGCCAGCTCCTGCTCGCGTGCCAGCTCGTAGGCCGCGAAATTGCCGGGATAGGATCGCAGCACGCCGCGGTCGAGCTCCACGATTCGCGTCGTCACCCGATCGAGAAAGGCGCGATCGTGAGTGACCACGATGGCAGCCGGCGTCTTCAGCAGCAATTCCTCGAACCGCTCGATCGCACCGATGTCGAGATGATTCGTCGGCTCATCGAGCAGCAGCAGATCCGGCTGGATCGCGAGGGCGAGGGCGAGCGCCGCGCGCTTGCGCTCGCCACCGGAGCTGGTCTGTGGCGAGGTTTCAGGATCGAGCTCGAACCGTTGCAGGAACTCCGTCAGGCGCGTCTCGAAGCTCCAACGCTCGCGCTCGTCGTCGAGCCAAGCGCCGCTCGCGCGCTCGAGAAGGCTCGCGCGCAACGTCGCTGCCGCGGGCAGCTCGGGCTCCTGTTCCACGAGGGTGATGCGCAGCCCTTCACGGACTTGCCGCTCGCCCTCATCCAAAGCGCCGTGGCCGGCGATGATGCGCAGCAGTGTCGACTTGCCCGTACCGTTGCGGCCGATGAGGCCGGCGCGCTCACCCGGTTGCAGACTGAGCCGGGCGCCGTCGAGCAGCGGGCGATCGCCGAGCGCAAGATGGGCGTCGAGAAGCGTGATCAGCGGCACGGGAGCGGATAGGCGGCAGCGCCGCTGAGCTCAGCGGAGCTGACTGTCTTTGCTGCCGCGGCGGTTGTAGCCGCTGAACTGTTCGGCTTCGCGGTCGGCGGCGTCCTGGCAGGCGAGGCAGAGGCGAACGCCGGGGATTGCCTGGCGCCGCGCCTCGGGGATCTGCGCGCCGCAGTCGGCGCAATGGGTGCGGCCAGGGCCCTGCGGCAGCCGGCTCTGCGCGCGCAGAACACCGTCCGTCACGGTCGCATCGATTTGATCTTGTACGGCGCCGTCGCCGGCCCAACCCGTTGCCATGAGCGATAGTTTACGCTGTGCAGCCGTGTCCGCCTACCCGCTGCGCGCCCGTTTGACGGCCGACGCCCAACCCTGAAGCTCCAGCCTGCGCGCGTCAGCATCGAGCCGCGGCTCGCAGCGCGCATCGGGCTGCCAGAGGCGCGCGATGTCGGCGAGGGAGCGATAGATGCCGCAACCGAGACCTGCCAGGCATGCAGCGCCGAAGGCGGTTGATTCGGTGATTCGGGGCCGCAGGATGGTCACCCCGAGGACATCCGCGAGCCGCTGCAGGAAGAGGCCGTTTTGCGCCATTCCGCCGTCGACCTTCAGTACCTGCGTGCGTGCGCCGTCGGCGGCCATGGCGGCGAGCAGGTCGTGCGTCTGGTACGCGACACTGTCGAGACCCGCACGCGCAATCTCGCCGCGACCCGTGGCACGTGTGATCCCGACGATCGCCGCGCGGGCATCCGGGTCCCAATAGGGTGCGCCCAGCCCGGTGAACGCAGGCACGAGGTACACACCACCGGTATCGGACACTGAGCCTGCCAGAGCCTCGACCTCGCTGGCCCGCAGCACCAGCCCGAGCCCGTCGCGCAGCCACTGTATGGTCGCACCTGCCGAAAGGACCGAGCCTTCCAACGCATAAGTCGTGCGGCCCTGCAGCCGGTAAGCAATCGTGCCCAGGAGACGGTGATGCGACTGCACCAACGTTGCGCCGGTGTTGAGTACCAGGAAGGCACCCGTGCCATAAGTACTCTTGACGTCACCGCTTTCGAAACACGCCTGCCCCACGAGGGCGGCCTGCTGATCGCCCGCGATGCCGCGGATCGGCAGGGCCTCCCCGAGCACCGTCGGATCGGTGCTGCCGAGATCTCCCGCGCTGTCCCTGACTTCCGGAAGACAGGCGGTGGGCACGCCGAACATCTCGCATAGCGACTCATCCCAACTGACCGAGTTGACATCGAGAAGCGCCGTGCGGCTTGCGTTGGTGGCATCGGTAATGTGCAGCCGGCCACCTGTCAGCCGCCAGACAAGAAAACTGTCGATGGTGCCGAAAGCGAGTTCACCCGCCGCCGCGGCCGCGCGCGCGCCCGGCACCTGGTCCAGGATCCAAGCCAGCTTGGTGGCCGAGAAATAAGGATCGAAGCGCAGGCCGGTCTTGCGCGTGAGCTCCGCCTCGAGCCCTGCGGCGGCGAGCTTGCGGCATTGCTCCGCCGTACGGCGGTCCTGCCAGACGATCGCGTTGTGGATCGGCGCGCCCGTGCGACGATCCCACACGACCGTGGTCTCGCGCTGATTGGTGATCCCGATCGCGGCCACATGATGCTTCAATCGCCGCAGCTGCTCCAACACCGAGCGCGTGGTCGAGAGGACTGTGGCCCAGATGACCTCGGCGTCGTGCTCGACCCAGCCCGAAGCCGGATACATGGCCTCGAATGGCTGCTGCTCCGAGGCGAGCAGCGTTCCATCGGGGGAGAAGGCCATGGCGCGGCTCGAGCTCGTGCCCTGGTCGATGGCGAGGAGGGCGTCGCTCATGGGTGGGGCTCCAGGTCCGGGTAAAGCGCGATCATCGCGCGTGTCACCCCGTTGGTCCATCCGAACCCGTCCTGCAGCGGATACTCGCCGCCCCCGCCCGGCAGGTTGTGCTCGACGTCGTATTTCTCGACCAGCTTGCCGGTATTGGCG
>JBOIAB010000052.1:0-13855 GCA_050738635.1 Steroidobacteraceae bacterium
AAACAACTCCGCTCGTCAAGAAGAGGCAACCTCACATGAGCAACGCTGAGATTCGGGGGCGATTCGTCTGGCACGAGCTGATGACGACCGACCCGCAGGCCGCAGGCGCCTTCTATTCCAAAGTCCTGCCGTGGAAGACCCAGCCCTCCGGCATGCCCGATTACACGCTTTGGGTGTCCGGCAAGACACAGACCGGCGGGCTCATGGCCCAGCCGGAATCCGCCCGCCAGTCCGGCGCCCCGCCGAGCTGGCTGGTATACATCGGCACGCCCGATGTCGATGCGACCGCGGCGGCGGCCGAGCGCCTGGGCGGCAAGGTACTGAAGTCGCCCGGCGACATTCCCGGCGTGGGCCGCTTTGCCGTGCTGGCGGACCCGCAGGGCGCCGCGTTCGCGGTGTTCAAGCCGGGGGCCCCGCCCGCGAATGCTCCAGGCAACGACTTCTCGTGGCACGAGCTCGCCACCAGCGACCATCAGGCGGCGCTCACGTTCTACTCCGAGCTCTTCGGCTGGAGCCGCGGACCCGCCCATGACATGGGCCCCGGGGGCATTTACCAGCTCATCGAGCACGGCGGCGCGCAGATCGGCGGCGCCTACAAGTTGATGGATGCTTCCAAGCCATCGCACTGGCTGACCTACATCCGCGTCAAGAGCGTCGACAAGGCGGCGGCAGCGGCCAAAGGCGCCGGCGGCCGAGTGACGCAGGAGCCGATGGAGGTACCCGGCGGCAGCCGCATCGCGCACATCCTCGACCCGCAGGGCGGCGCCTTCGCCGTCCACGAGCTGGCGAAGCAGGCCGCGACGGCCAGCGCGCCCGCGCAAAAGCCGGCCACCGCGCCCAAGGCCGCGGCGAAAAAAGCCGCCGCTCCGAAGGCGGCGAAAGCGCGCCGGCCCGCCAGGAAGAAGGCGGCAGCGAAGGCGAAGAAGCGGCCGGCGGCCGTGAAGCGCGCCAAGAAGTCGCCGGCGAGGAAGGCGGCCGGCAAGAAGCGGCCGGCGGCCCGCAAAGCCGGCAAGAAGAAGTCGGCGAAGGCAGCGCGAAAGAAATAGCGCCGTCGCGGCAACTGCGACTGACAGTCGCAAGCAAGCCACTAAGCGACCCGAGGCCGCCCTCGGGTCGCCTTACGCCAATTTGATCAACGGATGTCCGAAGTTCTCGCCGCGCATGGCTTTGATCAGATGCGCGGGCGCACTCTCGAGCCCCTCGGACACATCTTCCCGGTAGACCAACCGGTCGGCGCCGTGCCAGGCGATGGCATCTTTCAAGAACTCGCTGCGGCGGTGCTCGTAATGCGCCGCGTGCAACCGGAGCAAGGTAATCTCCCCCGGCGCGTAGCCCGCCCGTTGCAACATATCAGCGGGTACGTCTTCGCGGATTCCGTTGAGGACGATTCGCCCGCCAGAAGCGACATGATGGCCGGCGACAACGGCCTCGAGCAGCTCACCCCCGGAGTTGTCGAAGTAGACATCGAAGCCGCGCGGTGCAAGCTGGCGCAGCCGAGCGTCCAGATTCTCCGCATGAGGGTTGACGCATGCGGAAAAACGCGCGCGCCGGGTGGCCCAATCGCACTTGTCGCGGGAGCTGCCAACGCCGATCGCACGGGCACCCTTGATCCTCGCCACCTGGCCGGCCATGGCGCCGGCCACATTCGCCACCGCGGAGACCAATACGGTCTCACCGCTGCGCAGTCGGGCGAGATCGAGCAGGCCGAAGTACGCAGCCATTCCCGACGGTCCGAGGAGCCCAAGCGCCGTCGAGGCGGGAGACTGACCGGGATGCAGCGCGCTGACATGGTGACCGTCGGACACGCAGATCTCGCGCATTCCGCATGGGAGGACGACGTTTTGTCCGACCGCGAAGACGTCGTGCCGGGACTCCAGCACTTCGCATACTCCCAACGCCGGTACGACGTCGCCCAGACGCGGACCCGCGTTCGAGCGCGTCGCCGTACCAGACGGCGAGTAGGTCAATGGATCGACCGCAAGCCAGCGCGCGCGGCAAAGGATGCCGCCGTTGGCGAGCCGGGGCATTTCGCCCGGCACTACCTCGAAGTCACCGGGCATCGCCGGTGTCCGCCTGATCCTGACCTCGAGGTTACGCATCGATCCGCCTCTACTGAGCTTGGGCCTCCGCCGCCTTGCGCTGGGCCGCATCCTGCTGATAGGCGGCGTTGATCTGCCGCTGCAGCTTCGCCTCAGTGTCTTTCGCCTGCTTGGCATCCTGGGCGGCGGAAGCGCCACCGGCAGCCGTCGTGACGCTGGTCGCGGCGAGGCCGCAACCACCAAGGGCGAGGAGACTGAGCACAACCAGGGTATTGCCTAGGACTCGCATACGAATAGCTTAAACCCGAACTGCCGCTGCGGCACAATCACCCCTATCATCATGCTCAAAGCTTCCACCTCCCGCCCCACGGCGGCGGCGCAACCGCGGCTCCGCCGTGGCTATTTCGAGTGCCGCTACGGCCAGCTGCACGTGCACAACTCCATTCCTTCCGGGGGTGGTTTCGAGGAAGGTATCCCCCTCCTCTGCCTGCATCCCATCCCCCACTCCGGGCGGGTCTTCAGGCGGTTCCTGGCAGTCGCCGGGGTAGGGCGCTCGGTTTTTGCGCCCGATCTGCCTGGATTCGGGGACTCCGATCCGCCGGGGCAGCCTGGCGTGCCGGAGCACGCGGCCGCCATCGGTGATTTCCTGGATACCATGCGCCTGCGACAGATCGACCTGCTGGGGCATCGGTATGGTGCCCTGGTGGCCGCCGAGCTGGCGGCGGCGCGGCCCGCGCAGGTGCGCCGCCTGGTCCTGGTCTCGCCGCCAGTGGGAGCGGATACGATGGAGCCAGAGTCGACCGCCGCCACGGCGGACGGCAGCCATCTGCTCGAGGAGTGGCAGCGGGCAGTCGTCTATTGCGGGCGGGATGCGCGGCCCGAGGTCGTCACCGGTGCGCTCGCGGACCGGCTGCGCAACGGCGCTCCCGCCGCAGTGGCCGCTGCCGCGTCCGCGGAGCGGACGTACCAGCTGCGCGCCCGACTGTCGCCGCTCACCATTCCGCTGCTCGTCCTGTGCGTCGGCGGGGAAGTTGTCACTAACAAAGGACAGGCACGCGATGTGCCCGCTCGCGCCCGGGTCGTGGAGCTGCCCGAGCAGGGCGCCTCCCTGTTCGAGACCGCGCCCGAGGCTGCCGCACGCGCTCTGGAGTCGTTCCTGCGTTAGTCAGCGGGTCGCCGCGGCTCACCGCGATCATCTAGCCGCCGTCCGCGATCGCGCGCGTCCAGTGCGCCACCTCCTCCACCGTCATCGATCCTGCCACCGTCAGCCGCGCGTCCTCGAAACCCCATACACCGACGTCGGTCAGATACTGCTGCCGCGAGAGCAGCGTGCCCTGACAGATGCGGCGCGGCGGCGGCGGCGCACACAACTCGCGGCTCAACCGCTCGATCAGCTCCGCCATCACCCACGCGGGAATGCGGGCCCGCTCGGAGGGATATACGAAGCCGAACAGGCCGAGGTACGAGAGCAGCACGCGCCAGTGGCCATCGAAGCGCGCCAGGAGCCGGCGCCAGTTGAGCTGTTCCGCGCGCGCCAGCAGCAGATGCATGATGTCGGCGCCGTCGTAGCGTTCGCGCTCCGTGATGAACGCCTTCGACCAGATCATTTCCTCCGGTGGACAGATCTGCATCTCGACGCCGAGCACCTGCCCGCTGACGGCATGCTCGAACCAGGCGTCATCGACCTGCGCCAGCCCGTTGCCGGAGCTGAAGATCACATCGATGGAGCCGTGCTCACAGCTCGCCTTGCCGAGCCAGTGCGGAAATGTCAGCTCGGTGACGATGCCGGCGGCGCCGAGCGCCTGGGTGACAGTGCCATAGTGCTCGCGGCGCACGAACACATCGAAGTCCTTGGTATGCCTCTCTATCCCGGTGTAATGGTTGAGAGCGTATGCGCCACCCACAACGAATGGAATGTCGGCTTTCGCGAGCAGGCCGAGCGTATGCACATAGAAGGCATGGGCGCGCTCGTCGAGCTCTCCCTGACGCTCGTGGTTCGGCGGCATGCGGCTTGCTCCATGACGGCAACTACCGAGAGGAGACCAAGCAAGCGATGCGCCTGGCCGCGGCCGGAGACCTGCATGTGAAGCGGACCTCGCAGGGGGCGCTGCAGCCACTCCTTGCGCCGGTCAATGACCATGCGGACGTGCTGCTGCTCTGCGGCGACCTCACCGACTACGGCCTGCGCGAGGAGGCGACGATCCTCGCGAAAGAGCTGAACGCCGCCGTTCGCATTCCGGTGATCGCGGTGCTCGGCAATCATGACTACGAATCCGGTCAGGAGGAGGACGTCTGTCGCATCCTCACGGAGGCCGGCGTCAAAGTCCTCGACGGTGAGGCGTACGAGATCGGCGGGGTCGGGATCGCGGGCGCCAAGGGTTTCGCGGGCGGCTTCGGCCGCGCAACCCTCGGCGCCTGGGGTGAGCCGGCAACCAAGCGCTTCGTGCAGGAGGCGATCGACGAGGCACTGAAGCTCGAGGGCGCGCTGGCGCGGCTGCGCACGCGGCAGCGGATCGCGCTGCTGCACTATTCGCCGATCCGGGGCACCGTAGAAGGCGAGCCGCTCGATATCTTCCCTTACCTCGGGACAAGCCGACTCGAGGAGCCGCTCAATCGACACCCGGTCGATGTCGTCTTTCACGGGCACGCGCATCACGGCACAGCCGAAGGACGAACGAGCACGGGCACACCCGTGTACAACGTGGCCATGCCGCTCCTGCTGCAGAAATATCCGGACCGGCCGCCGTTTCGCGTGGTGGAACTACCGGCGGCGCCGCCTTCGCAGACGGAGGCCGCGCTGCGCAATGCGCGCGAGGGGGCGGGCAGCAAGCGACCGCCGATCGTGGAGAGGCCCGGCTCCGAGCACCGTTGAGGCCCGCTGTTGGCGGGAAATTCGCTAAGCTGGCGGCATGGCCAGCCCCTACATCGAGCGGATTCTCAAGGCTCGCGTTTATGAGGTCGCGATCGAGTCGCCTCTGGAGGCGGCACCGCGGCTCTCACGACGGTTGGGCAATCACGTGCTGCTCAAGCGCGAAGACCTGCAGCCCGTGTTTTCCTTCAAGCTGCGCGGCGCCTACAACCGCATCGCGCACCTGTCGGATGGGGCGGCGAAGCGCGGCGTGGTGTGCGCTTCGGCGGGCAATCACGCGCAGGGCGTGGCGCTGTCGGCACGGCGGCGAGGCATCCCGGCCGCGATCGTCATGCCGCGCACCACGCCGCAGATCAAAGTGCAGGCGGTCATCGACCTGGGCGGCGAGGTCGTGCTGCACGGCGACGACTACGACACCGCGCTGGAGCGGGCGCTCGAGCTCGCGCGCGAGCGCAATCTCGTCTTCGTGCATCCCTTCGACGACCCGGACGTCATCGCCGGACAGGGCACGATCGCGGTGGAGCTGCTGCGCCAGACAGGCGGCCACCTCGATGCGATCTTCGTCCCGGTTGGCGGCGGCGGCCTCATCGCCGGCATCGCCGTCTACGTGAAGTATCTTTATCCCAACATCCGCATCATCGGCGTGGAGCCGGAGGATGCGGCCAGCATGTACGAGTCGCTGAAGGCGGGGCGCCGAGTCACCCTGGACAGAGTCGGAATCTTCGCCGACGGCGTCGCGGTCAAGCGGGTGGGCGAGGAAACGTTCTCGCTATGCCGCGAGCACGTCGATGAGGTGGTGCTGCTCGACACGGATGAGATCTGCGCCGCCATTCAGGATGTGTTCGAGGACACCCGCTCCATCGTCGAGCCCGCCGGCGCACTCGCCGTGGCGGGGCTGAAGAAATACCTCACCCGCGAGGGCTGGCGGGACAAGCGCGTCGTCGCGATCAACAGCGGCGCCAACATCAACTTCGACCGCCTGCGGCACGTGGCGGAGCGCGCCGATCTCGGCGGCGAGCGCGAGGCGCTGCTCGCGGTCACGATCCCGGAGCGTCCCGGCAGTTTCCTGCGCTTCTGCGAGCTGCTGGGCAACCGCAGCGTCACGGAGTTCAACTACCGTTACGAAAGCGAGCAGGCCGCGCAGATCTTCGTCAGTTTCGGGCTTTCGCAGGGCCGCACGGAGAAGGAGACGGTCATGCGCGCCCTGCGCGATGCCGGCCACACCGTCACCGACATGACCGACAACGAGATGGCGAAGCTCCACGTGCGCTACATGGTCGGCGGCCGCGCGCGCGGCATCCGTGATGAGCTGCTCTACCGGTTCGAGTTCCCCGAGCGGCCCGGCGCGCTGCTGAAATTCCTGCAGGCCGTAGGCGGCCGTTGGAACATCAGCCTGTTCCACTACCGCAACCACGGATCGGATTACGGCCGCGTGCTGGCCGGCATCCAGGTGCCCCCCGCGGAGCGCGCGGATTTCCTGCAGCATCTCAACGAGCTGCACTACGCCTACGCGGAGGAGACTGACAACCCGGCCTATAGGATGTTTCTCGGGTCCTGAGCCGTATCAGGAGGTCGTCTCGAGCAATCGCAGATCGCGGCCGCGTGTCTCGCGGCCGTAGAGCGCGATCAGGCCCAGACCAAGGAGAACGGGAATGATCGTCTCGATCGCCGCGGTCCCGATGACTACGCAACCTTGACGGTCCCACCGTGGGCGAGCCGGTGGCGCTGCGGTTCCGGCCCGGGCGCCGCAACGCCGCCTGGAGCAGGAACGTGGTGGCTCTCGGCCTCGCCGCGGGCTTCCTCGAGCCGCTGGAGGCCACTTCGATCCACCTCATCCAGCGTGGCATCGCCATGCTGCTCAAATTCTTTCCGGATCGCGATTTCGCCGCCGCCGACCGCGACCGCTACAACAGGATGCTGGCGGCGGAGTTCGCCCAGGTGCGCGACTTTCTGCTGCTGCACTACAGCCAGACCGAGCGCGCCGGCCCGTTCTGGCAGCACTGCCGCGGCATTCCGCCGACCGGGATTTCATCCAACATCAGCTCAGCACGAGCAGCAGATCCTTCGCATCCACCTGTTGACCCGGGCTGACCAGCACTTCGGCCACCTCGCCGTCGACCTCGGCGCGCACCGCGGTTTCCATCTTCATCGCCTCGAGCGTCGCGAGCAGATCGCCGCGCGCGACTTTCCGACCGGCGGTCACGGCGATCGTCGCGATGGTGCCCGGCATCGGCGCACCGACCTGCTTGGGGTTCCCCGCCTCGGCTTTGCGCTGCGGCGGTCGCTTCGCGACCTGGCTGCGGTCGGGGACGCGTACGGAGCGCGGCTGCCCATTGAGCTCGAAGAACACGGTACGCGTGCCATCCTCGTGCGCTTCGCTGGCCGCGACGTAGCGCATGATGAGCGTCTTGCCCCGCTCCAACTCGACACTGACTTCCTGCCCCGGCTCCATGCCATAGAAGAACACCGTGCTCGGCAGAATACCGACATCACCGTATTGCGCACGCTCGGCCGCATAGTCGAGCCACACTCGCGGGTACATGAGGTACGACGCCAGGTCATCGTCAGTCACCGCACGCGTCGGTACCTTCTGTTGCATCTTGGCGCGCTCCGCCTCAAGGTCGGTGACCGGCATCAGCGCTCCCGGACGCCCCTTCAGCGGTGTGACGCCCTTGAGCACCTTGCGCTGCAGGGCCTCCGGAAAACCCCCGTAGGGCTGCCCGAGATCGCCACGGAAGAGTTGCACGACAGACTCCGGGAACGGGACGTCCACCTGCGGATCGAGTACCTGCTCCGGTGTCAGACCACTCGTCACCATCAGAAGCGCCAGGTCGCCGACGACCTTCGACGTCGGTGTCACCTTCACGATGTCACCGAACATCGCGTTGACATCGGCATAAGCCTGGGCGACATCCGGCCAGTGCGCGTTGTCTATCCCCAACGACCGGGCCTGCTCGCGCAGGTTGGTGTACTGCCCGCCGGGCATGCCATGCACGTAGACCTCGGATGCGCCGGAGCGGACGTCACTCTCGAAAGCCGCATAGAGCCTGCGCACCTGCTCCCAGTAGGAGGACAACAGGCGCAGCTTCGCCGGATCGAGGCCGGAGTCACGCGGGCCATGGCGCAGCGCCTCGACGATCGAGCCCAGGTTGGGCTGCGATGTCAGGCCGCTCATCGCATCGATCGCGCCGTCGACCGCGTCGGCGCCCGCATCGATCGCCGCAAGCACGCTGGCGGCAGCGATGCCGCTGGTGTCGTGCGTATGGAAATGCACCGGCAGCCCGATCTCCTCCTTCAGCGCCTTCACCAGCGTGTAGGCGGCGCGCGGCCGGCACAATCCCGCCATGTCCTTGATTCCGAGCACGTGCGTGCCGGCGGCTTGCAGCTCACGCGCGAGGTGCAGGTAGTAATCGAGCGTGTATTTCTTCTCGTGCGGATCGCTCAGATTGCCGCTGTAGCAGATCGCGGCCTCGCACAGCTTGCCCGATTCCAGCACCGCATCGATCGGCATGCGCATGTTCTCGACCCAGTTGAGCGAGTCGAAGATGCGGAACAGGTCGATGCCGCGCTCGGCGGCGCGCGCGATGAAGAACCGCACCACGTTGTCGGGATAGTTGGCATAGCCCACGGCATTGGCGGAGCGCAGCAGCATCTGCAGCAGCAGGTTCGGCACGCGCTCGCGCAACATCGTCAGGCGCTGCCACGGGTCTTCCTTGAGAAATCTCATCGCCACGTCGAACGTGGCTCCGCCCCAGCATTCCAGCGAGAGGAGCTGCGGCAGCAGGCTCGCGTAGTAGGGGGCGATCGCGGTCATGTCGATGCTGCGCATGCGCGTCGCGAGCAGCGATTGGTGCGCATCGCGCAGGGTCGTGTCGGTGAGCAGCACCCGCTCCTGCGCCAGCATCCATTTTGCGAAGCGCTCGGGGCCCAGCTCCTGCAGCCGCTGACGCGTGCCGGGCGGCGGCTCGGCCAGGGCCACCGGGGGCACCCTCGGTGTCTCGAGTCGCGCCGGCCGCGCGCGGTCGCGGGTTTCCGCATTGCCGTTGACGATGGTCTCGGCGATATAGGTGAGGATACGGGTGGCGCGGTCACGCTTCGGCGGCCAGCGGAAGAGCTCGGGTGTCTCGTCGATGAAGCGAGTGGTGTACTCGCCGCGCGCGAACCGCGGGTGCGTGATCAACTGGTCGAGGAAGCGCAGGTTGGTGACCACGCCGCGGATGCGGAATTCCCACAGCGCACGGTGCATGCGGGCGTTGGTCTCCTCCGGCGTCGGCGCCCAGGCGGTCACCTTCACCAACAGGGAGTCATATGACCGCGTGATGATCGCGCCGGTATAGGCCGTGCCCGCATCCAGGCGGATGCCGAAGCCCGCGGGGCTGCGGTAGGCGGTGATCTTGCCGTAGTCGGGAATGAAGTTGTTTTCCGGGTCTTCCGTGGTCACGCGGCACTGCAGCGCGTGCGCTCCGATCCGGATCTCAGCCTGCGGCGGCACGCCGCTCTCGGCGGTGCCGAGCCGCGCGCCCGCGGCGATCCGGATCTGCGCCTTCACGATGTCGATCCCGGTCACGCACTCGGTGACCGTATGCTCGACCTGGATGCGTGGATTGACCTCGATGAAGTAGAACCTGCCGGAGTCGGCGTCCTGCAGGAATTCCACCGTGCCGGCGTTGAGGTAATTCGTGGCGCGCCCGATGGTAAGGGCCGCTTCGCACAGCTCCCTGCGCTGAGCGTCGCTCAGAAACACCGCGGGCGCGCGCTCCACGACCTTCTGATTGCGTCGCTGCACGGTGCAGTCGCGCTCGTAGAGATGCATCAGGCCGCCGTGCTCATCGCCCAGGATCTGCACTTCGACGTGGCGCGCGCGGCGCACCAGCTTTTCGAGATACACCTCGTCGTTGCCGAAGGCCGTTTTCGCCTCCCGGCGCGCAACCGGCAGCAGCTCCGCGAGCTGCGCGTCGCTCTCCACCACGCGCATGCCCCGGCCGCCGCCGCCCCAGCTCGCCTTGAGCATCACCGGGTAGCCGATCTGGTGCGCGAGGCGGCCGCAGTCCTCGAGGCTCGCCGGCAGCGGCGGGGTCGCCGGCATGACCGGCACGCCGGCAGCGGTCGCAAGATTGCGCGCCGCCACCTTGTTGCCCAGGGTGCGCATGGTCTCGGACCGCGGGCCGACGAAGACGATCCCGGCCGTGGCGCAGGCGTGGGCGAACTCCGGGTTCTCGGAGAGGAAGCCGTAGCCGGGGTGGACGGCGTCGGCCCGGGCTTCGCGCGCGATGCGCAGGATGTCCTCGATGTCGAGGTAGGCCTCGATCGGGCTCTTGCCCCGGCCCACCAGGTAGCTCTCATCCGCTTTGGTGCGATGCAGGGAGAAGCGGTCCTCCTGCGAGTAGATGGCCACGGTGCGCAGGCCCAGCTCGCTCGCCGCCCGCATCACCCGGATGGCGATCTCGCCACGGTTGGCGACCAGAATGCTGCGGATCCCCTGCGACATGCGAGCCTTTACCGGTAATATTCGCCGGGATCATAGCGGACTCTTCCATGCTTTCTATTGCCATTCACGGCGGCGCCGGTGCGGTGCCGCGCAACACTCTTACGGCGGAGCGCGAGCGGCAGTACCGCGACGGCCTCGCGGTCGCTCTCGATGCGGGCTACTCCACACTGGAGAAGGGCGGCTCGAGCCTCGATGCGGTCACCATCGCGGTGCGGACGCTGGAGGACAATCCGCTCTTCAATGCGGGCCGGGGCGCTGCGCTCACTCGTGAGGGCACTGCGGAGCTCGACGCCGCCATCATGGAGGGGCGGCAACTGCGGGCAGGTGCCGTGGCGACGGTGCAGCACGTGAAGAATCCCGTCGAGCTTGCCCGGCGCGTAATGGAGAAATCGCGGCACGTGCTGCTGGTGGGCGCAGGCGCGGAGGAGTTCGCTCTCGAGGAAGGACTGGCGCTGGTGCCGAATACTTACTTCCGCACCGATGAGCGGCGGGCACAGCTCGAGAATGAGCGCAACGGCCGCTCGGTCTCGGATCTCTTCCCCTCTTCGCAGGGCACCGTCGGTGCGGTCGCGCTCGATGCGGCCGGCGATCTCGCCGCCGCCACCTCCACGGGCGGCATGACGAACAAGCGCCAGGGTCGCGTGGGGGACTCGCCGATCATCGGCGCCGGAACCTACGCCAAGAACGGGGTTTGCGCCGTCTCCGCCACCGGTCATGGCGAGTACTTCATCCGCACGGTCGCCGCGCACCACATCTGCGCTGCCGTGGAGTTTCGCGGCCTCGCGCTGCGGGAGGCGGTACGCGAATTGCTGCACGTCAAGCTCCGTGAGCTGGGCGGCAGCGGCGGCGTCATCGCAATCGATCACGGCGGCCGCATCGTCACGGACTTCAGCACCGAAGGCATGTTTCGGGGCGCATGTGACTCGAGCGGCCTACGGCAGATCGACATCTATTGAGAAAAGGAGAGACGGTATGGCATCCGCGCGGCAGGACACTGGGGAATCGGCAGTGAAGCGCCGCTTGCTGGTCGTCGATGACAACAGGGACGCGGCGGAGAGCATGTCGATGCTGCTCGAGATGTGGGGTCACGAGGTGACCTTCGCCTATGACGGCCCGAGCGCAATCGAAACGGCGCAGCAGTGGCGGCCCGAAGCGGTATTCCTCGACATCGGACTGCCGGGGATGGACGGCTATCAGGTGGCCGAGCGCCTGCGCGAGCTGCCGCAAGCCAAGGATGCCGTGCTCATCGCGATCACCGGCTATGGCCAGCAAGACGATCGCCTGCGCTCCCAGCGGGCAGGCATCGACCACCACCTGGTGAAACCGGTCGCGCCCGATGCGCTGCGCAATCTGATCGACTCACTGCAGCTCCACTGAGGGATAGCGCCCGGCCGCGAGCCGGCCGTTACGAGCAGCGTCCCAAGCCTCTGCCGCCAGCATCTGCATCCCATGCATGCGGGCGCGTTCCAGAGCCACCACGTCGTCTTCCGCCGCTGCCAGCAGCATCCGCCGCCAGAGCGGCACCTGTTTGTGCCAGCGTGGCCGCAGCCAACCGCAGCCGCGCTCAGCAAGCTCGTGCACTTGCGTCACGGAGCAGGTGCCGAGCAGGCTTGCGCAATACGGGTGAATACCGAGAACCGCGGGCGCGCCCTCCCAATGGTTGACGACCATCGACCAGGCGTAGACGAACACTGTACGCGCCACCGCCGCGGTCTGCGGCACCGTGAAGAATGAGGCGTAAGGGATCCGGGGCGTGTCGTTGACGCGGGGGCCGCTCAGCCACTGCCAGCGCTGGGGCTCCCCGAAGCAGGCGTCGACCAGCAGATAGGGGCAGGCGGCCGCCTGCCAGCGGGAGCGCTCATCGAGCGCCCGCCACAGCTCCCCTACCTGCCGCAGCGCGTGCTGCGCCTGCGAACCCAGGGCGAGAGCCTGCTCCGCGAGCAGCCCGAGACAAGTGTGATTGACCTCGGCCAGCGCCTCGAGCATATCCCGCCGCAGCCAGCAGGCGCGGCTGAGAGAGCGCGGTTCCAACGCCACGACCGCCTCATTACGCAACATGACGACAACTCCCTGCCCCGACACTCGGCCCCATGGTACCCCCGCGGCCGCCGAAGGCAACGGGTGAAATTGGGCTTTTTTGCCCAAAATGGCCGGGTTGTGTTTTGGGAAATATTTCCCAACAATATCGGACCGGGCCGCGTCCCGGCAACTCATAGACGGCGGGGGGAACCGGCGATGCGCATCTCGGAAGACCGCTACGACCGCGACCGGCAGCGGCTGGAGCTGGCACTGCGTTTCCTGACACACGAGGCGCGCACCCAGACGATCCGCGTCTGGACCGGGCTCAGCGACGACCGCATCCGCAAGCTCTACCGGTCGTATCTCGGTCGCGCCGCCTGTTATGTCCCCCGCCATCGCGGCAAGTCGCCGCATCAGGCCGCCTACTTCACACGCTCGCTGAGGATCCAACAGGAAACTGCAGTTCTGGCGAGCTTTTTCGCCCTCACCGGGCTGGTACCGGCGGAGCCCTCCCCGGCTATCGCCACCGCGCTGCCGGACATCTCCCGCGGCAATTCCCTCTGCGCCGCGTTCGAGTCTTATGCCACTCTCGTCCCCACTGCCTCGATCTCGTTCGAGTACGCCGTCTTTCTCGCGGAGTGCCTGGCACGGGGCGATCAGCTACGGCTCGGCAGGTGCTGCGAGTGCGACGGGCTCATCGTCGTCGAGCGCTTTCCGATCCGCGAGAGGCGCTGTCAGCACTGTACGGCCGCGCGGGGCGACACCCGTCCAAAGACGGGTTGACACGCCGCGGCGGCTGAGTTAGTCCCCTCAGCCTGTAGATCAAGCGGTGATGAGCCGGCGCGGTCGTCGTAGCGACCAACGAGACATCGTTTCACTTCGAATCGGAAAGAACGGCGAACGACTGCTGTTGGTCGCGAATCGTGGGCACGATCGTTTCGGGGTGCTCCTTCGCGGCTCTGCATGCCTGCACCGAGGCGCGGGAACGCTTCTCCTACTCGTCACCCTTGGACTTGAAGTGTTCACCCGTTCGTTGCTGATCGGGGCGGCTTTGTGGCAAACGGTGCTGAGCGACTAATTCCACGCGTAGCCCGTGCGTGAGTGCCAGGGGTAGGCCCAGGCTGCGCCCATAGGCACCCCGGTAGACCGGCAGCCGCATCCTTGTCGCCGCCTCGACGAAGGCGCGGGTCCTTTCGAGATCAGAAACGATGAGTGTCACACCGAGGACGCGATCGTCATTCGGATCGCCCGGCTCGCCCGCTGTCTTAACCAGATCGAGATCACCCGTGCCGGCGCGAGTGGCGCGCCCCTCTAAGCGGTCGAACGAGACGGAGCGTCCAGGGGCACCAAAGCCTTGCTCGGACATGGCCGCGAGCGCTCCGATCAGGTCGTGCACGCCGACCCAGATCGCACGCACCCCAACGACGCCGTTGGACTGAC
>JBOIAB010000053.1:0-3416 GCA_050738635.1 Steroidobacteraceae bacterium
GAGCGTCGCGCGACGCCCGATACCTCGATCGCGGAGCGCTGGTACGTCGCGATCATCATGTGCGTGGTGTACACGCTGAGCATCTGCGACCGCTACTCGATCTCGACGGTGCTCGAGCCGATCCGCAAGCAGCTGCATCTGTCCGATGCCAACGTCGCCTTCCTCACCAGCGTTTCCCTCGCGAGCTTCTACGTCATCTTCGGCTTTCCGCTCTCTTGGCTGATCGACCGCAAGAGTCGCCGAGCCATCATCAGCGCTTGTCTCATCGCCTGGTCCGCGTTTACGGTCGCGACCGGCCTGGCACGTAATTACTGGCAGCTTCTCTGCGCGCGCCTGGGCGTCGGCGTCGGGGAAGCCGGCGGCACGCCCGGCGCCAACTCGATCCTGTCGGACTACGTCCCGGCGGCGAGACGGCCGATGGCGCTGCAGGTTTTCTCGCTCGGCGCGCCGATCGGCGCCTGGCTCGGGTCACAGGTGGCGGGGGCGATCGCCTATCGCCTCGGCTGGCGCGCCATGTTCCTCGCGCTCGGGATACCGGGAGTGCTGATCGGCGCTCTGGTCCTGCTCACCATCCGCGAGCCGGCTCGTGGCTGTCTCGATCGCGACACGGAGCGCCATTCCGCGCCACCCATCCTCGAGACCATGCGTTTCATGCTGCGCCAGCCGTCCGCGCTGCATCTGATCGCCGGCGGCTGCATGGTCGCCCTTTGGGGCTGGGGCCTGATGTGGTGGACGCCCGCATTCCTGATGCGAAGCTACGGGCTCAACGTCGCTCAGGCGGGCGCCATGCTCGGGCCCATCCACCTCATCGGCTGCAGCCTCGCCATGATCGCGAGCACCTGGCTGCTGTCGCGGCCGTGGCTCTCGAGCCAGCAACGCGTGCTGCGGCTCATCGGCGTCAGCATCCTGTTGGGTACCGTGGCGACCGCGGTGATCTATTCCACCCACTCGCTCGCGCTCACCCGGGTACTGTTCTGGGTCTACATTCCCTGCATCTATGTCTACATCGGCCCCGGCTATGGGATCCTGAACAATCTGGCGCGGCCGGGCATGCGCGCGGTGTACTGCGCCACCGTGCTGTTCGCGGCCAACGTCGGCAATCTCGTCATCGCCCCGTGGACGGTCGGCTTTCTCAGCGATGAGTTCGCGCGCCATCACATCAGCAATGCGGAATCGCTGCGACTCGCGATGTTGTGTCTGGTGCCCACCGGACTCTGGGCAGCATGGCACTACTTCCTCTCGGCCCGCCACGTCCTCGAAGACGAGCGCCGCGCCGCGATCTAGCCGCATCAAGTGAGCGGCGGTGCGCCGCCTTCGGCCGTCCGCCGGGCGATGAGCTCATCGAGAGCCTCGGCGCACACGGCCGCCGACGGCGGAGCAGCGAATTCCGCGAGAACCTGCTTCCACTTGGCGTGCGCGCGGTCGGTGGCGGTGAGCGCGCCGCGCTCGGTCCAGGTGCCGAAGTTCGACCAGTCGGCAATCATCGGCTCGTGGAATGCGGTGCGATAGCGCGCCATGGTGTGCGCCGCCGCGAAGAAATGGCCGCCGGGCTGCACTTCGGCAATGGCCGCATACCCCAGGGCATCCTCGTCCGCCTCGGGCGGCGTGCAGAGCTCGGCGAGCATCTGCAGCAATTCCACGTCCGCCATGCATTTCTCGTACGAATTGGTGAGGCCGCCCTCCATCCAGCCGGCGGCATGCAAACACACCGTGGCGCCCGCGAGCACGCTGGCCCAGCGGTATAACTGGGTCTCGAGAGCGGCCTGCGCATCCACCACGTTGGCCGCGGTGCCGGCGCCGGCGCGCCAGGGCAGCCCGATCAGGCGTGCCAGCTGACCCGCCCCCAGCGTCGCCTGCAGGTGCGTTGGCGTGCCGAAGGCGGGTGAGCCCGATTTCATATCGACGTTGGACAGGAAACTGCCGTACAACAGCGGGGCGCCGCGCTGGGCGAGCTGCGCGAGCGCGATGCCGGCCAGCGCCTCCGCGTGTTGCAGCGTCAGGGCGCCGCCGATGGTAATCGGCGCCATGGCACCGGCGAGGCAGAACGGCGTCATGATCACCGGCTGGCCGTAGCGCGCGAAATCGATGATGCCCTGCGCCATCGACCGGTCGAGGGTGCGCGGTGAGTTGCTGTTGATCACCGTGTAGGTGTAGGCGTGCTTGCGGAAGTCTTCCTCGGACTGCCCGCGCGCCAGGCGGATCATCGCGAAGCTGTCCTCCACCTGAGTGGTGCCGCGCGCCATCACGATCGGCATCTTGTCGGAGAGCGTCAGCTGCGCTCGCATCATCGCGTAGTGACGCAGGTGCACCGGCACGTCCTGCGGTTCCGTGTGGTTGCCCAGCATGTGCAGCACGTCGAAATGCTGGCTGAGCTTGATCAGCTCGATGAAGTCGGCCAGTGAGCCCGGACGGCGCCCCCGATCGAGGTCGCTCACATTGGGACAGCTCGAGCCGCCGATGAAGACGAGCGAGCCGGCGGCAAACTCGACGGCACGTCCCGGGTCACCGCCCAGCCCCTCGAACGAGCGCGGGCAGGTGGCGAGAGCGGCCGCAACGATGTCGCGGCCGAGCCGCACCATTTCGCTGCTCTCGTCGACCAGGGCACCGGCCTGCGCATACAGAGCCCGCGCTTCGGGCAGCAGCACCTTGATGCCGAGGTTCTCGAGAACCCGCAAGGCGTTCTCGTGCATCGTCGCGACGGCATCGTCCGAAAACACGCCTTGCGGAGTGAAGGGATTGCGCAATCGCCGGTATGCGGTCGCGCGAGCGTGACCGGGAGAACGGGTCGCCTGACCGGATTGCCGTCGGTTCTGCCGCATGCTGCACACTATAGCCAAGCGCGCGCACGACGCCGATCACAAAAACTCATACGCTGATCGCACCGCTGCATTCTGGGTAGAATCTTCCAACCATGACTGCAATCGCGGGAACGTGGCAACTGCTCCTCGGCATTGGCATTCTGATGCTCGGCGCGGGACTGCAGGGCACGGAAATCAGCCTGCGCGCGACGCTCGAGGGATTTCCCGCGCCACTGACCGGCGCCGTGATGTCGTGCTATTACATCGGCTACATGTTCGGCACCGCGCTCGCCCCGCGGCTGGTGCGCCGGGTGGGGCACATCCGCGTCTTTGCCGCGATGGCGGCGCTCGCTTGCGCATCGATTCTGGCTCAGGGCCTGTTCATCGCCGCGCTGCCGTGGGCGCTGCTGCGTGGGCTCTCCGGGCTCGCTTTCGCCGGGATCTATGTGGTAGCCGAGAGCTGGCTCAACGAAAGCTCGAGTCGCGCCACTCGCGGCAGCCTGCTGGCCGTTTACATGGTGGTGCTCTACATCGGACTCGGCAGCTCGCAATTCCTGCTGATTCCGACCGATCCGCGCACCGCGGCGCCCTTCATGCTGGTGGCGATTCTCATCTCGC
>JBOIAB010000054.1:0-22802 GCA_050738635.1 Steroidobacteraceae bacterium
GACCATGCCGCTGGAGGTGGACGGACGTCCCCAGGAAGGCGAGTTCCTGCGCTCGGCCACCGTCGTCAACGCGATGATCCAGCAGATGAGCGTGTTCACGCTGGAGGTCACGCGCGTGGCGCGCGAGGTGGGCACCGAGGGCAAGCTCGGCGGCCAGGCCGCAGTGCCGGGGCTGACCGGCACCTGGAAGGAGCTCACCGATAGCGTCAACTCCATGGCCAGCAACCTGACCGGGCAGGTGCGCAACATCTCCGAGGTCACGATCGCGGTGGCCAACGGCGACCTGTCGCGCAAGATCACGGTGGACGTGCGCGGGGAGATCCTGCAGCTGAAGGAAGCCATCAACACGATGGTCGATCAGCTGCGCTCGTTCGCCTCGGAGGTCACCCGCGTGGCGCGCGAGGTGGGCACCGATGGCAAGCTCGGCGGCCAGGCGATCGTACCGGGCGTGGCCGGCACCTGGAAGGACCTGACCGACAGCGTCAACTCCATGGCGAGCAACCTGACCGGCCAGGTCCGCAACATCTCCGAAGTGACCATCGCGGTCGCGAGCGGCGACCTCTCGCGCAAGATCACGGTGGACGTGCGCGGCGAGATCATGCAGCTGAAGGAAGCCATCAATACGATGGTGGACCAGCTGCGCTCCTTCGCCTCCGAAGTGACGCGCGTGGCGCGCGAGGTGGGTACCGAGGGCAAGCTCGGCGGCCAGGCGGCCGTGCCGGGCGTCGCCGGCACCTGGAAGGATCTCACCGACAGCGTGAACTCCATGGCCGGCAACCTCACCGGCCAGGTGCGCAACATCGCGGAGGTGGCGACCGCCATCGCCCGCGGCGACCTCTCGCGCAAGATCACGGCGGACGTGAAGGGCGAGATCCTCGAGCTCAAGAACACCGTCAACACGATGGTGGACCAGTTGAACAGCTTCGCCGCCGAGGTGACGCGCGTGGCGCGCGAGGTGGGCACGGAAGGCAAGCTCGGCGGCCAGGCGGCGGTGCCTGGAGTCGCAGGCACGTGGAAGGACCTCACCGATAGCGTGAACTCCATGGCCGGCAACCTCACCGGTCAGGTGCGCAATATCGCGGAGGTGACGGTCGCTGTGGCGAACGGCGACCTGTCGCGCAAGATCACTGCGGACGTGCGCGGTGAGATCCTGCAGCTCAAGGAAGCCATCAACACGATGGTGGATCAGCTCCGCTCGTTTGCGTCCGAAGTGACACGCGTGGCGCGCGAAGTGGGTACCGAAGGCAAGCTCGGCGGCCAGGCGGCGGTGCCTGGAGTGGCGGGCACGTGGAAGGACCTCACCGACAGCGTGAACTCCATGGCCGGCAACCTCACCGGCCAGGTGCGTAACATCGCGGAGGTGGCGACGGCCATCGCTCGCGGCGACCTCTCCCGCAAGATCACCGCTGACGTCAAGGGCGAGATCCTCGAGCTCAAGAACACCGTCAACACGATGGTGGACCAGCTCAACAGCTTCGCGGCGGAAGTGACGCGCGTGGCGCGCGAGGTGGGCACCGAGGGCAAGCTCGGTGGCCAGGCCGAGGTGAAGGACGTGAGCGGCGTCTGGAAGGACCTCACGGACAACGTGAACTTCATGGCCGGCAATCTGACCGGCCAGGTGCGCAACATCGCCGAGGTTTCGACCGCCATCGCCCGCGGCGACCTGTCGCGTAAGATCACGGTGGACGTGCGCGGTGAGATCCTACAGCTCAAGGAGACCATCAACACGATGGTCGACCAGTTGAACAGCTTCGCGGCGGAAGTGACGCGCGTGGCGCGCGAGGTCGGCTCCGAAGGCAAGCTGGGCGGCCAGGCCGTGGTCCCGGGCGTCGCCGGAACCTGGAAGGACCTCACCGACAACGTCAACTCCATGGCGCGCAACCTGACGGGCCAGGTGCGCAACATCGCGGAGGTGACCACCGCCGTGGCGCGCGGCGACCTGTCGCGCAAGATCACAGTGGACGTCCTAGGCGAGATTCTCGAGCTCAAGAACACCATCAACACCATGGTGGACCAGCTCAACAGCTTCGCGGCCGAGGTTACGCGTCTGGCGCGCGAGGTGGGCACCGAAGGCAAGCTCGGCGGCCAGGCCGAGGTGCCGGAGGTCGCGGGTACCTGGAAGGACCTCACCGACAACGTCAACGTGATGGCGAACAACCTCACCAACCAGGTGCGCGGCATCGTCAAGGTGGTCACCGCCGTGGCGAACGGCGACTTGAGGCAGAGGCTGACCGTGGAATCGAAGGGCGAGGTCGCAGCGCTCGCCGACACCATCAACAGCATGACCGACACGCTCGCGATCTTCGCCGACCAGGTGACCAGCGTGGCGCGCGAGGTGGGAGTGGAAGGCCGCCTGGGCGGCCAGGCGCACGTGCCGGGCGCGGCAGGCACGTGGAAGGACCTGACGGCCAACGTGAACCTGCTTGCGGCGAACCTCACCACGCAGGTGCGCGCCATCGCCGAGGTAGCGACCGCGGTGACCCAGGGCGACCTCACCCGCTCGATTCAGGTGGATGCGCGCGGCGAGGTGTCGGAGCTCAAGGACAACATCAACGCCATGATCGGCAACCTGCGCGGCACCACCGAGCGCAACACCGAGCAGGACTGGCTGAAGACCAACATCGCGAAGTTCAGCCGCATGCTCCAGGGCCAGCGCGATCTGGTGACCGTCGGCCGGCTGCTCCTCTCCGAGGTCGCGCCGCTGGTCAACGGCCAGCAGGGCGTCATGTACGTCATGGAAGGGGCGGGCGGTACCTCGTGCCTCAAGGAGCTGGCGAGCTACGCCGACGGCGCGCAGGAGATCCGCGATCCGCGCTTCTTCGCGATCGGCGAGGGGCTCGTCGGCCAGGCGGCGGCCGACCGCAGGCGCCTGCTCATCACCGACCTCGACACACGCACGATCGAGGTGCGCGGCGGGCTCGTGTCCGCCTGCCCGCGTAGCGTCATCGTGCTGCCGGTGCTGTACGAGGGCGAGGTGAAGGCGGTGCTCGAGCTCGCCTCGCTGTATGACTTCACGCCCTCGCAGCTCGCCTTCCTCGAACAGCTCACCGACAGCATCGGCGTGGTGCTCAACACCATCGAGGCAACGATGCGTACCGAGGAGCTGCTGAAGCAGTCGCAGCAGCTCGCCGGTGAGCTGCAGACGCAGCAGCGCGAGCTGCAGCAGACGAACGAGGAGCTGGCCACCAAGGCGCGTCTGCTCGCCGATCAGAACGTCGAGGTGGAGAGGAAGAACACCGAGATCGAGCTCGCCCGCAAGGCGCTGGAGGAGAAGGCCGCGGAGCTGGCGCTGACCTCGCGCTACAAGTCCGAGTTCCTGGCGAACATGTCACACGAGCTGCGCACGCCGCTCAACAGCATCCTCATTCTCGGCCAGCAGCTGTCGCAGAACAGCGAGGGTAATCTCAGCAACCGCCAGGTCGAGTATGCGCGCACGATCCATTCCGCGGGCACGGACCTGCTCAACCTGATCACCGACATCCTCGACCTGTCGAAGATCGAGTCCGGAACGGTCACCGTCGAGTACGAGGAGCTGAGCTTCGGCACGCTCAAGGAAACCATCGAGCGCGGCTTCCGCCACGAGGCCGAGACGCGCAAGCTCGCCTTCACCCTGGATTTCGATGCGCACCTGACGCACTCGATGACTACGGACTCGAAGCGCCTGCTGCAGATCCTGAAGAACCTGTTGTCGAACGCCTTCAAGTTCACGGAGCGGGGCGGCGTGCGGTTGCACGTTGCGAGCGCGACCGGCGGCTGGACTCTCGACCACCCGACGCTGAACCAGAGCGGCACCATCATCGAGTTCTCGGTGAGCGATACCGGCATCGGCATCCCGATCGAGAAACAGCGCATCATCTTCGAAGCCTTCCAACAGGCGGATGCCGGCACCGCGCGCAAGTATGGCGGCACCGGTCTCGGCCTTGCGATCAGCCGCGAGCTGGCGCAGCTCCTCGGTGGTGAGATCCGCCTGAGCAGCTCGCCGGGAGCCGGTAGCACCTTCACCCTGTATCTGCCGCAGTCGCATGCCTCGCTGACGCATACCAAGACGGCCGCGGCTGTCGCCTCGCCCGCGGCGCGGGCGGCTCTGCCGCCGGCGATACGTGCGACAGTGGCCCGCGTGGAGGAAATCGCGGACGATCGCGATGACATCGCACCGTCGGATGCGGTATTGCTCGTCGTCGAGGACGATCCCCACTACGCACGGGTCCTCTTGGATCTCGCGCGCCGCAAGAGCTTCAAGGTACTGGTGGCCGGCACCGGGGAGCGGGCGCTGTCGCTGGCGGCAAAGCACAAGCCGACCGCGATCTCGCTCGATATCTTCCTGCCCGACATGCTCGGCTGGACCGTGCTCAACCAATTGAAGCGCAATCCGCAGACCCGGCACATTCCGGTGCAACTCCTCACGGTGGAGGACGAGCGTCAGTATGGCCTGGAGCGTGGCGCCTTCTCGTTCGTCACCAAGACCATCACCACCGAGAGTCTGGAAGAGGCGCTCGATCGGCTGAAGACCTTCACGGCCGCGCGCCCGCGGCGACTGCTCGTGGTCGAGGACGATGCGGCGGAGCGGATGAGCATCACGGAGCTGCTGGGATCCGAGGATATCGAGATCGCTACGGCCGAGAGCGGCAACGGCGCGCTCGCTCTGATGCGCGAGCGCTCGTTCGATTGCGTGGTGCTCGACCTGGCGCTGCCGGACATCTCCGGGTTCGAGTTGCTCGCGGAGGTGCAGAAGGATGCCAAGCTGCGCGAGACGCCCATTGTCGTCTTCACCGGGCGGGAGCTCACGTTGGAAGAGGAGGGCGAGCTGCGGCAGCAGGCAAAGAGCATCGTGCTGAAAGGCGTGCGCTCGCCGGAGCGGCTGCTCGATGAGACCGCGCTCTTCCTGCACCGGGTGGTGGGCGACCTGCCGCCGGAGAAGCAGGAGATGATCCATTCGCTGCACGAGAGCGACGACGCTCTGCGGGGCCGCAAGGTGCTGGTGGTCGACGATGACATCCGCAACGTATTCGCGCTCAACAGCCTGCTCGAGCGGCACGAGATGCACGTGGTCAACGCCAGCAACGGCCATGAGGCGATCGATCTCCTTGAACGCACGGAAGACCTGTCGCTGGTGCTGATGGATGTCATGATGCCCGAGATGGACGGCTACGAGACGATGCGGCGCATTCGCACCAAGCCGCAGTTCAAGCTGCTGCCGATCATCGCGCTCACGGCCAAGGCGATGAAAGGCGACCGGGAGAAATGTCTGGAAGCGGGCGCGTCGGACTACGTCGCCAAGCCGGTGAACAGCGACCAGTTGTTGTCGCTGGTCCGGATGTGGCTGCGTCGTTGAGCGGCGCCCGCAGCCTGGGGGTCTATCGAATGTCAGAAACCGAGTTGCAAGAGAAGGTCAGCATTCTGCTCGTGGACGACCAGCCGCAGCGGCTGGTGGCGTACCGCGCCATCCTGGGGAACCTGGACCTGGATCTGGTCTGCGCCCGCTCCGGCCGCGAAGCCCTGGAGCACTTGATGTACAGCGAGTTCGCGGTCGTGCTGCTGGATGTGAGCATGCCGGACATGGACGGTTTCGAAGCTGCGAAGCTGATTCATGAGCACCCGCGTTTCGAGAAGACGCCGATCATCTTCGTGACGGGCGTGCATCTCGATGACCTCGACCGCCTGCGAGGCTACTCGCTCGGCGCCGTCGATTATGTATCGGTGCCCATCGTACCCGAGATCCTGCGCAGCAAAGTGTCGGTGCTGGTCGAGCTCTACTGCAAGCGCAAGGCGCTGCAGCGGGCGAACGAAGAGCTGGCGAGCGCCAATGCGCGGCTCTCGGAGGCAAACATCGCCCTGCAGGAGGAGAAGACACGCGAGCTGCAGACCTTAAACCAGAGTCTGCAGCGCGCCAACTCCGAGCTCGAGGCGGCGAACCGTTCGCTGCAAAGCGAGATCGCCGAACGGGCGCGCGCCGAGCAGGCGCTGAAAGAGGCCGACCGGCACAAGGACGAGTTCCTGGCGATGCTGGCGCACGAGCTGCGCAATCCGCTGGCGCCCATCCACAACGCAATCGAGCTGATGCGCCTGAAGCCGATCGCTGATCCGCAACTGAACTGGTCGCGCGATGTCATTGCGCGGCAGCTCACGAGCCTCACGCGCCTGGTCGATGACCTGCTCGATGTGTCGCGCATCACGCGCGGCAAGATCAACCTGACGCGGCAGGCGGTGGAGCTCGAAGCGCTCATTTCGCGCGCGATCGAGACCGTGCATCCCCTTTTGGATGAGCGCAAGCATCAGCTCACTCTCGAGCTGCCGGAGCCAGGGATTCGCATCTTCGGCGATACGACGCGACTCACGCAAGCCATCGCCAACGTGCTCGGCAACGCGGCAAAGTACACCGATGAGGGCGGCCAGATCGCCGTGAGCGTCATCATTCGCGATACTGACATCGATATATGTGTCCGCGACAATGGGATCGGCATCCGGCCGGAGCTGTTGCCGCATGTGTTCGAGCTCTTCACACAGCTCGATCGCGACAACGGCCGGACACAGGGCGGCCTCGGCATCGGGCTCGCGCTGGTGCAGCGGCTGGTGCAGATGCACGGCGGCCATGTCTCGGCGGCGAGCGAGGGGCCGGGCAAGGGGTGCGAGTTCGTGATCAGACTGCCGAGGCTGCGCGATGAGGAGGCGGTGGCGGCGCCACCGGCTGTGGCTGCGGTCATGGACGAACCTGCGACTGAGAGCGAGATGGTGTCCGTCGTCACGCCACTGGTGACGGCGAGCGCGGCGCGCATGGCGCGAAGAATCCTGATCGCGGATGACAACAACGACGCTCTGGAAAGCCTGGCGACGCTGCTGCAGCTCAGCGGGCACGAGGTCTTCACGGCGACCAATGGCGGCACCGCCCTGCAAAGTGTCGAGCGGCATCTCCCGGAGGTGGTGCTGCTCGATATCGGCATGCCGCTGCTGGACGGCTACGAGGTAGCGCGACGCATCCGCGCCCAGCCCTGGGGGCAGCGGATCACGCTCGTCGCCCTGACCGGCTGGGGCCAGGACTCCGACCGCCGCCGCTCGCGCGAAGCCGGATTCGACTCTCACCTGGTGAAGCCGCTCGACCTCGAGACGCTCACCGATCTACTGGCCCGGCTACCTTCCACCTCCGCATCCGGCACCGCGCGCCGCCCGGCCGCAAACGGCACGCCGGTGGGTGCAAAGTCGTCTGCCACCTGAAAGGCAGCGGGCGACCCCGATTGTCCCCCGGCCGCCGCCCGTGTAATCTTGCGCGCCCGGTGCGGCTGGCCTACCGCACCTCGTCTTCCCAAAGCAGCGTCCCCGTCGTCTAGAGGCCCAGGACATCGCCCTTTCACGGCGGTAACACGGGTTCGAATCCCGTCGGGGACGCCATGGCTTGCGACCTAATGCCCGGCCGCCACGGCCAGGGCTTTTGAGGTCGCGCCGCGCTTGGTGCTGACCCGTAGAGCGCTCTGGGTCAGGGGCCGTCCCTAGCGCTTGGTGCTGGCTCGGTGCGGGCCGAGGTTCCGCGCATGAACTGAGCGATGTTATCGTGAAGCTGTGAAAGCGCTCCCGGTGTCATGTAGATCATGTGCCCGGTTCGATAGAACCGGTACTCGATGTTCTTTTGCAGGGTCTGTGGAATCGGCAGCTGTTGCATCTGGTAAACCGCGGCGTAATAGGGCGTGTCAAGATCGAAATATCCTGCATTGAGCATCACCCTTAGCTGCGGATTCTCAGTCATCTCGGCGGCAAGGTCCGGCATCACGTTGGTTCCGGTGTAGGCCGGTGCATCCTGGCCGGGCGGAGTGTGCAGCCAGTCCCAGTCGGACCCTATCTCAGGAGCGTAGAACACATACTCGTCCTCGCCACCGAATCGCAGCGTTCTGCGGATGTACTCGTTTACCCCCGCGGTATAAGCCCAGGTCAAATAACCAAGCTGCGGGTCGTACTCGGCGTACTCGGAGAGCGGATCTATGATAGGTCCCACGAATCTCGCATCCAGGCTGCTCGTAGTCTTACCCTGTTCCCGCAGCAATTCATGTTCGAACTCGGGTCCAGTGACTCGCAGGTTCGCACTCAGGAGGTAGCTCTCGGGCAGGCCGGTATAGCGACTCATTCTTACCGCGATGCGCTCTTTGTCGGCCTGGGAAAGCATGGCGCCCCGTTGGAGAGCCGCGAGGTACGGTCCCATCGCCCAGGCTTGCACTTCATCGAGCCACGCGCTCAGCTTGTCCGGTTGCCGTGGCAGGACTTTGTGGTACCACGCGGCTGCGGCATAGCTCGGTAACGCGAGCGCATAGGGCAGATTGATTCCGGGATTGAAATTCGGCTGGTTTTCACTCGTATCGAGGGCGAGACTCGTACCCATGAGCACGACGCCATTGAGCGGAATCATGTTGTCCTGCTCGAGGACGTAGGCCAGCGTCGCCGACCGCGTTGCGCCGTAGCTTTGGCCGACGAGGAACTTCGGGGAGTTCCAGCGGCCGTATTTGGAAAGGAACTGTTCGACGAATTGTGCAAATGATTTCGCGTCGGCGTCGACGCCATAGAACATCTTGGGGGTGCCGACGCCCCCCTCATCTTTGCCGAGAATTCGGCTGAAGCCCGTACCTACGGCATCTACGAAGACGAGATCGCTCGCGTCGAGCAGGCTGTCTTCGTTATCGACGAGTTGATACGGCGCGGCATCGCCAGCGCTGCTCGTGATTACCAGCACCGGGCCGAAAGCACCCATGAGCAGCAGCGATGAAGAGGAGCCGGGACCACCATTGAACAGGAAGGCGATCGGCCGACCTGTCGTCTTGACACCGTCCTTGAAGTACGCGACGTAGAATATCTCGCTGGTAGGCCTGTTGCTCTGATCGCGGAGGACCAAGGTGCCGGCATCCGCAGTGTAATGGATACGCTCTCCGCCTACGGTAACTGCCCCTTCTGTGGTCACCGTATGCGGCTGCGCCCAGTAAAGCGCCGAGTGTGTCGCCGTAGACGTCGGCGTTTGCGCAGATGGCCGACCCAGCGCGGCCAACGGAAGGATCATTGCAGAGAGGCTGAACGCGAGCGGCAAGCGGAGTGAGCGCATTAGATTGGCACCGAGCTGAGCACTGCCCAGCTGGCCCACCTTCACATGTTGATACTCGCGCCGAAGGCGCGGCTCAATGGCTTGCAGGTTCACGGACTGGAGGATACCGAGTGGTCGGTATGTAATCAAGAGCCAGCTTCGCGTCGCGGATCATCCCTGGCGCGGGATGCAGCGCACCGGCGATCGCGGCGGGCGGAGCCCGTTCGCAGCATCTCGAAATGACTCGACAGCATACCAATGAGTCGGTATTACGCATCGCGTTGCAACACGCGGACACGCGCAAGACAACCATCCCAGTGGGATTCAACTATGAAACGTTTAGTGCGCTGACCATCGTGTGTTTGCTCACCGCTCCCATAGTGACTATATCGAGGGCTGCTGACAGCGCAAAACCTGCGGTGGGACCGACCAAAGAAAATGCACTGCAGCCGGAAAAAGAGCTCGCACGAGCAACGCGGACCAACGACGCTGACGCGTTCTGCCGCCTACTGGAGCTCGGTTTTCGGACACGAGACAGGGCCGGGGTGTATCAACTATAGCGTCACCGTGGACCGATCATGGAAGGCCCGGGCGGGTCGCATTCGAGGGTTTATCGCGAACCGGGCGCTCGAACACACGTTCGTTCACACGCCCGAGGGGTGGAAGACGGACGGCGCACTCAATAAGAGCCTGAGTCACCTGGTGGGCGATGGAACCTTAAAGGCGCGGTAACAGAAGTCCGCCGGCCGCAAATGCGCCTGATCATCGCTACTTACGCCGACTACGGCCGGAAAGGGCATGCGTCGCATCGGCCTCTTGCCGTCTTCCGGGCCAGGTCTCGCGCAGGCCGATCGCCAATACCGCCATGAGCGCTGCACAACCCGCTTGAAACAGGAGCGCTCCCCGAAGATTCCACCGATCCGCAATCCATCCGGCAATGGTTGGACCGGCGCCGCCTCCGATCAAGGTCCCGATAGCGACGCAGAGACCTAGGGCCGTGGAAACTGACTGAACAGGAACGCTTTCGGCCGGGATCGTCGACATGGAAAGAATCGACACGCCTATCGGCGTCAACCCGATGAACATGAGCAGCCACAGTACAGGCAAGGGGCCGACGTACAGGAGTGCGGCAAGAGGGCACAAGAGCCCGAGTGCGCTCGCCAGTATCGCGGTTCGCTTGCGCCCGATTCGATCTGCAAGGGCCGGGATAATGATGCCCATGACGATTCCCGCGGCTCCTACCGAGCTCATCAGCGTGCTCATGGCTGCGGGCGGCAACTGCCTAACCCTCACATAGAAGAGGGGTAAGTAGCAGGTCGCCGTGAGGAAATAAGTAATGTATAGGAGAGAGAGGGCGCAGCAGAGCCAGATATTCCTGGAGCGGAGCGCCGGCCTTCGGTCCTCGGCCGCCTCGTGGGCCGAGATGCGGGTGACGCCCTTCTCGCTCGCCACGGGAGGGATTTTATCGCGAAGGATAACCTCCAACAGGCCAGCGCAGATGAGCCCGGGAAGAGCAACGACGAAGAAGCCGCTGCGCCAGCCGTATCTGCCTGCAAGCCCCACGAGCAGCAGCGGCGCGATGCCTGACAGCAGGCCGAACCCCAGAGCCTGTACGATTCCCATGTTGAGCCCGCGGCGCTCTATCGGGCTCTCCAGGGCGACGATCGATTGCGCCAGCGGCAGTATGGGTCCCTCGAGTAACCCCATCAGCAGCCGGGCAGCCAGTAGCGTCAGGAACGATGTCGCAAGCCCAGATAGCACTGATGCGGCTGAAAAGGCCAGCAGAACAAAGACTATCAATTGCCGCCGCTTTCCGATGCGATCGGCAATTACTCCAGTAGCGTAGCTCGATAGTCCGAAGGGCACGCAGAATCCCGAAACGAGGATTCCGAACTGGGTGTTACTCAGGTGCAAGGCAGGTTCGATGAACGGAGCCAGGTAGCCGACGCTCAGATACTCGACACTGACGACGCCCCAGGCAAAGCAGAGAATGGCAACGACCGCGAGCGCGCGCCGCCTTGAAGGTCCGATCATCGTCGTCTTATCTCCGTTTCGGGATTCGCGATTGTTCGCCTGGCGGTTGCGACTTTCGCCGCGGCGCCCTATCACCGCCGCCGATCCTCTCAGCCGGCTCATCGCCTATGTTGAGTTTCGCAAGGCGATCCTGACCGGCGACCTGCCCAATTTCATATGGCGGCTTCATTCTTGCGAAAGCGCATGGAACGACCGCAGTCGCAATCGAATGCCTCGATCACCTGCGGCGATACATCGAGCTGTTGTTGGGCGAGGGACACAAGCGTCGAACCGGCAGAACGCCAGTCCCCAAACAGTGAGCGCCGCGCTTTGCATGACGTCCTGCGCGGGATCAGACAGGACGGCCGACCTGTTTTCACGCTATACTGCCTGCGGCCAGATATTGTCAGCCAGCGGGCGGGATTCACATGGCAGCAGCGTTGGGACGGGCGAAAACCAGCCGCAGGCGGCGTAACGATCCGCAGGGGCTGCGAGCGCGCATTCTGGATCACGCAGCGAGGCTTTTTCAGGAGCTGGGGTATCACTCGACGTCGATGCATGATCTCATGCAGGAGACGGGCGTGTCGGCGGGCGCCCTGCACCATCATTTCCCGACCAAGAAATCGCTCGTGCTTGCCGTTCTCGCGGATCGCGTGCGCCCGGTGGTTCGTGAGGCCTGGATCGATCCGGTTCGCAGGGCGCCAGCGTTGGGGAAGGGAATCAGCGAGGCGTTCCGCAGCATCATAGGCGGGATGCAGGCACGGAAGTCCGTGCTGGGGTGCCCGTTGAACAACCTTGCATTGGAGCTCTCTCTGACGGACGCGGATGTCCGGCGGGGCGTGGAAAGTATCTTCGCGGAGTGGCGGACGGCGCTGGTCGAGCGCATCGGCGGCACGCGCGGTGGGGCACGACTCGATGACGGCGGTCGAGCCGCCGCCGCTAATTTCGTGATCTCGGTGTACTCGGGGGCAATGAATATGGCGAAGGCGGCTCAAAACACAGAGCCGCTTGTCGATGCCCTTCAATTGCTGACGCATTGGTTGAATGAGCGGCGCTTAGCCTCGTAGCATCCTCTTGACAGGGCATGTGAACGCGGCGCAAAGTATAACAAACCGGTCAACCGGTCTGTTCAGAAGAAAGGCTCTTCCGTGCTGCGGTTCGCGCCATATGTTACGGCGCTTTGCGCTCTTCTCGTCGCTAGCCAGCCGGTTGTTCTGGATGCTCAGGCCGCCATCTCGGACGCATCCGGCGGCGCGCAGGCACATGCGTTCGATTTCCTCATGGGCACTTGGAAGGTGCAGAACAGATTCCTCACCAAGCGCCTACAGCACTCACACGAGTGGTTGCAGTTCCAGGCTAACGACCTCGAGAGCCCCCTGCGCACAGGGACCGGTAACCTTGAGTACTACCTGACCAGCCACTGGTCCAATTTCATCGGGATGGGCCTGCGGCTCTACGATCCCCGGTCTCACCAATGGACGATCTACTGGAGCGACAACCGCTTCAGCCGCGGCGTGCTGCAGCCGCCCGTCACCGGCGCCTTCCGCCACGGCCGCGGCGTGTTCGAAGGGCCGGACCATCTCAACGGTGTTCCGATCATCGTCCGCTATACGTGGCTCAGCATCGATCACGACCATGCCCATTGGTCACAGGCTTTCTCGCGCGACGACGGGCGAACCTGGGAAATTAACTGGATCATGGATTTCACCCGAATCGCGGAGAACGTCGATGAATCGCTTTTTCCTGGCGCTCTGCACCTTACTCATCGTTAGCGTGCCCGCGTTCGCGGCGGGTCAGCGGGATCCCCGCTGCGTCGGCCCCGGGACGATGGACGACGCTGCGCAACTCGGACACTACGACGTGATAGAGCTGCGCCGCTATCCGATCGCGCCCGGGAAGCGGCCGGAGTTTGTGAAATACTACGAAGCGTGGTTTCCCGAGGCATTCGAGCAGTTGGGGGTTTTGGTATTCGGGGAGTTTCTCGAACGTGGAGCACAGTATAACTTCACGTGGATCAGGGGCTTTCATAGTATCCAAGACCACGCCATCGCCCAGGCGCGGTTCTATTACGGACCGGTCTGGCGTGAGCACAAAGCTCAGGCCAATAGCCTCCTTCCCGGCGTCGACGACAATGTGCTCGAACTGCACGCCCTGAATGCGCAGACGGAAGTTCCGGCGCTGCCGGCGGTGGATCCTGTCTCCGAGCCCAACGGCGCGCAGGGCGTCGTCGTGGCCGAGATTTACACTGTCAAAAAAGACGACATGCAGCGCTTCTCCGAGCTCGCGCTGAGAACGTTCTCTCGCTACGACATCCCGGGGGTGAGACCTGCGGGTGTCCTGGTCACTCTGGACGGCCCGAACAATTTCCCGCTGCTTCCATTCAGAACTGACGGGCCATATCTCGTGGCGCTCCACATCCTGCGTGATGAGTCGGTTCTCAAGGAAGCGTTCGATCCGCTCCTCGCGCGCACCAAGCAGGAGCTGGCGGCTAGCGGAATGCTGCGGCGCGCGCCGGAAGTCCTCGTGCTGGACCCGGCGAAGCGGTCGCGCTTGCGCTGGCTGCCGGCCTGCAAGTGATCGCGTCGGAGTTTGTCCTTGATACCCCGCGTTTGCGTCTTCGCAGGCACCGCTACGACGATCTGCCGCGGTGCGTGGCAATGTGGTCCGATCCGGTAGTGGTCCGATCCGGTAGTGGTCCGATTCATCGGCAGAGAGCCGTTGAGCGAGCAGCGGACCTGGGCCAGACTCCTCGCATATATCGGTCATTGGGAGTTCATGGGATTCGGCTACTGGGTCATCGAGCAGAAAGACTCCGGCGGCTTCGTCGGGGAGGCCGGACTTGCGGACTTCAAACGGGACATCGCCCCCGCGATGAAGGGTTGCCCGGAGATAGGTTTCGCCCTTGTCCCCCGGTTTCATGGCAAGAGGTACGCTACCGAAAGCGTTCGAGCGGTACTAGGGTGCGTCGGGAAGCCGTTTCGCGCCTTTTTCTGCGCATTTTTCGAGCAGCAACCCTTTGTTTTGCTTGCCAGGGCGTGGGCGATGTGACATATTGACGATATGTCTCAGAGGTCTCTTGTAGAGATAACGGACGACAACGACATCAGGCGGGTCTTCCTCGAGCCGGCCAACCCCACCCACCGTCAGTACGAAGCCCTGCGCGCCTACTTCGTCGAGGGGGTCCCGTCCGCCGAGGCCGCCAAGCGCTTCGGCTATACCCCAGGAAGCTTTCGAGTGCTGTGCCACTGGTTCCGCCAGGAGCCGCACCGCCCATTCTTCCTGCCAGTTATGAAGGGGCCGCACGCCTCTGCCAAGCGCAACACCACGGGCGAGAAGGTCATCGAGTTGCGCAAGCAAAACCTATCGATCTACGACATCAGCCGGGCGCTGCAGGCGGAAGATCGACGCTTGAGCCCGGCGGCAGTGGCACGCCTGCTCAAAGACGCCGGCTTCGCCAAGCTACCGCGCCGCGCCGATGAGGAGCGTCCCGAGAGGCCCGGACCCGAAGCGGCCGCCGTAGCCGACGTGCGGCAACTGGATCTGTCCCCAAGGCACTTTCGCACCCAGTTCGGGGGACTTTTCTTGTTCGTGCCGTATCTGGCGCAGATCCCGCTGGAGAAGATGTTGCAGCAGACCGGTTTCCCCGGCACTCAGCAGCTGCCAGCGGCCGAGGAGATGCGCTCGCTGTTGGCGTTGAAGCTCTTCGGCAACGCTCGGCACAGTCATGTCATGAGCTCGGTCTTCGATGAGGGGCTGGGATTATTCGCCGGGCTCAACGTGATTCCCAAGCGTAGCTTTCTCACCGAGTACAGCTGCCGCATTCCCCCTGCGGCCTACCCGAAGCTCATGCACCGCTGGTTCGATGCCATGCGCAGCTTGGGGTTCGAGCACGGCGTGTCCTTTGACGTGGACTTTCACACCATTCCCTTTCACGGCGAGGATGCGCTGCTGCAGAAGCACTACGTCTCCAAGCGCAGCCGCCGCCAAAAGGGGGTGCTCGCCTTCCTCGCGCAGGATGCCCAGAAGCGCGTGTTTTGCTACGGCAATGCTGCCCTTCGCAAGGAGGATCAGAACGATGAGATCCTGCGCTTCATCGAGTACTGGAAGCAGCGCACGGGGCACCTACCCGAGGAGCTGGTCTTCGACTCCAAGCTCACCACCTACAGGAACTTAAGTCGCCTCAATGAGCTCGGCATCCAGTTCATCACGCTGCGGCGGCGCGATGCCACCATGCTTCGAGAAGTGCACCAGCAGCCGCGCTCGGCCTGGCGGCGCATCGAGCTGGAGAGTATCGCGCGAGCGTATCGCACACCGAGGATCCTGGATCAGACGATCACGCTGCGCGACTATGCCGGACCCATCCGCCAGATCGTCGTCACCGACTTGGGGCACGAGGAGCCCACCTTCGTGCTGACCAACCAACTGCGTCGCACGCCCGTCCACCTCGTCGGACGCTACGCACAACGCATGCTCATCGAGAACGGTATCGCCGACAGCGTGGATTTCTTCCACATGGACGCGCTGTCCTCGGCCGTGGCGATGAAGGTCAGTTGCGATCTGCAGCTCACGCTCATGGCCAGCAGCCTGTATCGGCTCCTTGGCGAGCGCATCGGCAATGGCTACGCGACCGCCAAGTCCCAGCACATCTTCCGCGACTTCATCAATGCCGTCGCCCACGTCGAGATCTCCGAGCGCGACATCACGGTGCGTTTCCAGAAGGGTGCCCACAACCCCCTGCTGATGGCCGCAGGCTTTGCGAAGACCAATCTACCCGTGCCGTGGCTCGGCAAGAAGCGGCTGCAGCTGGTTCTCGGGTAACGCCGCTACTCAGCGCAGCGCCGGCAGCGACTCCGGCGCAACGAGCACCTCGATACTGCGGGCGACGCCTCTCTTGCGTCGGATCAGCCCAGCGCGCTCCAAAGTGACCACCATCTGATGTACCGTCGGGGCAGTGACCTCGAAGCGCCGCTGCATATCCGCCTCCGCGGGCGGCCGTCCCATCACCTGCGTATAGCCGTAGATGAAAGCCAGGTACTGGCCCTGCTTGGGGGTAAACCGCCCGGATTGCGCAGAGGTCCGCATGAACGTGAGATTTGATGTGCCGGTTAGCACCGTGGTGTCTACAGTTCCATTAACACCCGGCGCACCGGCCGGCGTCAATGTTAGCCCCGCAGGGTGCGAGGGAGGGCGCCTTACCCCGCCAGGGGTTGGCGCAGTCATCGTCGTGGCTGGTACCGAGCACGGGTTTGAGGTGAATCTCGAAGTTCCCTCGCCCGTCACGCGGCGCGACCGAAGTCGAACCGGGCGCCTCCAACTCGCGAGATCTATTTAAGTATTGACTTTCGTTAGCCGTGACTATTATTGTTGACAAATGCAGAACTGCTGCGTGTCGGGCGATGGTTGACGCTGAGCGAGCTCTCGATGCCCTTGGGGATCGGACACGCCGCCGTATCTTCGTGCGGCTGCGGAACCGGCCGCAGTTGGCCGGGGATCTGGCGCGCGGAATGGGTGTCACCCGATCGGCGGTCTCGCAGCATCTTCAGGTGCTCCGGGCGGCTGGACTGGTAGCCGTGAGGGCCGACGGCACTCGACGCCTCTATCGGGTAGACCGGCGCGGTATCGAAGCGCTGCGAGAGTGGCTCGAGGGGTTCTGGGATGAGACGCTGGTCGCCTTCAAAGAAGCCGCGGAGCATGCGGCAATCAAAGCGAGAAAGTCATGACCGAAGAACAGTCGAAGCCGGTTAACGCCGACCCGAACAGCGTGCGAAAGGCGATGACGGTAGAGGCTCCTCAGCACGTGGCGTGGCAAGTCTTCACCGAGCGGATGGGCAGTTGGTGGCCGCTCGCCACGTACAAGATCGGCAAGGCGAATGCCGTGGATGCGGTGATCGAGCCCCGGGTCGGTGGGCGGTGGTACGAGCGAGGGGACGACGGGTCCACGTGCGGCTGGGGTCGCGTGCTCGCATGGGAGCCGAACTCACGGCTCGTGCTCTCCTGGGACATCACCGCCGACTGGCAATACGACCCTTCGTTGGGGACCGAGATCGAGGTGCGCTTCGTGCCCGACGGAAATGCCCGCACCCGGGTGGAGTTCGAGCATCGCAAGCTGGACCGATATGCCACTCGCCGAGACGAAATGCGGACTGTCTTCGACAAAACGGGAGACTGGGGGCGGCTCTTGGCGTCCTTCGCCGAGACCGCAGCAGCGTCGGGAAAGACATCGCGATGATCGCCCTGCCACGCTATACAGCAATCGTCACGCTGCTCGCCATCGCGTTCTATTTCGTTCTCGCGACCCGGGTGGCGGTGGCGCACGGGAAGTTCAATGTGAGGCTTCCCGCCACGACCGGCAATCCCGATTTCGAACGTGTCTTTCGCGCGCACATCAACACGCTCGAGTGGATGCCGACTTTCCTCGTGCCACTCTGGCTTTGCGCGGTGTATCTGAACGACCTCGGCGCAGCGGCGCTGGGACTCGTTTGGGTCATCGGCCGTGCCGTGTATTTCCGCGGTTACAGCAGCGCCGTCGAGAAGCGACTCCCGGGATTTTTCATCCAATCCGCGGCGTGCCTGCTGCTGTTCATCGGCGCCGGGGTCGGTGTCGCCCTGCATTTCGTTCGGGGCTGACCGCTCGTGGCTTCTGTGGGCGATCAGAGGAGGCTGACCACGACCGCCGCGGCAGCGTAAGTTCCGAGGGTTCCGCCGACGAGGCTACGCAGTCTGAGCTTCGCTGCATTCGGCCTCAACGCCATCAACCGGACACTGCGCTTCGGAGCCTTTGACCAGCCGACCCCGATCCCTCGCGCCTCCGTCCAGCGCGTTAAGTCATCGGAGCGCTATGGAAATCTAGGCTAGCGTGGGCCGACACGCATCTGTGGTTTCCCCGGAGCTTCTGCCTCATCGATCCACAGAACGTGGCGTCGCTGCGCGTCGTCGAGAAATGCGGATAAGAAATATTCGCGCAAGGCAGTTACAACGGCTGTCCCGCGCTGTTTCTTGGCCGGCGAGGGCCCCGATCGCAAGCCTGCATGCCAGTCGATCAACCGGCGGCCGATCATAAACATCATCGTTGAGTGTCGGCAATAACTGACATCTCGCTACCACGCCGCGCAAGGTGCGCATGGCCGCGCTTTCGCCCCTCGGTCTCGTACATGCCGCCCGCGCCTTGATAGCGCCGGACGACCCACGTTCCGTTCGCATTCTCTCGGCGCCGGTAATCCGCTATTTTTGTAGCATCTAGTCATTTCTAGGGCTGTACTCCGAGCGGCTTTACTCGCCCTTTCACGGCGGTAACACGGGTTCGAATCCCGTCGGGGACGCCATAAATCCAGGGGGGTCTATACCGGGCGCATGGGTGCCAGATTATTCCGAGGCCATGGGTAACACTCTAGCCTGGAATGGATTGTCCGCGCACTCGACCCGGTAGCTCGGTCACGAATGACAGCCTGAACATCTTCGACCAGACCGGCGCATTGCTCAATGGAACGACTGGCCTTCTGACCTCGACATACCTCTCAAGGCTGGAACACTCGGGGCGCAAATTGCCTGGACGCGCCAAGATGCGTATTGAGCCAGCGTCGTGCAGGCTGCTCCACGAAGTAGTAAGAGCCGGCCGCGCAAGCGATAGAGCCTATTACCCTTACGACAAACGGCAGTGTCGTGAACACCCAGACTCCCTGCCAGATATAGAGCGAATAGCTCACTGTCCCGATCCACATGATCGGTCGCCAATTGAGCAATCGGCCGACATCCGCACGCTGGAATCGCATGTACCGGTCTAGCATGGCTACGATCCCAAAGTTCATGATGGGAATTCCAATGGCGTATTTGCCACCGGAACCGAGACAAAGCAACGCGCATCCGATGACGAATAATGCCAGCGGTGCCGGTGTTTCGATGAGCATTCGGTAAGGCCGAATCCGCCAGAGAGGCTCTCGCAGGATCGCCAGCAGACACCCGCAGGCGATAGAATCACACTGGCTCTCAAATGAGAATGATGGCGAGGTGGGCCATAGGCCGTGCAGGGAAAGCGTCCTGAAGGCAGGCGCTAGGAGAAGTAGGAGAGCACAGAGGATGGCGCCACGGCGCTTGCCGAGCATCAACAGTGCGGCCGGCCAGAGCAGATAGAATTGCTCCTCGACTGAGAGCGACCAGAACTGCCCGACAGAGAGATCGGCCCCGTGAGTCCACGAGGCGAGGTGATAGTCGGCGTAGTAGAAAAGCACGCTTGGTAGCTGCTCGTAGTGAGCCAGGGCAAGCCCAAACGGGATCATGGCCGCGACGACCACCACATAGAAGTAAGACGCGGGGAGGATTCGTGCTACGCGACGCGCGTAGAACCCGTAGAGGCTGATCTCGCCTGACTGGTCGAGCTCTCTTAGCAATAGGGCCGTAATCAGGAAACCCGAGATCACGAAGAAGATGCGCACGCCGATCGCCCCGTAGGGCAGACGCCAGAGGATCGGCACGCTTACATGACTGAAGGCGTGATTTAGAATCACGAGCGTTATCGAAAACGCCCGGAATCCATCCAAGGACGCAATGCGCTTGTCCAAGCCTCCCGCCCTCCAAGCGGCAAGCGCCGCTGACCCAAATCTAGCGCTGTTCGCCTATCGCTGCAAGCGGACACGGTTTCCGCTGTTACCGAGGAATTAGCGGCAAATCTGTTTGTCGGTTGCCACAAAAAAATACTGCGCTCATCCATTGTCCGTGAGCCTCCGCAGTTTGGACTGCAGTTTATGCAGGCGCTCTCGTACTGAGTCCGCCTGCGGCGCAGGTATACGTAGCTCTCGGTTGTCCTTGCTTCTGGATCAGCCCGGCGGGTCGAACTATCGTGCGTCTTGAGGGCCAGCATCCTGATAGCATAGGAGCGCTGGCAAGCTACTGAATCAGAAGGAAAGTCGTTCACCCTTTCACGGCGGTAACACGGGTTCGGAATCCCCGTCGGGGACGCCAAAGATCAACGGGTTACGCGATACAAGAGCAATAGCACGTGGCGCAACTGCTGCTCGAAATCGCCGCCGACGGGCTGGGCTCCGCACTCGCCGCTGAGGCCGGTGGTGCGGACCGGGTTGAGCTGTGCGCTGATCTCGCCGAGGGGGGCGTCACGCCCTCGATCGGAGTCATCGCGGCAGCGCGCGCTGCGCTCGCCCTGCCGTTGCACGTTCTGATCCGGCCGCGCGCCGGGGACTTCTGTTACTCGCAGGCAGAGATCCGTGTCATGCAATATGACATCGAGGAATGCGCGCGCCTCGGCTGCCACGGTGTCGTGATCGGTGCGCTCGATGCCGCCGGGAACGTCGATCTGGCGGTGGGTCGTGACCTCATCGCAGCGGCGGGGTTGATGTCGATCACTTTCCATCGGGCCTTCGACACGGTGAGCGATCCGCAGGCCGGGCTCGAGGCACTCGTTGGGCTCGGCTGCAATCGGGTTCTCACTTCCGGCGCGCATTCGAGCGCACCGGAGGGAGCGGCGGCAATTGCCGCCGTGGTGCGCCAGGCGGCCGGCCGGATCGGCGTCATAGCCGGGGCCGGGATCCGGTCGGAGGACGTGAGGCCACTCGTGGCGGCGACCGGGGTGCGCGAGATCCACGCTTCGGCGTCGGCACCGCGGATATCCCCCACGAGCCTGCGAAACGCACTACTGCACGGGCTCGATGCTGACTGGCGGCAGACGGATGTGGAGGCGGTGCGGCGGCTCGTGGACGAGCTGCGCGCGGCGGAGGCGGCGTGCTGACTGCGCTCGAGGTGCACTCTCGCGCGGCGCGTGTACCAACTCCGGGAATCGCTGCCGTGCTGGTGATGTGCCTGGCTTCGGCGATGGGCTTGCAGGCCGCCGCGGCAAGAGGGTTGGAGCTCGGTTCGCGTGTGCTGGCTTCGGTTGAGCCGTCGGTGTCGCGGCCGGCCAGCAAGCCCTGCAGGGTAACGGTATTCGCCCACGAGGCGTTTGACGAGCACGGCGATGCGTCGTCAATGGCCGCGCGTCCGCATCGCTTTGGCTTCGCGCCGCCCAAGGGTTGCGAAGGTGGCTGGAGCAAGGTGGTGCTGGAGGCGGATTTCTCGGTGCCGGCTGGGCGCCAGTACGACCGCACCGTGGCGCTCTGGCTGGGCGGCGTGAACCTTTATTTCGGCACCACCATCGAGCCCGAGCCTGATTTGGCGCAGCACTGGCACGTGGAGCGCGACCTCACCGACTACGCCGCGCTGTTCCACCACGCGCAGCCGGGGCAGATGATCCTCAACAATTGGGTGAGCCCCACGACCAGTAGCCCGATTTATGCGGATGTGCGCCTCGTTTTCTATCCGGCCGACGCGGGGCAGGCGGCCGCGACGGTGGCCGACCGCGTGTATGCCCTTGGCAGCGATCCGCGCGGCGAGCAGGCGCCGCTGGAGCACCCGGACGATAACCTGTCACGGCGGATCAGCTTCCCGCGCAATGTTGAGCGTGCATATCTCGACGTCATTGCGCAGAGCCAGGCCCACGACGAGCGCTGGTACACCTGTGTCGACCGGCGCTACCTGGAGAAGACGCGCGACTACTCGCTGGAGTCGTTCGAAGCCTGCGACGGCGGCAGCTTCCGCGGCGTGGAGGTGCTGGTGGACGGCAAGGCGGCCGGGCTGGCGCCGGTCTACCCCTGGATTTTCACCGGCGGCGTGGCGCCGCATCTCTGGCTGCCGACACCGGCCATCCAGACAACCAATTTCATCCCGACCCGAGTGGACCTGACACCGTTCGCCGGCCTGTTCGACGATGGCAAGCCGCACACCGTGGCGGTGCGCGTGCTGGGCACCGACCACTTCTTCAACGTCGCAGCGAACCTCCTGGTCTACCAGGATCCGTACGCCAGCCAACTGCAGGGCGAGCTGACGCAGAACACGTTGGCGGCGCAGCAGCCGGCGGGTGTCAGTGTGCGCGACACCCTGCACGCTGATGCGGCTGGCCGCATCGTGGGCACCATCGATACTGACCAAGTGCAGTCATATGCGATCGTCGGCCGCCTGAGAACGCCGCGCGGTGACCTAGATACCGCCGTGCATTACACCGACGAATTCCACAACCAGCAGAATTTCGGGCGCCCTGGGGATAAACGCTACGACGAGACCATCGACAAGCTGGGCACGATGTCGCTCACGGTGCGGCGCACGCTGGAGGGTCGCCCTCTTGACGGCTACACGGTGCAGCAGCGCAACCCGCTCTACCTCTCCTCGCGCAAGCTCATGGTGACCGAGGGGCAAGGCTTCACCGCGCAGGTGACGGTCAAACAGGGTCATTACAACGAGATCCGCCGCGTGGCTGCGCGAACGACGGCCTACCATGCGGTGCTGGACGAGAGCCTCATCACGCGCGACCACGCTGAAGGAAAGGCCATTCCCGACCCGCTCGACCGCAGCAGCTTCGCGTCCGACGAGGCGGGCAGCGAGCAGGCGAGCTTCACCGACTCGATGGGCAGCTGCTACCGCGCCGCCATCCAGTCGCGCAACGAACGCTTGACCGCGGTAAGCGAGGGAATCGGATGTCCCGGCAAGGTCAACCGTCTGGACAGCCGCTCGCGGCCTGATCAGCCCTGGCTGGCACCTGTCGCAGGGCTCCTTGCGGCCAGAAAATCATATACTTGTGCGCCGGGAGACCGGCACGGAGTAGGCGGTGAGAGTCCGCCACGACGAAGGATTAGCGATCCACGTTGACCCCAAGCCGTGCACTGGCGTCCGCGAGGACGACGGTGAAGCGTCGGTCGGG
>JBOIAB010000055.1:0-22499 GCA_050738635.1 Steroidobacteraceae bacterium
ACTGGGGACAGCCGGGCGCGCACGAGTCTGCGCTCGTGACCGTGGCCACGGCGGTCGGCGCATTGCTGCTGGCCCGTGCTGTGGACGAGCCCAAACTTTCCGATGCGCTTTTGGCTGCAGCGTTGAAGCACCTTTCCTCTGCTGCTACTTGAGTAAAAGCTGCACCCGCACCGACTGTTCTGGCGAGCAAATATGATGAACATCATATACAAATTCCACGGTGACCAACGATGGGCAGGCCCGGCGGTCGCAGCCCCGTATCACGGCGCCCCATCTGAAACCATCAATCGACAGGTATTTCCATGAACATCAAGAAACCCATCGCCCTTGTTACGGGCGCCTCATCAGGCATCGGCAAAGCGACGGCCGAGCGCCTCACGTCGGCCGGCTACAAGGTATATGGCACCAGCAGACGCGGAGCACAACAGAGCCAGCGATCGTTCGAGATGCTGTCCCTTGACGTGACCAGCGATGATTCCGTCAAAGCAGCAGTAAACGAGCTAATGAGATTGGAAGGTCGCATCGATCTGCTGGTGAACAACGCCGGCTTCGGTGTCGCCCCCGCTGGAGCCGAAGAGAGCTCGATCGAACAGGCTCGCTCGATTTTCGATACGAACTTCTTTGGACTCGTCCGGATGACGCGTGCCGTCGTGCCTCACATGCGAAATCAGGGCGGCGGCCGAATCATCAACATCGGCTCAATCCTGGGCGTGGTGCCGATGCCGTACGTGGCGCTGTATGCCGCCAGCAAGCATGCGGTCGAAGGCTATTCGGAAGCGCTGGATCACGAACTGCGCACGCGCGGCATCCGGGTCTCGGTCATCGAGCCGGCCTATACGAAAACCCAGTTCGAGGCGAACAACGTTGAGCCAGATGCGAAGCTCGACGAGTACCGCGAGGTCCGCGAAAGCGTGGCGAAGGCAGTCGAGCAGGCGATGGTGAGTGCGGACGAGCCTGCCGTGGTAGCCGAGGTCGTATTGAAGGCGGCGAATGCGGCGCGGCCGCAGCTTCGCTATACGGCCGGCCCCACCGCGGGCCGCCTGCGATTGCTGCGCAAGTTTGCGCCTGCAGGAATGCTGGACGCCGGGATTCGGAAGAATCTGCAGCTCGACGCGCGGACGCCATCGCGGAGCCGTGCCCTAGCCTTGGGACAATAACAAATCCGCCGTCGCTCCACGACTGCCCACTGCAACGGTCTCCTTGGCCGCGGCGCCTTCACTGGATTCGCCCCACATCATGAAAGCCTTCATCCTCGACCGCTACAAGAAAAAGGGAGCTCTGCGACTCGCTGATATGCCGGACCCGGTGCTGCGGGATGACGATATCCCTGGTCGAAATTCATGCGGCCGGGGTCAATCTTCTGGATTCGAAGATCCGGGATGGAGACTTCAAGCCCTTCCTGCGGTATCGACCGCCCTTCATCCTGGGGCACGACGTGGCCGGAACCGTGGTTCGGGTCGGGACCAAAGTCCGACACTTCAAGGCGGGTGACGAAATTTACGCGCGGCCGCGCGATGGGCAGGTGGGGACCTTCGCGGAGCTCATTGCAATTAACGAAGCCGACGCAGCTCCGAAGCCGCGCAACCTTGTCATGGAAGAAGCCGCCTCCATCCCGTTGGTTGGCTTGACGGCCTGGCAAGCTCTCATAGAAAGGGGCGGCCTAAAAAGTGGGCAGAAGGTTTTCATCCAGGCCGGCTCCGGTGGCGTTGGGACCTTTGCCATCCAGTTGGCCAAGCGTTTGGGTGCGTTCGTCGCTACGACAACGAGCGCGGCCAATGCAGAGTGGGTGAGGGGCCTTGGCGCAGACATTGTCATTGATTACAAGCAAGACGATTTCGCCGAAATATTGCACGACTACGACGTGGTGCTGAACAGTCAAGACGGAAAGACATTGGAAAGATCCCTCCGAGTTCTAAAGAGGGGCGGAAAGCTCATCTCGATCTCTGGTCCGCCCGATCCGGCATTCGCAGAAGAAATCCATTCGCCTTGGTTTGTGACGATGATCATGCGCCTGTTGAGCAGTGCAATCAGAAAAAAGGCAAGACGCCAAGGCGTCAGCTTCTCATTCCTGTTCATGACGGCAAACGGGAGTCAGTTGCGGCAAATCAGCGCACTCATTGACTCTGGCGCCATTCGGCCTGTCGTGGATCTGGTCTTCCATTCGAATTGACGAATGAGGCAATGACGTATGTTGAAAAAGGGCGCGCAAAGGGCAAGGTCATCGTCAAACTGAGATAGACGAATGGGCCGTGTACGATAATTCGGCCCGGCGCGGTCCGGGCGATTAAGCTGCCGCAGGCGGGTACACTCTAGGTTCTCGCTGTTACCGCAGGAGAGATCTGGGTGGCGAAAAGGAAGGGCCAAAAGAAGCGTAGACCACGCTGTCTTCTGATCGCAGGTCCGAACGGCGCCGGAAAGACGACGTTTGCCAAGGAATATCTGCCCAACGACGCCCGGGTGCTGAATTTCGTCAACGCTGATCTCATCGCGAGCGGCCTGTCGCCGCTGCGACCGGAGCTCGCCGCAGTCGCGGCCGCGCGATTGATGCTGGAAGAGATTGAGCGTCTCGTCGCTCATGTGAAGCGCCTGGAGGCCATGAAGCAACTCGGCTATCACATCGAGATTGTCTACCTTCGGCTTGCGTCTCCGCGGCTGGCGCTGAGGCGCATAGCGGCAAGGGTGCGGCAGGGAGGGCACGATGTGCCGAAGATCGATGTGCTTCGACGGTTTTCCCGAAGCTGGCGGAATTTCCAGACCCGATATCGTCCTCTAGCTGACGCCTGGGCGGTGTATGACAATTCCAGCAGGCCGCCGAAGCTGATAGAGTCGGGGCCATGAAGGCGAAACGTGCAAGCAAGAGCACGAGCTCCAACCTGAACCCGAGGTTCGCCGCACGTGTCGAGCGCGCGTTACTTCGTGCCGGTGAGACCGCCCGGCGTACAGCGCGAATGCATGGAACACCGCTCTATGTCTGGGAGAACGGTAAGGTCGTCGCCAAACGGCCGTAACGGCCGTAACGGCCGCGAGGACTTCGCCGCTGTGCCAGGAATGTGCCGAGCTGAGATTGGGTGTGCCTGATTGTGCCTTGGTGAGCCTGGAAACGGGGCTGGCAAGCGCTGCAAGTGGTTGATTCATAAGCCCATGTGGCCCCGGGATGCGGCTGAAAATCCGCGTGTCGGTGGTTCGATTCCACCCCTGGCCACCACCAAATTAAAATTTGGAGCCATGACGTCAACGCCAATGGGGATAGGACTGTGCAATATTCGCGATTGGCTGTGTTGCGCTCCTGTAATAGCCGCGCCGCTGGGCCCGGTCCCAGCTCCGGTGAGGTGTACGAGCCTCTGACGGCGCCACCATGGTCTCGTAATCACGCCGATGAACACGCGCCAGTTTCGCGGAAAATTCTGCCAATCCAGCGCAGCGCCACGAGCCCGCTGACGCGAAATCCATGCCGATAGGCGATCAGTACGAGGGCGCGATCGCGCGCCTGGGCCGACCGACCTGGCCGCAGGCCTTCAGAACCTTCTCGATCTCATCCGGCGTCAGATGCTCGCGCCGGCGGCGCGAAGCATTGGTTTGGCGAGCAGGGGGAGGGAAGAGCCAGGGGCCCCTGCAGATCGCCGCTCCTGGGCTTCCTATTGCGCCCGCGAATGGCGACTTTCCCATTTTGGAGTGTTGGTGCTTCTGCAGGCGCTTTCGATTTTCTCGGAGCTCGAGCCATGCTCCACTATAAAAGATTCCCGTTATCGACCATTTATGGGAATGAGCAGAGGGGACAGGTCGGCTCGTTCCGTCAGCTAAAAGAAACTCCAGATCAATCCCACCGTGACGAGATTCGCTCTGCGAGCATCGCTGATTTTCAGCTTGTCCCACTCAAGTCGCAAATTGAGGTTGCCGCGCCCATTGGTCGTGCCACCCACACCGTAAGCGGCACTCAGGCCGCTGCGACGGAAGTGGATCGGCACGGCGACCCCGGCGGCACAGTTGCAACGGCCATAGCTGTTCCATTCCAGAGCACCGAGGCGACCATAAAGGTTGATATAGGGCGTGGGCAGGTACACCAAGGCGGAGAGCATGTACCCTCGTGTTTGCGTGTAGTTCTTGCCGGCCGATGCTTGTCCCAGGCGCAGGTACGCGAGCTCACCGGACCAGAACGGCGCTGGGCGGTATCCGCCGACGAGCTCGAAACTGACGGGGCGGCCCTGCGTGATGAGGCTGTTCGAACGCGCGAGCGCCCCCGCATCGATGTCCAGATCCGACTCACCGAGGGTGACGCCGGCGTAGCCGCCCGTGTTCGCGTCTGTGTCAAAGAATGCGCGATGCGGCACCTCTTGCCCCGATGCTTCCTGGGCCGATGCCGGTGACACGAGGGTCAGGCCGACGATCACGGCGGTTGATAGACCGACGGATCGCAGGACCGATTGCACGGTGGATAGCGCATCTCTCATGCGCCAATCAACCTTCCCATGCTGCGTTCGTCACAGTCCGGAAGCGCTCAGTCGTTCGTGGCCGATAAGCCGGCTCGAGGGTAGCGCTGTCGACGCGCGAGAAGATGAAGTTATTCAGCATCGGCAGCTCGCCATACACCCTGACCGGTACGAGGCGCTGGGCATACTTATGGATCGATTCTCGAAACGTGACATTTTCGGTCATTAAATAGGCGTTGAAGCGAAGATCCGCCAGATATTTTGAAAGCTCTGCCTTGATGGATTCAAATGATAGGGGATGGTGCCGACGCCGCTCAATAACCACTTTGGCAACCCGATACTTACCGCATCGCCGTAGCGGCCGGCGGCTTCATCCACCGCCACGCACAGCCGCCGCTTCGGCGCGCAGTGGCCGATTTGGAGTTTCCCTCCACGCTGCTCGAGGTCGGCAATCGAGGCCTCGAGCTGCGCCTTCCCCCGGAGGGCCTGGGCCGTGTATGGACAATTCCAGCGACAGCCGGAGCTGGTAGAGTCCGGGCCATAAAGGCGAAAGCTGCAAGCAAGACCACGAACCCCAACCGGAATCCGAGGCTTGCCGCGCGTGTCAAACGCGCGTTGCTTCGCGCCGGCGACGCCGCTCGGCGTACGGCGCGAATGCACGGCACACCGCTCTATGTCTGGGAGAATGGCAGGGTAGTCGCCAAACGGCCGTAACGGCATGCTGTGCCGGGAATGTGCCGCGCTGAGATTGGGTGTGTCAGGAGTGTGCCTGGGTGAGGCTGGGGTCGGGGCTGGCAAGCGCTGCAAGTAATTGTTTCATAAGCCCCTGGAACTGCCGGCAATCGCCTGAAAATCCGCGTGTCGGTGGTTCGATTCCGCCCCTGGCCACCACCGTCCGGAGCCGCTCCAGGCCGTGTCACGTCTCACTCGGGCAGGCCTACCCGTTTCATCAAGGAGCGGAACTCGCGCCCGGATCGCAACACGTTCCACTTGTGATCGCGTAGGAAATTCATGTGCACATCGCGCTCCGCAAACGCAAGCTCCAGCCATTGAAGCGCGGAGCCGAGGTCCCGAAGGCCGGCGAAGACGAGCGCGATGTTGTAGGGCGGTACGTAGTGCTCTTTCCCTCGCGCAAGGAGTTCGTGAACAGTCTGCTCGGCCTCAGCTCTCTCGCCCGATACGGCGCGCACATAACCTGCAATCGAGAGCGCCTCGGTATTGCCGCCCGAAGACTCCCACGCGTTGCGGCAGCACTCGAGCGCCTCTGCATAGCGGCCGAGCCGCTGGTAGGTCTTGGCGAGGCAGATCTGTGCGACCCAGAACCGTGACTCGAGCTCCAGGGTCTTGCATAGCTGCTCTACAGACTCCGTGTCCCGCCCGGCGTGATAGAGGAACTGTCCATACATGGCATTCGTAATGAGCGAGAAAGGATCGAGTTCGAGCGCGCGCCGGATCTCGGCGAGCGCCTCATTGTGCTCGCCGATATTCGAGAGCGTGTGTGCGAGATGGAAATGCGCGGGCGCGTGATTAGGGTTGAGCGCGATGGCTCGCCGTGCGGACGCTATAGCTCCCGAGTAATCCCAGCGAAGCCAGAACTTGAAGCCGGCGTCGGAATCAAGAGCCTCGGCGGAGTCCGAATCCAGCTCGAGCGCCTTCACGATTGCCGATTGCGCGATCTCGCGGATCTGGTCCGCCGGAACGTCGCTGGTGATGGGCAGGCGTGTGACCGCATCGGCTATGCCGACATATGCCAGCGTGTACGCGGGATCCCGCTCGGTGGCCCGCTGGAAGTAGCCGATCGCTCTCTGTAGCTCGGGAAAAGTCACGCGGGCCAAATGGAAGAGCCCACGGAGATAGTCATCGTGGGCGTCGACATTGTTCGTCCCGGGACGCTCGAGCCTGCGCTGTTGCTCCGAGGTCAGTCGCAGCTTCACCTGATTCGCGATTGCCGCAGCCATCTCAGCATGAACGCCGAGGATGCTGTCGAGCTTTCTGTCGAACGATTGAGCCCACAAATGCGTCTGGTCCTGTACACGGATCAGTTGCGCGGTGATCCGGACCCGCTCGCTCTCGCGTCGCACGCTTCCTTCCAGTACGTAATGGACGTTGAGCTCGGCGGCGATCTGCGCCACGGTTTTGCGCGTTTGCTTGTAGGTCATCGTGGAAGTCCGGGCGATGACACCCAATGTTTGCGGGGCCATCTGGCCGAGCCGCGCGATCGTCTCCTCCGTCAAACCATCGCTGAAATATTCCTGTCCGGGGTCCCCGCTCAGGTTCTCGAATGGGAGCACCGCGAGCATGATGCGCGGCGGCTCAAGTGGCTCGGCAGGCACCGGATTTGTGGGTCCGGCGTAGCGGAGGCGATAGCCTTTGCCGACGACCGTCTCGATATACTCCGGACTTTCTGCGTCCTCGCCCAAGGCGCGGCGGATCTTGCGCACTGCGGTATTGATTCCATTCTCGGTATCAACGTACGCCGCTTCTCCCCACAACCGCTGGATGATCTCCTCTCGGGAAACGAGTTGTCCGCGTGCCCGAGCCACCAGGATCAGCAAATCCATCGGGATCCGCTCGAGTCGAACGGGTTTGCCAGCTCGCGTGAGCCTATAGCCGCCGATGTCAAGCTCAAACGGCCCGAATTGAATGCGCTCCCGAGGCAACGAGCGACCCACCGAGTGCTTCTACAGACAATCTACAGGTTCTCTCCATTGTCCATCGGACGCAAGCGACGAATGATAGCAACCGTCCCAGGCCGATTTCCGGCCGGAAAACCGACGGGAGGCATCATGAGAATCCAGATCCCTGCCATGTTGCTGGTACTTGGCTGCTCCATTTCTGGCGCCGCGCTCGCACAATCAGGCGACAACGACGGGTGCACAAACGCCGCTCTGTTCGGCGACTACGCATTCCGAGTCGATGGGCAGTTGCTGCCCCCGGGCGGCCCGCCGATTGAGCGCCAGGGCGTGGCGATGACTCACTTCGACGGTGTGGGACGTCTGACCCAGGTCGACTTCGTGATGTCGAACGGCGCACCCCTCGCCGGACCGGCCGATTCGAATACGGGATTTCACATCCACGAGCATGGCACTTACCAAGTCAACCCGGATTGCACCGGGAGCGCCGTGATTCACTTCCCCGCACCCCCCAACGTCTCGTCAGGTGCGGAGATCGACTTGATGTTCGTGCTGGGTGACAACGGCCGCATCATTCACACGATCGTGTCCAGGACGCTTCCGCCTGGCTCCACGACCCCCGTACCCGTTTCGATCCACAGTGATGGTGTGAAGATGGAGTACCCCGAGTGGTGAACGCCAGCGGACGTGCGTGGCTATTCCCGATACCCCGGGTTCGATCGATCCAGTTTTCGCAGCAGACCCGGGCCATACGAGGCTGCTTCCCAACCCTTGCGTGACCTGGGCGGCCGCGGCCCGCATGCCGGCGAGTAGGGGTTCGGATAGTCGGATCAAATCCCCTCCGCCGCTTTGCGCACGCGGATTCGAAGTATACATGTATAAGAACGCATCGGCCGGCCACGAGCCGGCCGTGAATTGAAGATCATGCTGAGAGCGGTGAGCACCTTGTTGATCGAGCGGCCGCTCAGCTTTACCTGATTCGCACGTGCTTCGCGCGGGCTTCTGCGAGACCGGGTTTCGCTTTCAGCAGGCGAGTAACGAGTGGCCTTCTGGCCGTTCGATTCGGCGCCGCTTGCGGGCGTCGTAATAGTCGGCACCAATGTCCGCGATACATTCTGACCGGCGCCATGGCTGCAGCTCCTCTGTCCGGTTACGGGACTCATCTGATAATCGCTGGCTGGTAGAATCAGGCTCGTGAAAGCGAAAAGTGCAAGCAGGAGCACGGGCGCGAGTCGGAATCCGAGGCTGGCCGCGCGCGTCGAGCGTGCGCCGCTTCGTGCGGGCGAGGCCCGCGCGGAAGGAACCGAGGTCGGCGACCTTCATGCGCATCTGGCGCCGCACGCTTTCGAGGACTCGGCGTGCGATCGGACCACTGTGCAGTCTGATCGGTCATATCAACCCCACTTCCCGGCCGAGAACCTGACGGACGAAGCCGTGGGGGCGCTCAGAGCCGATCAGCTTCTGGATGATCGCCTGAATTTCGTTGACCTGACCGAGAGCCTCCGCTGCCTTGCGCGCGCCGTGATAGGCGTTCCAGACATCGAGTGCGGTGACTTCGTAGCCGTACCCAAGCGCTGCAAGTAGTTGATTTATAAACCAATGGAACCACCAGGATCCGCCTGAAAATCCGCGTGTCGGTGGTTCGATTGCGCCCCTGGCGCGGCTGAGCCTGTGATATCGCAGAGCCCGCGGCTGTTCATATCAGCTTCTTGTGCAGTGCAAGCAACACCGCCTTGGTGCGGTCCGTGACACCCAGCTTCGAGAATATGCTCGAAACGTAGTTTCTGACCGTCCCCTCCTCGAGCCGCAGCGCCTCGGCGATCTCCCCGTTGGAGATTCCGCTGGTCATTAGCTTCAGGACCTCCATCTCCCGCGGGGTCAGGGTTTCAGGTGCTGGGTATGCGTCCTGGTGCCAAGCTGGCCGCCGGCTCTCGCCGCTCGCCGCGGTGGCGAGGGGGGCATAGAGATAGCTGCCTCCTGCAGCGACCGTCCTGATCGCGGTGACCAAGACTTCGGGTGTGACGCCTTTGAGCAGGTATCCGCGAGCGCCGGACCTTACGCCCGCCACCAGAGCAGCATCGTCTTCGAAGGTGGTCAGCAACAGGGTCGGAGGCAGCGCCCCGCGCTCGCTCAGCGCGGTGATCACCTGCACGCCATTTAGCTTCGGCATGCGCACGTCGACCAACAATACGTCCGGCTTGCAATCGAGCACAGCCCGGATTCCGCTCTCGCCGTTGTCGGCCTCGGCAACCACCTCCAGGCCTTCGAACAATCCGAGCAACGCGCGGATGCCGCTGCGCACCAGCGCCTGATCCTCCACCAGGCAGATGCGGATCACGGGAAGCTGCCCGCGACCGGGATCGTGCCGTCCACACCGAATCCCCCGCCCGGCGGGCAGCGGACCGAGAGCGTGCCGCCCAGCGACTCGAAGCGCTCCCTCATCCCCTTCAGCCCCCGGCCCTCGACAAAAGGCCCACCGCGGCCATCGTCGCGTGTGCTGATCGAGAACGTTCCATCGGCTGACTGCTCCAGTCTGACGAGGAGTTCTCTCGCTCCGGCATGCCTCAGAGTGTTAGTCATCACCTCCTGCACGCAGCGGAAGAGGGCGTCCGCGCGGGCAGGATCCACCGCCGACAGCGCTTCGGGCAGGATCAGACGCACCTTCAGATTGACGGCGGCTTCGGCGAGTGCCGACAGCGTCGCCCGGAGATCCATCGGTTCAACGCCGACCCGGCTCACTAGACTGCGCACCTCTGCCAACAGCGTACCGGCCACCTCGCGCGCGCAGTGGACGTGCTCGGCGGCTTGCCCGCTGGCCAAGCGGTCTGCCACGTCCAGATGGATGGCGAGCGTCGTGAGGTTGTGCCCGAGCGCGTCATGCAGATCGCGACTGATGCGAAGCCGCTCGCTCATCCTGGCGGTCTCGGTCATCAGCGCCTGAGTGGCGCGCAGCTGAGAATTCACTTTCTCCAGCTCGTCACGGGCCGAGGCTTCGCTGCGCGCCAGATGCGCCGCGGTGATCGCGAAAGCCTGGAAGCCACAGGCGATGACGAGGATCAGGAGCTGAAACGCAGCGGGATCTCCCACGCATTTCATGGCCGCCAACACCGCCGCCTGCAGCAGCGCCAGGACGATGGCCGTACGCAAGGGCGCGAGCCAGCCGATCTGCCAAGCCACCACCACCAGTAGACAAGTGGTGACGAAGCTCGGAAAGAGCCAAACCAGGTAAATCGCCGCTGCTGACTCCAGAGCCAACAATGCCCACTGGTATCCACGCAGGCGTGTCGTGCGCTGCCTGGAGCTCAGGAGGAAGGCGAGCACGAAGCAAGCGCAGGCGGCGAACCATTGCGCCATCCAGTAGCGATCAGGCGGAAGCTGGCCGGGCTTGAACAGCCAGGCGTAGAGGCCCCACAGGCCTATGGCGGCGATCAGCAGCAGGCTGCCGTGGCGCAGGTAATTCCCTCGCCGGTTGAGTAGTTGGGTCACACCGCGTCCCGGTTCTTCATCGCCGCGAGAATAGCAGAACGCCGAAGCACAGACCCATGACTGCTGTCATGGGTCGGTCGCATGACAGCAGGCACTGTCGGGCAGCGGTCCGCCTACGGATACTGCCGCCCGTCCAATTCCAGCAACCCCTTCGGAGTAACCAAGATGTCTCGTACTTTTCGCGCATCAATTCTGTGCGCAACCGTCCTGCTGCTGAGCGCGGCGCCTCTCTTTCCCGCCTCTTCCGCCTACGCGAAAGGGATGAGTCACAGCGACAGCGGCGCCGACGCCGCAACCTCGCCGTCCGTGGGTCAGACCCTCCTGGAAAAGGTCCTCAGTCTGACCGGCACCTGGGATGCCAAGATGGGCAGCGGCGTACTCACCGACGTGTTCAGGCCGTTTGCCCTGGGAACTGCCGTCCTGGGTGAGGAATGGCTGAACGGGAAGCAAATCACCACCACAGTTTTCTACGTGGTCGACGGGCAACTCTATGCCGATCACTTCTGCGACTTCAAGAATCAGCCCCGATACACCGCTGTACCTTCGCTCGACCCGAACGTACTGGACTTCGAATTCCGTTCCGCCACCAACCTTGACACCCATCCGATGCATTTCCACGACACCAAATGGAAGATCGTGGATGCGACGCACCTGATTCAGGACTGGTACATACTCGGCGGCAAAAAGCCGGTCTCGCTGGCGCACTTGGAATTCACCAAACGACAGGATGGGTCCGGTCCGGCGTCGCCGCCTGCCGGCAAGTAGACACATCCTCGCCGCAACCATCCCATCCACGACATCACAAATGTGACAAAGATCAAACAGGAGACGATCATGAACCGCTTCAGCATTTCCGTCCGTACCCGCCCGCTCGCCCTGGCCGCACTTGCCGCTCTCTCGGCCGCGGCCTGGGTTGCATCCTCCCTGACCGCCAATGCGGCGCAGCCGTCCGTCAATTTGCCCGAGATCACGGTCTACTACCGTGCCAGCGATCTTGCGAGCGTTCAGGCAGCCCGTTCTCTGTACCAGAGACTCGTGCACGCCGCCCGCGAAATCTGCCCCGCGTACGATTCGCGTGACCTCGACGCCTTTGCCGCGAGCAGAGCCTGTCAGCAACAAGCGGTTGCGCGCGCGATCGACCAGATCAGCAGCCCGCGACTCGCGGCCGTGTACGCCCGCGCGCCGGGTCGCGGGTAAAGAGGCGCAGCCGCGGTCGCGCGCTGTGCGTCCCGCCGTCCCGGAGGGGCGGCGGGGCATCAGGGGAGATCCGTAAGGGTGCCGACACCATGATGAAGACTTTGTCCTCGGCGCCACGCCGATCCCGCGGGACGAGCACGTTCGTGGTTGACCTGTGTGCCGAGAGTGTGCCGAGCTCAGATTGGATGTGCCAGAATGTGCCATGGATAGGCTGGTTTGGGCTTGGCAAGCCAGACACTCGCGGACGAGAAATCGGCCTGTCGCCGTGAAGGCGACCTGGCGTCCTGATTTCCTGCGATTCTGCTCCATCCGGCAAGAGAGCCCTATTACGACCGACCGGGCGCAAGAGTTCCCTCCGGATTCGGCCAAGTGACGCAAACGCGAGCGCCGCCCAACATCGATGAAGCGATCGATACTCTGCCGTGATGCCACTCCATGACTCGCTTGACGATTGCCAGTCCGAGACCGTAGCCTTTTTTCTTCTTGTGGGTGTCGCGCTCGAGCTGCACGAATGAATCAAACACGCGCTCGCGATCCGACTCGGGAATCCCAGGCCCGTCGTCTTCAACCAGCAGCTCGTAGCCCGACGTGTCGCGGCGAAACGTCACCGCCACCTCGCGCTTGGCATAACGGACGGAGTTATACAGCAGGTTCTTCAGTACACTCTCCATAAAGTGCACATCGCATAGCACATGGTGTGCGTCTTCCTGAACCTGGGTTCTAATCAGCACTTCGGCACGTGTATCGCGCCTGACATAATCGGCGATGGCGGGGACGAGAATCGTGAAGTCGTGCGGGCCAATATTCAGCGTGACATCGGCTCGATCGAGAATCGCATACTCCAAGGTGGCTCGCACGAGGTCATCGATCGCCCCGATGTCCGCCTTGATATTGTGAAGAGGGCGTTCGACTTCCGGCCGCGATTGCGCCTGTAGCGCCAGGTCAATCTCGAACTGCATGCGCGCCAGGGGTGTCTTGATCTCATGCGACACCGCGTTTGACATGTCCTTGTGCGAGCCGATCAGGCGGTCGATGCGTTCCGCCATGCGGCGAAAGGTCTGGGCCAAGGGATAGATCTGCGAATGCGGCTTGATGCGGGCTTCGAAGCTCCAGTTCCTGTCCCCGAAACGAGCGGCCGCGCGATCGAGGTCGCGCAGGTCGCGCGCGAGCGGCCAGATCCAGAGCATCAGCACCAAGGCTATCGCAGCGTAGAACAGCAAGGTCAGCAGCCAATCCAGAGGGCTGCGGTGCGTGCTGAGCACAGTAGACTCGATTGCAACTATGTTCGCGCCATCCACCCGACGCAGAGACCAGACGCGTCCTTTGGACCCTTGCATGTAGACCGTATCGCCACGCGCCAGCTTCTGCAGAGTGCCCCGACCCGCGATATCCGCCGTCGTGAACAACTCCATGTCGACGCCGGACTGTCTCGACAAATCGGAGACTATACTTCTCCAGTCCGCTGGAGGTACGGCATGCAATCGCGCGGCTAACGCGGCCGCCGCAACGCGGACCGACTTGTCCGCAGGCGCCCCCGCCGAGCCGTAGAAGGCTAGAATTCGGTCCTGACCCCAGCTGACCACCGCCAGGGTCACCACGATCAACACGTACAGTCCGAGGAAGTGGCGCGTCATCGCTTACCACGCGTCGGCGACAAAAAGATACCCTTGGCCCCAGATCGTCTTGATACGTTCCGCGTTCTCCGCTTCGCCGCCCAACTTCCGTCGCAGCCTCGATATGCAGATGTCGAGCATGCGATCGACCCCGTCATACTCGCGTCGATAAAGAGCACGGAACAGCGCCTCACGCGACTGAATCTGGTCTGAATGAGTCGCAAGATGCGCAAGCAGTTCGAACTCGCTGCGACTCAGCTTGATGGCGACGCCGTTCAAGCTCACCGAGTGCGCTGCGGCATTGATGACTAAACGACCGAAGCGCATTATTTTGGCGGCCGGTGCTGGATGTCCCTTGGCTCGTCGCAGGAGAGCGCCGATCCTAGCCAACAATACCCGCGGCTCGATGGGCTTGACGACATAATCGTCCGCCCCGAGCTCCAGCCCGAGCACATGGTCGATGTCGTTATCGCGGGCCGTCAGGATCAAGATTGGCTGCTGATATGAGGACCGCAGTCGCCGACAGAGGCTGAATCCGTCCTCACCGGGCAGTCCGATATCGAGAATCACCAGATCGGGCTGATCCCGATGCACGCGTTCCAGCGCCCCTTCTGCAGCGCCGACTGCCGCCACCCGGAAGCCGTTGTTCTGTAGATATCGACTCACTAGCTCAGCCAGGCGCAGGTCGTCCTCTACGAGCAGGATCGAAGCGGTCGGCAGCGTGCTCATTGGGCTGGATCGAGGTGAGGCGGTTGCTCAGTCGAAGACATTCCAGGGTTGCCGTCGCCGGTGCCGATATTGAAGCGCCTCGCGGAGAACCCGAAGCACTTCGGAGGCCAGTATATGCTGCAGCGACGGGTCTCTGAGCTGAAAGGTCAGGTCGTGAGTGAACTCCAGCTGCAGAGTATACGTGCCGGACGCGTAATCCTCCCAGCACCGCTTGATCTCCGGACGGCTGAGCAGCACGAGGCACAGGGACTCCTCCTGCGGCGCGCTCCAGCTAGCGCGGACGAGCACGTCACATTGCTTGTCGCGGGCTGCGAGCGTGCAGAGTCGAGGAGAAATCTCCAATCGGATGGCTTTGCCGGGCACGCCGCTCCCACCGGCCGCGGTCTGCATCCAACCCAGCGCGAGCAGAATGCCGAGCGCGCCAGCCGAGCGGGTGTAGGCCACCGAAGCAGGCCGCGGATTGTCGGAGCTAGAACGCGTAAGTCGCACCTGCGAAGACTGTCAGCACATAGCGAGCATTCACGATGGGACTGTCTGCGATCGCGTTTCCGAGATGCTCGTAGTGCACGAACGCTGTCAGCCGCCACTTGCTGCTCAGCGGACGCGAATAACCGAGCTTCACGAAGGGGTTGAGCGCCCAGCTGCCTTCATAAACCCCCGGCACGCCATAATAATATCTGACGATCGCGGAGCTCTTCCACGTAAGGCCGACATTGGCTGATAGCGAGCCCATGGATTCGATGATAGGGATACCGAGCGCGGCGCGGACTTCGTTGCCGTGATTCCGGGCTGTGATCTCGTGTAAGAGGTCGAGCTGGCCCGTGATGCCACGGGTCTCGAATGTCCATTCTGGCCCCGCGAGATAAGTCCAGTTACGCGGCCCCCCCGGAACACTTGCGACATGGTGTCCGCCCGTGATAGCCGGGACGGCGACAAAAATATTTTGCGGGTCGGTGCGGTCGAAAAACACACGATCATACCCCGGCGTCGCAATGAGGCTCAGAGTGCTGGCGTCGCTTTCCGTCAGTGTGAACCCAAGATCGAGGTCATCGATAAAGACGCGCTTGCCGTAGTAGCTGAATTGCGGAATTACGACGAGCGGTATAGGCGCTTCGTGGACGATGGGGTCGGTCCTCACGCCTGCACCGAGGCTGATGCGGAAGTTCCAATGGCCAACCGCTACGCAATCCTTGGATGGGCCCTTGCAACTGTCGCCGTCGTGTTTCCCATCGCCCATTGCGCCAGCCGCGGGGGCCGTGCCCTGAGCATCTCCATCCGACGCCGCAGCCTTGGTGGACTGAACCTTACCGTCCGACGCTGATACCGGCATGGCCTGAGCACCGTCGTCAGCTGCCCGAGCGCCCGGTATCAGGACGAAGCCGATAGCGGCCATCAGCAGAAGGTTGAATGTGCTCGTGTTCATCTGGCTTTGGAAAACGGCATCGATCGCGATCATCGCAGAAATCCACCCGGGTTTGCCGAGGACCCTGTAGCAATGTGTTGCTGATGTGTATCCAGGCGCTACAGATCCGCTTCTATCTCAACAGGGGGCCAACCTCCAGCACATATTGGCAACAACTATACCGCGTGACCCGTCTAGCATGGGCCCCAGTGTTAACCGGGCCGCAGCACATGGCCCCGAGCCGCCGTCCCGGAGACCAGTGGAGGACGCAACATGCGATTCTGCAATCAACCCTCGCTAGGATTCCGTGGCTTCCGAGCCAGGAGTGGAACAGTGCCACACGAACACGTCTTGCGCAGCACCTCAGTTGCCGTTTTTCTCGCTGGGATGTTGCTGGTGAGCGGCTGCAACGGCAGCAACGGGGATTACAGCAATAACAGCACCGTGAATCCCCCTACGGCGAGCGTGGCTATCGCTACTGCCGTTGAGCAGGCGCAGCAGAACGATACCCCCGTCGCGCAGCAGATCGTTGCAGCTGACAACACTTTCGGTCTGGCGCTCTTCAATACTCTGAATCAAGGCGCGACATCCAACGTCGCCATCTCCCCGACGAGCATCGCCTTGGCGCTGCAGATGATCTACAACGGTGGCGCCGGGTCCACACAGCAGGCCATGTCACAGGCGCTGCAACTTAAGGGTCTTGACGCCCTCGCGGTTGATCAGGACAACGCGGCGCTGCAAGCGGCACTGATCAATCCCGATCCGGATGTGCAGTTGACGATGGCTAATTCATTGTGGATGCATTTGGGCGATAATCCGCTACTGCCATCATTCGTCAGCACCAACGAGACTTATTACGCCGCAGATATTGGCGACTTGAGCGGTGCGCCGGCCAATGTGAACGCCTGGGTGGCCAGTGCAACCAATGGGCTGATCACGAAGATTCTGCCGTCTGCAGACTACAGCCACGTGATCGCAGTGCTCGCCAACGCGATCTACTTCAAAGGGATGTGGACGACCGCGTTCAACACGGATCAGACCATGGCTGCGCCCTTTACGCTGGCCGACGGCACAGAAGTCTCGTGCCAGATGATGAATCAGACCGGCACTTTCCCCTATTTCTCCGGCGCTAACTTCCAGGCAGTGGAGCTGCCTTACGGTCAGACGGGTCGTTTCAGCATGCTGATCATTCTGCCGGCCGGGGGCGTGGATCTCGGCAGCTTCGTCGCCAATATGACAGGCGAGGAGCTGAGCACGTGGGTTGCGGACTTCAAGCCCGCCGAGATCGGCATCGGGCTACCCCGCTTCACCGCCGACTATTCGAGCTCACTGGTCAGCGCCCTGGCCTCGCTCGGCATGGGAGTGGCGTTCCATAACAGCGCAGACTTCGCCAACCTTTCCTCACCCCAAGGCTTCTATATCTCGGATGTCGAGCACGAGACTGTGGTGCAGGTGGATGAAAGCGGGACGGTCGCGGCCGGCTCGACCACGGGCACCGTCGGCGTTACGGTTGCCCCTCCCTCCATGACCATGAACCGTCCGTTCTTCTACGCCATTGTGGACGGGAAGACCGGCGCGTTGGTGTTCATTGGTACACTGATCGATCCAACCCAGAACGGGAGCTGAGCCGTTAATCCAGCCGGCTTGCACTCGCATCGTGGAGGGCCATGCCTCAGGCGTCGCCGGCTTTTTTTCGCCTCAGTGGCGCGGTGCCGGCGTGCCGTCGGACCAGTTGCCCACGACCACAAAGAAGATGGTAGATTTTTCGACGTTGATGGAATCGGCGAATACCGGAGAGTCGGGCAGGTTAGCACCCCAAGCCGCGCCGTCGGTGCGTGGCGTCAGGAACATCACGTGCGGATGCCAGTGGCCGACGGCGTCGTTGATATAGCCGCCCTTCGCCAGCATGTAGCTCATGTCCCCAGGCTTCGGCACCTTGTACTTGCCCGACGCCCATGCAGCCGCCTCCCGTTTCTGCATCTCGGCCTTGGAGACGCCGGCCAGCACCCATTCGGTGCGCGTATATATCTGCGGGTCCGCCGAGCGTGCCATGATCGCATTATCACACTCGGCTGCGCGGATCTTGGGGTTCCAGAACTCGGGGTTGTCGAAGCTCATGTCCCACGACCGGCCCACGTAGCAGACGAAGCCGTTCGTTCCTTTGACGGCGGTCTCGTAGCCATGCTCGCCCAGCACCAGTACCTCTGCGTGCTCCGCCACCGAGGCGGGCGCTGCGCTCTTGGCGAGCGCTATCTCGTCGGCGCGTGCCATGCGGTACTGCCCGATGGGCGCCATGACCGGGTAGGGGTTCGCATCGGCAGCCGTCGCAACCTGGCTCGCTCCCATGGTTGCGATCAGGCAAGCAAGGGCCGCTGCCCGCAAGCCGCCGTCACTTCCAAACCTCGATCGTAGGATCTTCATGAGCTTGCTAGTCCGGCTGGGGGACACTACGATAAAACACATCTTACACTTTACTATTGAGTAAAGTATGCGTCAAGCGCCAACAAACGGGGGCCAGCGCCTTGCCAAGAAAAATTGGGACAGCGCCGGAGTATTCACTCGGACTTGCGCCGCCCGGCGCGCCGCGCGCAGCGGTGCTCAAGATGTCAGCGGCGACACAAGCGAATCTAGGTTGCGGCGCCCGACTCCGTAAACGCGGCCGCGGTCAGCTCGATGTCGGCCCGGGCGATCTTGAGAGCCTGCGCTGCGCGACGCCAATGCTGTGTCTCATTCAAAACTTCAGCGACGATTGCGCGACCGCGGTCTTTCGATCCGACATACCACTCGGAGGTTTCGATGACGGTCGCGACGCTCGGGCGGTTGTCAGACTCATCGATGTTCAGGATGTGATCGGCCCGATCCGTGTTCGGGTTCAAATCGAAGGCGGGTGCCAGGCGCCAGCCGGTGGGACTAAGGAGAAATCCATGGTTCCGCAGGTGGTCATCGCGGTTGCCGATCGCTACATTGAAGGCCACTCGCCGGAAGAGCTGCTCGAGGTCGGAAGCGATGTGATCCTTGGCGCCGCGCGCCTGTAGAAACTCCGCGAGCTCGAGGTAGCTCGTCCCATCGCTCCGATCCTTTCGCAGAAGTGCCATTGCGGAGGCATAGAAGCGGCGACGGGCACCCGAACGATCGAAGCGCTTAACGCAGAAGGTGTGATATTCGCCGCTGAAGCGGTGCAGCTCAGAGGCCGGTACCTCGATGCCGACCCGGGCGGCTAGTCGCTGCGCGAGCGCCTCCCAAGCACTCACGTCGCGGGTGTCATCGCAAGCCGGAAACTTCGCGATCCACAAGCTGCCATTGGTTTCAGTGAAGCTGGCTTTCGGTCGCGCACCGCCAAGCGATGCCCCGGGTGCCACTAGAACTTTCAGCCATTGCCGCAGCGCTGTGAGATCGTCGATGCGCTTCGCGGTGATTTCGCGAGCCACGATTTCGAGCTCGTTGAGATTGGCGACCGGTGGGACGGTCAGGCTGTCGTGCGCGAGAAAGGCGTCCTCGTTCGGCCGGCGATAGCGCAACGCGCCTTGGCGGCTTATGTCTTCGACGCCCAGGAGATAATCCCACGCGTAGAGCGTCCGAGGATTGCGACCTTCATCCTTGGCGGCGAGAGCCTCCCGGCGCTTCATGAGAGTTTGACCCCAGCGATCGGGCGCGGAGTCGTCAAAGACGCGGAAGTTGCCGGCCTCGGCGTTTGGGAAGTAGGTTCCTTCGCCTAAAGACAGATCGGGGTCGAGGGCGAAGGCCTGCGGGTTCTGGAGCCAGGCTGCATCGTAAGAGAAGCGCAGCGTTCCTCGATCGTGAGAGAGGGTGCCGACACGCATTCGGTCGATAAAGTCGGCATCCAGCCAGACTTCCACTTCATTCGTCACGGGGCGCGTTCCTCAGTGCTGAAGTCTTGGGCCGCGCCAGGCGTCGCCTTCGTATTGGCAGTGCCTGATCCTGAAGCAGCCGACCGGCCTTATCGTCACGTGCGAGCGACTCGAGATCGCTCTCAAGTCCCAGGACCGAGAGAATTCGTAGCAGAGTTCCGAGCGCGATCGCAGGGCTTCCGGCTTCGGCACGAAATAGCGTCATTCGCGAGATGTTGGCGCGCTGACAGGCGATGTCGACGGTGAGCTTGCGACGCAGGCGGGCGAGCCTCAAGCGCTCGCCGAGCGCGGTGAGGAGGCGCTTCTGAGTGGGGTAGAACGGCGGCTGTTTGGCTGGCATGTATCGCAATATAGACTAAAATAGCGATATAGTCTAAAACGTGATACAAATCTGGCTTTGAGACCCCTCTAAGCCCTTGACCGGCAAGAAGTCTTCCGGTGCATCTTGGGCTGCCATCTGAGACTCCGTGGCGGCGATCTCAGGCGGCGGCTCGGTTGGACTTCGAAGACCGCCTCACAGAATCTGGGATGACATCGAGTCTCAGGCCGCCACCGCGGAGCGCAATTGGTGTGCCGCGCGCAAAGCATTCGGACTGGCGCAAGTTGCACTGAGTGACGAGGGCGTCTCATCTCGCGCTCATCAACCGCAAATGCCTGTCGCGCGATAACACCGCTCCCATCAGGAGGTTCGTAATCTCCTGATCTCCGTGTCTACTGGGTCGGGCTATACTGCGAAGAACTGGACCAACGCGTCCGTATAATCAGGGCACGATGAAAAATCGATCGGCTTTCTTCATTCTCGCATTCGCAATCATGCTTTGCGCAGTGACCACGGAGCAAGCGGCCGCATACGAAAAGACCGATGCGATGGCGGTGGTGCATCAGTTTATCGACGGCTTCAACAAGGGCGACCTGACGTCAGCCATTGCGGCCTGCGCGGAGGAGTCATCAGTGATCGATGACTTTCCACCGTACGAGTGGCAAGGTGCCGGCTGCAAAAAATGGGCGGATGGCTTCCGTGCCATCGCGAAGAAGGAAGGGATCACTGCTGCGAGGATCCTCCTCGGCAAGCCCCGGCATGTCGATGTGACGGGTGACCGCGCCTATGTTGTCGTGCCCGTCACTCTCGTTATGAAGCACTTCGGCACGCCGAAAAAACTGCCAAGCATCTTCACCGCCTCTCTACACACGGAGTCGGGCGGCTGGCGCATCACGGCGTGGGCGTGGGCGGATCTGTAAACACTGCCTCCTTTCCGAGGGCTGGGCTGGCTCATCGACAGAACGCGCCACAAGGCAGCTCTGCAATCAGCCGGGTAGACATCTGCGGACGTCGCCATCAATGGGCGCCGCCGAAGTGCGCGAGCACTTTGCCGGCGGCGTCGAAGAACCCGGCCACTTTTCCATTTACCTGCAGAAGCGGCAGCAGCACGGCGATCGACCCCAGGGAAGAGCCGATCAGTTGCGAGACCGACTGCAGATCGAAAGGGACCACACGCATGCTCTGGATGCGCGAAAACATGGCGCTCAATGTGGACAGTTCTGTCAGCTCACGAATCTCCTCGGCGGCGGTCTGGGGCGCCGGCAGCTCTGCCAGCCAGCGCATTTCCACCAGTTGGCTCTGGCTGCTGACGCGCTGTCGATATAGCGCCAAGGCACGCCGCTTACTGCGGTAGAGCTGACGGGTAAACATCAGCAGCGGAAGGAGGAACAGTAGGGGTGCCCCGATCGTGAATCCCAGGAGGGGACCCCAGACCGGGGGCGTGGACCACGAGTAATGCAGGATTGTGATCTCATAGCCCACGGTTGCTGCGACATTGCTGATGCCGTACGCCAGAATGACGATTGCGAACTGTGCCTGCGCCTGACTGATAAAACCCAGGCCGCCGACGAGATCGGCATGCGTGGGCCGCAGCAGCAGTCGCGTGCGACTCAACTCGCGCAGGTAATAGATCCAGAGCATGATTTTCCAAATGAAGCGCAGCCACGTGTAATTGAGGATGGGCAGCGCAACAAAGGTTTCCCAAAATCCGGCGGGCGTGAAGGTGCGATAATGCAGGTAATTGCGCACGTGCCAGGTCGCCATCGGGGACTTGCCGAACTCGGGCGCCATGACGGCGAGTGCAAGTATATAAGCGACGACGATGCAGACGACATCGGTTCCCCAGGCCACGCGCCACCTGCGAAGCCGAGCGTGCAGCTGGTAGATGGCCGGCCGAGCCTCCGCGGGAACGATATTGCAAGAGAAGAACTGACGCGCGGCATTGTGCGTGGTGCTGTCGACGATCGGATCGGCGATCACGAACAGCGGCATCGCCACGATGAGCTGCGCATACGCCGCAAAGTCGGCAAAGAAATTGGTAGCCACGACGCCGCCGCCGTAGGAATGGCCCAGCACGGCCAGCGCCGCGACAGGTACCCAAGTCAGCAGCACGGCCCAGACGCAGCGTTTGAGCAGGTAATGGGGCGCAAACCGCGACATACCAAATCGGGTGTACAGGCGGTGCAGCTGATCGCGCTCAAAGAGCGAGAAAGGCACCGCCTCGGGCTGTGGCGCAAGCGACTTCATCAACTGCCAGCGGTGGGGGCGGTAAAGCTCCAGCGACGTGGATCAATTCTAAGGCGATAAGGGAGCATACATGGCCCTCTTGGTCTTGGGGGCTCTTCCCGTCGTGCCGTCTGATATGCTTTAAGAGGCATGTAACCCCTCAATCTGGAAACTCCAACTCCCGTTCGATGGCCTGGAATCACGGCTCCTCACGCAGCGGATCGAGGTCCGGTTCGGCTTTCAACTCCACGAGACCGGAGTCCCGCAGACGCACGGCCGTGTCGAGCCAGTCGAGTGCCTTGGCTACCTGGCCCCACTGTGCGTAGATCGTAGCGTAATCGTAGGCGCCGGAGTCGCCCTCAGTTGATTGCATTCTTCGCAACACGGCCTCGGCATCGTCATGCTGGCCGAGTTTCCAATAAGTCTCCGCCAGGCACGCCTCACCAATCTCGTCAGCCGGGGCGACTTCGCAGGATTTCCGAGCAGCCTGGTAGTACTACTGTGTCACAAAAGTAGGCTGTCCATGAAGGTTCCGCAACACGGACAGCGCTCGAGACGTTTGGCGATTTCCATGGCGAACAATTCCCGAAGTGTGGCG
>JBOIAB010000056.1:0-2490 GCA_050738635.1 Steroidobacteraceae bacterium
TCGCAAAAGCGACCTTTGTCCGCAGCCGAATGGTCTGGCGAGTCTTCTGGCAACGTCGCGACCTGAGATGGCACAGCTATGAGCCCGCCAGCGAGGTGAAGTCGATCGATGACTTTGTCTCATTGGTAACCGAAGATCGCCACGCGTGCTTCTTCGGGTAAAGCTTCTTCAAACTCCCATGCTTACCAGCAATGTCCAGTGAAGCCCGGTTGATTGCATCCGGCCTGCTCAAGACCGGCACGCTTGTGGCGTTTCGAATTCTCGAAGAGATCGTGCTGCCCGCGCCCGATGAAGCCGAATTCGGGCTCAGATTGCAGCTGAAGTTCGTGGCGGACGAGGAGGAGGAGCGCGATGAGGACGAGGTGGCCGAGGAGACTGCAGAGTGGGGCTCGTTCGGATTCCTGTTCGTGCTTGGGGTGCTGTCGTTCGAGGAGGCGAAGCCGCGCGAGGCGTCGGCCCTCGAGTATCAGGAGAAGGACGAATTCAGGCTGGCTGATTTCATCGAAGGATTACGGCTCACGCGTGGCGAGCTGCACTTTGATGCCGACTATATTCGCGGACGACGGATCAAGACTCACGTCGCCATGCGGTCGAACGGCACTTGCACCATTGAGACCATTGGGCGCGGCAAAGCGCCGCTGCGTTGGCTCGAGCGACTGAGAGGCAAGAAGCTTCTTCAGCTGATCGACGGACGTTATGCCTGAGTCAGCCGGGAGGTCACGAATCCGCCTCCCCTGCGCGGAGCAGCGCCGCAAGCCGCCTTGCAGTCACCCGGTGGGCAGGAAATGAGGTGTACAGATATGGAAGAGCGACCCACCCCCGCTGCAGCAGAAGTTCGAATGCCAGACTTTCCTCCGAAGGTGTGCGCCGATCGATGTGGTGCATCCGATGATTTTCTTGCCAAGCCCAGCTCGAGTTATCGCTTTCCGTGCGGCAGCGAGTCAAAGCGGCCCCACAGGAGTATGCAGGTGATCCCAATCAGCAGGGCGGTACCGATCGCCAGCATGTAGCTGCCGAGTCGCTCCTGATCGCTGAGCAGGTAGTTGCTGCACAGTCTCACCGGGGAGACCAGGTAAAGCCAGCCAAGGCGAAAAAAGCTGGCGGTGAACTCCAGCAGAAAGACGCCGCGGACGACGAAATTCATGCGAGGCCAACTCAAGCCAAATGGCAACCCGATGAGCAACGGCACCGAGATGAACTTCGCCGCCGCGACCCACGGCTCGCTAACCGCGGCATCGAGCGAGCGGGGCAGCATCCAGCAAGCGCCGGCGAGAGTCGCGAGTACCAGACCCGCGATTCCGTGATCGTTCCAGCGCCCAAGGGTCGCCGATAGGCGTGTCGGCAGCGCGTCGCGCAACAGATAGCCGACCCCGGTCAGCAGCGGAATCTGCAGCAGCATTTGCGCGGTCATACTCGCTTTCAGTGCATGCCTCAGGGGCGGCAGCAGCAATACCAGGAAGAGGATCATGGCGATCTTCGGGCCAAGACGCCGCATGCCGCCACTCATCGATTGAGATACCCCTGAGCGATCCGTGTGATCTGGCGGGGGTGGCCGAAGTCGGCGATTTCCACGAGGCGGCCCTGCGGATCCACGATTTCGATGTCGGCATTGTGGATGTAACCGCCGAAGTTGCTGGGTATGACGGTGAGGCCGAATACCCGCTTGATCCGTGAGAGTCCATTCGCATCGATCGGTCGTGCGGCAATCCAGCCGGCGCCGCGGCTACGCGAGCGTTCCAGGTAGTACGTGAGCTCTGATGGCGTGTCGTGCACCGGATCGAAGCTGATGCTGAGTAACTGCAGGCGACCCCGCGCAATCGGCCCGGCGAGTGATTCCTGAAGTTGCGCGAACTCATCTCCCAGCACGACGCAAAAGCTGGGGCAGCGGGTGTAGATGAAATCGATCAGCAGCCACTTGCCGCGAAAATCGGCGAGGTTGATGCGCGCGCCGGACTGGGTCTCGAGCGCCACCGCGGGGATGGGCACCGGGTGCTCCTGAACCGCAACCCGGTGCGCCGTCTCGGCGGTGAATGCGCGGAACCGATCGGTGACATCGGCCAGCACTGCGGTGCCGGCCAGAAGCAGCACCAAGCTAGCCAGTAGAGTGCGCAGCATCGGCGTCAATCGCCGCTCCCACTCCGGAGCCGGGCGCAGAGCCGGCAGCCGGCGCCGTCGACAGACCGATGATGATACGGGCGGCGAAGTACAACATCCCCAGAATTATCAGGATGGCACCGACCGAGCCAACCCTGTCGTAGGGCATCCATTGCGGCAGATGTTCGGCGTAGCGTCGCGGTACGCTCATGTGACCGGCGTCGAGGAACGCCAGGGTGAAGATCAGCGCGCCGGCGATGTACACCGGTAAGCCCAGCCTGTCGGCGCCCCTATCATCCGGCGACTGTGCTCGGCTGCCAATCACGTGGTACATCAGAGCCAACGCCATGGGCAGCACGCCGAGTATCAGATAGAAATGGAAGTGGCCCGGCACCC
>JBOIAB010000057.1:0-2644 GCA_050738635.1 Steroidobacteraceae bacterium
TCGCGGCCGACGAGATCCAGCGTCTGGGAGGCGACTTCCGGCATTCAGGGGTCTCGGAAACTCTTCAACTCAGGTGCCGCCCAGGGCGGAGATCTGACGCACGCTGCCGCTTGCAGCGGTGTTGGTATTGCCGCCGCCGCCGGCGGGGCCGGGGGTCTTGCCGTCCCGCCGGAAGGCGCCGACCGCCTCGTTGGTCGCCGTGCCGGGCAGGCGGAAGCCGGCCGCCGCGCGCCGCAGGCCGGCGGACAGCTCGGCGAGCTTGGCGATGGCCGTCGAGGTGGCGTTGGTCGATTCCGCCGTCTGCACGCTGATCTCCTTGAGCACCTGCATGTTGCGAGCGATGTTCTGCGCGCCGTTGGTCTGCTGGCGCGAGCTGGCGGAAATGTTCTGCACCAGGCTCGCGATCTGGTTCGACACCTGCTCGATCTCCTCGAGCGCGGCGCCCGCATTCTCCGCCAGCAGCGCCCCGCCCACCACATCGGTGGTGCTGCGCTCCATGGAGACTACCGCCTCGTTGGTGTCGGTCTGGATGGTGCGCACCAGCACTTCGATCTGCTTGGTCGCATTGGCGGCGCGCTCGGCGAGCCGCTGCACCTCATCGGCCACGACGGCGAAGCCGCGGCCGGCCTCGCCGGCCATCGAGGCCTGGATCGAGGCGTTGAGCGCCAGGATATTGGTCTGCTCGGCGATGTCGTTGATCAGCTCGACGATGTTGCCGATTTCCTGCGAGCTCTCGCCGAGGCGCTTGATGCGCTTGGAGGTGTCCTGGATGGTTTCGCGGATGGTGTTCATGCCGTCGATGGTGCGGCGGACCGCATCGCCGCCCTTGTGCGCGACTTCCACCGAGTGGCGCGCCACGTCCGCGGCACGCTCCGCATTGCCCGAGACCTCGCCCACGGAGCTCGCCATGCCGCCGGCCGACTCCGTCGCGGAGGAAATCTGCTTCGACTGCGCGCCGCTGGCCTTGGCGAGGTGCTGCGACAGCGCCTGCGTCTGGCGTGTGGCGCTGTCGAGTTGGATGGCCGACTGGTTGATGGTCGTCACCAGGCCGCGCAGGGCGTCGACGGCGTAGTTGATGGAGTCGGCGATTGCGCCGGTAATGTCCTCGGTGACGGTTGCCTGCACAGTGAGATCGCCGTCGGCGAGGCTCGAGAGCTCATCGAGGAGGCGCAGGATGGCCTGTTGATTGCGGTCGTTTTCCTGCCGCTGAGTGTCCGCGGCAAGGCTTTGGTCGGCGACCGTGCGATGCAGCCGCGCGGCCAGGAATGCCGCGGCGGCGACCAGCAGCGTGGCCAGGACGCCAAGTGCCGCCGGGCCGAAGGCCGCGACCGGCTGCGGCAGGCCCGCCGCGGCCGCCGGATGGCTGGCGAGAACCCAGTAGGCGATTGCCGCGAGCAAGGCCACGGCCGCCGCCGCACTGAGGAGTATGGTGAGCGCTGAGCCCGGGCGCACGGAGTTGACGGGGCGTACGGGGCTCATGCCGCGGCTTCCGCGAATGCCGCGCTTTCGAGCACGGTGCGCAGGCTCAGCACCGGCCACTGCTCGCTGGCGCGGCGGAAGGCGCCGGCGAGGTAACGCTCGCAGCGGGCGACGGTCGGCGGCGCATCGCCGCTGAATTCTCCCTCCGCGAAGCGCCGGAAGCCGAGGACCTCGTCCACCAGCAGCCCGGCCGGGATGTCGCGATGGTTGACGACCATGACGCGCGTGTTGCGCGTGATCGGCGTGGTGCCGCTGCCGAGGAACTGGCGCAGATCGATGATCGGAAGCAGCTGGCCGCGCACGTTGGCGAGCCCTTTGATCCAAGGCTTGGCGCCCGGCACGCGCGTCATGCCCGCCGGTACCCCGAATACTTCGCGCGTTTCCTCACGTGCCACCAGATAGAGATCTCCCGCCATTCGCAATGCCACTCCCACCCATTCGCGCCCGGCGGCGCCTTCCTGCGCCATCTGCGCCGACACGGCGCGGCCGCGCCTCTCGAGCTCCGCCAGCAGCTCGAAGGGCCTGTCCCTGAGAGACCTGAGCGCGATTTCCTCAGTCATACCGGGTCAGCGCGCCTCAGGACGACAGAGTCGCCTGAGCCTTGGCAACGAGCTGATCCGGCGAGACCGGCTTGACCATGTAGTCGACCGCCCCCTGGCGCAGGCCCCAGATACGATCGGTCTCCTGTCCCTTGGAGGTCACCATGATGATTGGAATCGTGCGCGTCTTCGGATCGTTGGCGAGCGCGCGTGTCGCCTGATAGCCGTTCATGCCGGGCATGACGATGTCCATGAAGATCAGATCGGGGCTCATCTCGCGTGCGAGCCGGACGCCTTCCGCGCCGTCAGCGGCGGCCGCCGTCCGGTAGCCGTGCTTCTCGAGTGCCTTCGTCATCACGTGCACTTCGGTCGGAGAGTCGTCCACGATCAGAATCAGAGGCATGACCGTCATCTCCCGATATGCGTCTCGATCGCGCTCAGGAGCTCGTCCTTGGTGACGGGCTTGGTGAGGTAGTGCTCCGAGCCCACGATGCGGCCCCGCGCGCGATCGAACAGGCCGTCCTTGGAGGACAGCATGATCACGGGAATCGAGCGAAACACCTTGTTGTGCTTGATGAGCGAGCACGTCTGATAGCCGTCGAGGCGCGGCATCATGATGTCGACGA
>JBOIAB010000058.1:0-30632 GCA_050738635.1 Steroidobacteraceae bacterium
CGACCCCGAGGTCCCGCCGCTTCCGCCGCACATCACCTTCGAGCAGGCGGTGCACTTCTCGGAGGCGCTGCTCAAGGGGGACCCGCACGAGAAGCGCGCCATCATCGGGGCCGCCCGCCAGAAGCTCGCTTCGCTCCTTCCGGGACACAAGAGTGAGTGAGCACGGCCCGGCAGTCGTCAACAGGGCTGCCCGCCAACTCAACCTCGGTGCTGCGCTCCTCGCGCTCGCGGTGCTGGCTGACAGTGCCGTCGAGCACTATCGGGGCTCATTCCACAATCGGGCCATGTACGCGCCGCTCGCCTCGGCGGCGCTCGCGCTCGGCGGCAGCTTGCATGGCACGATGGACCGGCGCGCGGCGCCTCATCCAGCGAGAGACGCCATCTACGCGCTCGCCGCTCTGACCGGCATCGCGGGTCTCGGATTTCACGCTTATAACGTCGGCAAGCGCCCCGGCGGCTGGTCGTGGCTCAACCTCTTCTACTCGGCACCCATCGGCGCGCCGTTCGCCCTCACGCTCGCGGGCTTTCTGGGTCGAGGCGCGGAGAAGGCGCGAGTCCTGACGGGTCATCGCGCCGACACAACTCTCGGCGTCCCCCTGCAGCGCCTGCTTGCGGCAGTCAGCGCCGCAGGTCTCGTCGGTACGGTCGGCGAGGCAGCGCTGCTGCATTTTCGGGGCGCCTACCACAACCCTGCCATGGTCCTTCCCGTGAGCGTACCCCCGATCGCCGCCACGCTGCTCGGCGCGGCCGCGGTTTCGCCGAGCCGCAGGACCCATCGTCTCGCTCGCGGGTGGCTCAGGCTCACCGCGTTTCTGGGCTTTGCGGGGGTGGGACTGCATGCCTATGGGGTCTCCCGCAACATGGGAGGTTGGCGCAACTGGAGCCAGAACGTGCTCAACGGTCCGCCGTTGCCGGCACCGCCGAGCTTCACCGGACTCGCTGTCACGGGGCTCGCCGCGCTGGCGCTGATCGAGGAGATCGAGCGAATTGCCTGAGCGGTACCCGGGCTATGACGTGTTGGTGAAGCGCGACTCGCCGTCGTGGAACGAGCAGACCCGTCGCGTCATCGATGAGCGCCTGGCGCTCGATCCCGAGCGGCACGCGTTTTTCACCGACACTGAATGGCCCACCGTTCTCGCCATCTGCGCGCGCATCGTCGCGCAGGAAAACGGTAAGGCAGGCGAAGTGCCGCTCGGGGCAATGCTGGATTTGAAGCTGTCGCAGAATGCACGCGACGGCTACCGAGACTCGCGGCTGCCGCCGCCGCGCGAAGCCTGGCGACGGGCCCTACTCGCGCTGGATGCGGAGTCGGTCGTACGCCACGGGTGCCGATTCCACGAGTTGAATGCGTCCGTACAATCCGAGCTCCTGAGCCTTTGTCAGAACGGAGAGCTGCTCGACCCCAGCTGGGGCGACATGGCGCCTGCGCAATTCTTCACCAATCGACTGCTGCACGACGTGGTGGCGGATTATTACGCCCATCCGATAGGTTGGAGCGAGATCGGATTCGGCGGCCCGGCGGCCCCGCGCGGTTACGTCCGCATGGACTACGATCGCCGCGATCCATGGGAGGCTTCCGAGGCCCGGCCCGGACGCGAGAGCGAGGCCCACCGCGATAATCTGGCTCTGGCGCGCACCGCCACCAGGCACGTGCACCATGAGAGCCGGCCACGCGACAGCGGCGTAAGCGCATCGCCCGATGCGGCTGCCGCTCCCCGCGCGATCGGCGGGCGTGCTCCGGATGTGTTCCGACCTGGCGCCTGGCTGCCGATGCGCGAGTACTCGCTCGACGATCCGGTCGACTTCGTCATCGTCGGCACGGGGGCAGGCGGCGGCACCCTCGCCTGCAGGCTCGCCGAGCACGGCTTTTCGGTGGTGGCTCTTGACGCCGGACCGTACTGGCGCCCGCTGGAGGACTTCGCCTCCGACGAGCACCACCAGCAGAAACTCTACTGGACCGACGAGCGCATCGTAGACGGTGACAACCCGCTGCAGCTCGGTGCCAACAACTGCGGCAAGTCGGTCGGCGGCTCGACGGTGCACTTTGCGATGGTATCGCTGCGCTTCCGGCCGGAATGGTTCAAGTCGCGCAGCCTGCTCGGCTATGGCGCCGATTGGCCGCTCGATTGGCGCGAGATGTGGCGGTACTACCGCGAAGTCGAGAACACCCTGAAGATCTCCGGTCCCGTGCGCTACCCCTGGGGTCCGAAGCGCCCGCGATATCCCTACCGCCCGCACGAGCTTAACGCCGCCGCACTTGCTCTCGCGCAGAGCGCCGAAGCGCTGGGGATCGACTGGGCCCCCACCCCGCTCGCGACCCTGTCGGCTCCGCACGGCCGCGCGCACCCGTGCGTCTATCGCGGAATGTGTGTCATCGGTTGCTCGACCAACGCCAAGCAGAGCGTTCTCGTCACCTGGCTGCCGCGCGCTCTTGCGGCGGGCGCCGAGATCCGCGATCTCGCAATGGTCGGCCAAGTGGAGCACGACCACAGCGGGCGGGTGACTGGGGTGCGCTTCCACCGTGAGGGACGCTGGCATTTTCAGAGGGCCCGCAACGTCGTGGTCGCGGGCTACGCCATAGAAACCCCACGCCTGCTGTTGAATTCCGCCAGCGGCCGCTATCCCAGCGGCCTCGCCAATTCCTCCGGACTCGTCGGCCGCAACCTCATGGTGCAGGCGAACCAGGCGGTGTGGGGCCTCCTCGACCGCGAGGTGCGCGCCTACAAGGGACCGCCGTCACTCGCCATCACGGAGCACTGGAACTACAACGACCGCGGCAAGGACTTCTTCGGCGGCTATTCCTACATGAGCCAGGGGCCGCTGCCGATGCTCTGGTCGCGGGTTGTAGCCGGCAAGCGGGGCTTCTGGGGCGAGCGGCTGCGAGCCAACATGGAGGAATACAATCATCAGGTTGGGTTGAAGATCGTCGGCGAGTGCCTGCCGCAGGAACGCAACGGCGTGACCCTGGCGGCGCAGAAGGACGAGTACGGCCTGGCAATCCCCAAAGTCACGTACTCCTATTGCGACAACGACCAGCGGCTCATCCGCCATGCGCTGCAGTTCCTGCATCGCGCCATGGACACGCTCGACGCGCGCGACATCTGGGAAGAGACTGACGATACCTGCCACCTGAACGGCACCGCCCGAATGGGCGATGATCCGCACACCAGCGTCGTCAACGCGGACTGTCGCTCGTGGGACATTCCCAACCTCTGGGTCTGTGACGGATCGGTCTTTCCCACCGTCGGCGGCGTCAACCCATCGCTCACCATCCAGGCCATCGCCTGCCGCACAGCGGACCGCATCAAGGAGCTCGCGGCGCGGGGAGAGCTGTAGACAGAGTCAATGCGACCGGGAGCTCCCTGTCAGACCGCGAACGAGGAGCCATCCCGCCGTCAGTAGGGCCGCCGCGACTGCCGCCGCCCCGATCGGGAAAGTGCGGATGGTCGTGGCAGCGGCTTCCGGCATGTGTGGGCGCAGCAACTCGATGCGCCGCTGTGTCATGACACGCCCGAGATGCCCGAGGTCATCCGGCATGAGCTCCTCCGCAAGCGGCAGCAGCACCGTCTCCTCATCCGCGACATGATGCAGCACGACGCGGATGAGCTTCTTGAACGTCTCGTCGTAAGCGCCAGTGGCTGGATCCATCGGTCGGAGCGACTCAATCAGCGCGTACATCTCATCGTGCTCCTCTACGCTCTTGTCGAGCATTTCGGATGCCGCTGCGATCCCTCGTAGCGCGGGATAGAAAATCTCCACTTCGAGCTGCGCATGTATGTCGAGAGCGAGGCAGACGTTTTCGACCAACGCTCGCTTGCGTGTCACGGACATACGAGCACGATAGCGTCTAAACGCCGCAAGTACGTGCGCATGATCGAGGCGGATCATCCTCGTGATATCCGGGGTCATGCGGTCGAGCGCTGCCGACATCCTGCGGCGCACCGACAACCGCGACTGGAGCTCGCCGAGCGTCCGGTCGACTGCCGCGCGGGTGGCATCGATGTTCCTCTCGATGTGAGCGGGGTCCTGCCGCAAAAGCGATTCGCTGCCGCTGGTCTCTGTCATGGCTGCCTCCGGGTGATGACATCCCTGTCCTTGCGCAAGGACTCGGTCGTGCGCGCGGGCTTGAGAACGGACGGGTCCAGGGATCGAACGGCCACCGATACCAGTACGGTACCGATGACGGCCACCCCGGCCCCGATGACGAGTGCGGCGAGCCACGGGTGCAATACCGTGGCCAGACCGAGGACGGCTGCGGCGAGCATGGCCAGAATTCCCGCGAATAGCACCGCTACGCCCACCGCAAGCGATGCCGCGGCCGCCAGCAGGAGCCGCATCGAGCGGGCGACCTCAGCGGCGGCGAGCGCCAGCTCCTGGCGCAGCAGCGTAGTCAGCTCGTCCGTCAAGCGGCGAAGCAGGCCCATTGCGGACTGCGACTCGCGATCGCCGGGCGCGGTGCCGGCCGCAGGCGATGCGTAGTGTGCGGCGGCCATTGCCAACGCTCCCGGCCCTCAGCGGCTCAGGCGCCCGGGTGGCGCGCGAGCGACTCGGCAAGCTGCAGATGCTTGTGTAGGTCGGGCAGGGTCTGCTGCGCGTAGCTCGCCGCCGGGCCGCTCGACTTCGCTTCCCTCTTATACAGCGCGATGTCTTTCTTGTGGTCCTTTACCATCGCCGCGGTGAACGCTTTGTCGAACCGGCTGCCGGACAGAGAGGCCAAATGTTGATACTCAGCCTGCTCCTTGGCGCCTGGCGCCGACGGCGCGGTCACGCTCATCGAGGAGGCGGTCGACATCGCCTGCCGGTTCGCTGTGGAGTGGTCTTGCACCAGCACCGAGCCGAAGTGACGCACGCCCTCGGTCGCGCCCTTCTGTCGCGCGAGCTGACCCACCTGAATCTCTGCCAGATTGCCTGCGATCGCCTTCTGCATGAAGGCGTCAGCCTTCGTATTTCCCGCGAGCGCAAGCGGCGCCGCGAGAACCGCACCAGCCAAGGCCGCAGCGGTGATGAATCCGACTCGGCTTTTCATGGGAATGCTCCGCGATCCTGGAGTTGGTCCAACGGCACACTCTTGGGTAAGTTCCAACAGTGAAGCCGCAGGCCTGCAGCTGCCTGCAGCCCTTTGCCACGAGGCCCGTGAGCCTCAGGGTGGTACTTGACGGCGGTGGGTGGCCCCGGGTGCAATCGCGAGCTTCGCGTTCGAGACATTCATGACGCTGCCGCTGAGCTTCGCGCACGAGGTCATCTGGCTGATCGCCGCCCTGGCGATCGTGGCCATCATCACGCGCCCATGGGGGCTGCCAGAGGCGGTCTGGGCCGTGGCGGGCGCGGCGGTGCTGGTGCTGGGGTCGCTGGTGTCGCCAAATCAGGCTTGGACGGCGGTGCTCGCCGGCACGGACGTCTATCTCTTCCTTGCCGGCATGATGCTGCTCGCGGAGCTCGCGCGGGCGGAGGGCCTCTTCGACTGGGTCGCGGCGCTGGCAGTGCGCTGGGCGCGCGGCGCGCCGGCGCGGCTGTTCGGGCTGGTCTATCTCGTCGGGATCGTGGTGACGGCCCTGCTGTCCAACGATGCCACGGCGGTCGTCCTGACACCGGCGGTCTATGCGGCAGCCAGGAAGGCGGACACCGAGCCGCTGCCCTATCTGCTCATCTGTGCCTTCATCGCCAATGCGGCGAGCTTTCTGCTGCCGATCTCCAACCCAGCGAATCTGGTGGTATTCGCCAGTCATCTGCCCCCGCTGCCGGTGTGGCTCGCCGACTTCTTGGGTCCTTCGATCGTCGCGATCGTCGCAACGTTCTTCGTGTTGCGGGCCACGCAGCGCCGGGCATTGCGTAACCCGTTCACGAGCAGTATGCCGCTGCCGGCCCTGACCCGAGGCGCGCGGCTCGCTGCCCTCGGCATCCTGCTGACCGCCATGGCTCTGCTCTGGGCGTCAGCTGCGGGCCTGAAGCTCGGCTTGCCGACGTTTGCCGCAGGTGCCATTACTACCGCTCTCGCCCTCGTTCTCGACCGCCGCTCGCCATGGCACATCATCAAGGGCGTCTCCTGGGGGGTGATCCCGCTGGTGGCGGGTCTGTTCGTCCTGGTCGCCGGGCTCGGGCGCACGGGCCTGCTCGATGTGCTCGGTGAGTCCCTCCACCACCTCACCCTGCATTCCGGACAGGTGGCCGCGCTCGCTGCCGGAGCCGCGACCGCCGCGACTTCCAACGTGCTGAACAACCTGCCGGTGGCGCTGATCGCCGGATCACTCGGTGTCGGGGCACGAGTCGCCGTGCAACTGAAGGACGCTATGTTGGTCGGTGTCGACCTGGGGCCGAACCTGTCGGTGACAGGGTCGCTCGCCACGATCCTATGGCTGATCGCGCTGCGGCGCGAGAAGGTGCATCTCGATGGCCTGACATTCCTCCGGCTGGGAGTGCTCGTCATGCCGCCGGCACTGCTCGCTTCTTTGGCAGTGATCGTGTTGCAGCACTGGGGTTGAGAGCCGGCGGCCGACTTCCCTCAGCTCGGGCGCCACATACCGGTCATTTCCCGTAGAATCCGCGGATGAAGACTGGAACCGGCCCCTTCCCTGCCCTGGTCCTGGGCGCGACCCTGATCCTGCCTTTCGGCCTCTTCGTCCCCACCGCCCACGCGCACGACGCGAGCCCTCCTGCCGGTTCCCCTACCGATCCGGCCGCGACGCAGCAGTCGGTGCAACCCGGGGAGCCGGGGTCGCCGATCCAGTATTCGCAGCAGCGCAACGACCTCGCCGCGACCACACTTGGCGATGCAAAGGCCTACTTCACGGCCCCGCTGCACTGGAACACCCGGGACTGGGAGTTCTTCGGCGGCGCGCTGGCGGCAATCGCCGCCGCCCATCACTACGATACGCAGGCACGCACCCATTTCGACCAAGGCTACCAGTCGCCCCTCGGACCCAAGGAATCCGGCGAGCTCACGGACGCCCTGCCCAGTGCGGCCCTCCTCGTCGGCACGTGGGGCTATGCAAGCCTCATCGGCAATCACGCCGGCGAGGGCGAGGCCTGGAACATGTTCGAATCGAGCGGGCTCAGCCTGGTGAGCGCCTACGCCTTCAAGTACATCATCCGCCGGCCGGGCCCGGATTCCACCACCGACCCCAACCACTGGTTCAGCGGCGGCAGCTCCTTTCCCTCCGAGCACGCCACGCTGGCCTTCGCCGTTGGCACCGTGCTCGCGGAGTCCGGCAACCCGGAATACCGCTGGGTCCGCCGCGTGATCGGCTACGGTGTCGGGTTCGGCACCGCCTACCTGCGCATGCGACACAACGCGCATTGGCTCTCCGACACGGTCGCAGGCGGGGCGCTCGGCATGGCGAGCGCGCATTTCGTCATGAACCGCAGCGCTGAGCGCGAAGACCAGGAAGGCTCGGAGATCTCCCTAGTGCCGGTTCAGGGCGGCGTCATGCTCGCCTACAGCACCAACCTGCCCAACTAGCGGCGCCTTAACCGCGGATTCCCACCAGCTAAGGCCATCTTCGCGCATCCCCGGAAACCCACCGCACCTCACCCTCGCAGGGGTCGAGAATCTGGCGGAGCATCTCGTCCGGCCGCAGAGTGCGCAGAAACGCGAATGCACGGATCTGCGCGCCAGGAAACGCCTCCTGCAGCCGGCGCGCGGCGGCAATCATGGTGCGGCCTCGCGTGATCACGTCGTCGACGAGCGTCAACCGCAGCCCGCCCTCCCGACGCCCGCTCAGGCCCTGGAGATATCCCTTGGTGCACAGTGTCCGCTCGACAGCAAACGAAGCGTAGTGCTCGAGGACCGACGGACGCTCGCCAGGCGCCGCGCAGGCGGATTTCCTGACCGGGTGTTGGCGACGTAAGACGGGCCATACCTCCCCCGCCAACCCGATCTCCTTCAGGCACCAAGCGAGGCGCTCGCCGACCCAGTACGCGCATTGCCCGGAAGCGCTGCCCGGGACGGGGACCAGTACGACGCGGTCACCCAAAGCGGGCGAAAACCGTCCGCGCCCGACCGTCTCCAACCAGACCCCGGCGGCGAGACGGGGCAGCCAAATCACGTTCGCGGCCTTCAGCCGCGCACATAACAGCCGCCCCTCCTCGGAAATAGGCCCACTCCCACCCGGCAGGTATGCGAAGCACGCCGCGAACGGGAGAACCGGGAAACTCTCCGTGCTGACGTGCCTGACTGGTCCTTGGCTCTCACCCGGAAAATTCGCCGTCGAGTCCCGGCGTGTCGCGTGCCTGCTCGGTCTCTCCCCGATCGTGCGCAACTTCTCGCTCTCGCGGGCTTTCCGCGGAAGGTTGACTTTCCACCTCCCTTGCCCGCAGGCTCCGCCATGCGGCGACAGCCCGCTGGCGAATCTCGTCCATGGAGTACCGTGGCGGTCTCTCGTGCGCCTGCCCGGCGCCTTTCGGCTCCAGGCCGGCGCGATACTGCAACCAGTCTCGAACTGCCTGCTGCCTCCGAGCATCCATATCCGTCGGTCCAGCGGTCTCCGGCCGCGGCTCCGGCTTTTCGTGCCTCGTTTCGGCACGAGCATCCGCGTCACGTGGCACACCGGCCGAGATCTCGGCTCGCTCGAAATACGCGTTGCGCTGTACCTTTTCTCCCAGCGCAGCAAATCGCTGCCGGTGCCGCTCTCGGACTCGCTCCGCAATTTCGCTTCGCTCGCCTCTTTTCTCCGCCTTATACGCGCCCCACGGCAGCCGCGCTCTGGGCAGTCGGTCGACGCCTTGCGCTTGGAGAGTGCGGTGATCGACTCGCGCCTCGATGTTGGCTTCGCGGAGAGCGTCATTGGTCAGCTCCGCCCAACGCTTGCGCAGATCCGCGAGCTCCTGACGGGACTTCGGCAACCCGAGCTCCGCACGAACTTCTCCGTTCCGGTCGAGACCTGTCTTTGGGCCCAGACCATCCGGCGTCACCTCGCGGGTCGTCGTCAGGAGGTGCGCATGAAAATTGCGCGGATCGCCTTCCGGACGCGGCGCATGAACCGCAAGGTCCACCGCGACGTTGTAACGTTCAGCGATTTCCCGCGAGAAGGCTCGCGCGAGGCGAACACGCTGCTCAGCTGATAACTCGGCCGGTAAAGCGACCTGATATTCCCTCGCCACACGTGAATTGCGCTGCCCTTCCGCGTTCTCCGCGGCATTCCACAGCCTCGAGCGGTCACGCGCCCAGTCCATCCGATCAGCAGCCTGGTCGAGGCTCGAGGGTAAGAAGATTTCCTTGTGCAGGACGTCCTCGCGTTTGCTGTGATCATAGACGGCACCCGTGCGTTCGTTTCGAATCCGCTCGCCCGCCCTGTAGGCGGCAGCGCTCGTTGCAGTACGGCCGGCGCCACGGCTGATCGGCTGGACGCGCAGTTGCAGAATGGCCATCGTGGGCGTCCCTTCAGCGAGGCTCGCGCTGTAAGCGCACTTTCAGCCACGCGCTTGATGAGGCAGTCTTCAGGTACCCGGTCAGGTCCGGTAGTTGCTCGAGCTCCGAGGCCAGTACGGCTGATTCCGTGACTCGCTGCTCACTGATGTTCGTGGAATGTCGCCAGCCGCGGCTTACGGGAAATCCGCTCCCGTCTCGGCCCCGTGAGGTGCTCCGGCGCACGACTTCCCGCTCGCCTATCAGCCGGGAGGCAAACAGTGCCGTACCGCCATGCTCACTCGCAGAACAGCGGAGGATCAGAGTGTTGCCGCAGTTCTCCACGATGGTTTGTGCTTCCCACGCACCGTACGTGCTTGAGACTTGCGCAAGCGATTGGAACCCGAGAACGCAACGGCCACCGAATTTCCGCAACCGTGCCAGTGCATCTTTCAGGCCGTCAATGGCTCCGAGGGCATCCAACTCATCGACTATCAGCCATAGACGGCGGTCGTGTCCCTCATCGCACATGATCTCGAAGATGGCAAGCCGCACCCACGTTGCTATCACGGTGCGCAACGCCGCAATCTGATTGGCCTGGTACGGCAAAAACAGCGCGCCGTGGCCGCTGCCGATCCAATCGCGCACCGAAAACGGCCGCGCGCGCTGCGCCTGCACATGCTCCAGAGCGGCCGTCGCCGAACCCGCGACGGAGCGTATCGACCCGAACATGCGCGCGTTCTCCGGTTCCAGAAAAGGTTGGGCCGGCGTGTCGGCGACGATCGGCCGGAGCTCGGCGCTCGGCGCCGTGGCAATCAACCGCCACAGCTCGGCGGCATTCCGGTGACCGACCTCGTGACAGCGGCGCACCACTGCGGCGAGGAAGGTACGCGCGTAACCGCGCCATTCCCTCCCGGACGCGTCTTCGGTTGAAGGAATCAGACTGCTGGCGAGCTGCTCAGCATCGTACGGCTCGCGGACTTCCGCAAAGGGATCCCACTGCAACGAGCGCGAGTCGAACGGGTTCAGAATGACATCACCCCGCCCGGGATCGTGATAGCGCCCGAGATAGCCGCCGTCTGGATCGGTGATGACTGCGCGATCACCGCGATCGAGCGCGCCCGCTATCAGCTCCCGGATAGCGGTCGACTTACCGGTTCCGGTGGTGCCGATCAGCTTGAAATGCTTGACCTCATCACCCCGTGCAATGCCCACGCCCGCAATCGTGAGCTGCGGCTGCAGCCGAACGAGCTGTAGGCGTGCGGTGCGTCGCCGCGCCACGCTGCCGTCGAGTATTCTTGCGCCCCGCTTGTGCGCTTCCCGGGTACTCGACCGCCGCGCAAGCAGGACAGCGACGAATAGCGCCATGGCAAGCGCGACCTCTATGATTGGGTGGTGCACGGCGGCAAGATTCCAGGATCCCATCCATGGAGCTAACATGACGCCCCCCTTCAGTAACCCTTGACAACCAAATAGTCAGCACCGGACCCATAGGCGGGGGCATTCCGATCGACCCGGACGCACAACCTCGCTCGCGCGCCGCACGTTTTGATGTCGAGCATGCCACCACGCTGCTGCAAACGGGCAATGTTAGCTGTAAGCTCGGCGCGCCGAGCGCGTAGAGCCGCTATCTCACGTTGTGAGGGCAGCACCCACCACGCCTCACCCATGGCGACGCCCGAGCAGACCATCGCAATGGCGACCGTCCACAATAGCGTCCGCACGTTGGCCGCCCGGCGCATGCGCTGTAGTGATTCAGTGGCACGTCGGCTCTCGCTTCCTACGTTTCCGAGGGCCTCGATCACCGTCCTGCGGACCTCATCTCTCACGACGGCGTCCAGGTCACGAGTATGGGCCGCTAGCCGCTCGAGACTCTCCTGACCGAGGCGCTGCTGCGCCTGCGCTGCCTCCATCAACAGACCGAGCTTCATCGCCTCGTCGCTCATTCGTCCCTCAGTCATGTTCCCATGCATCTTGAAAAGCGCTTCCGTCGGGCCGCTCTCTGGTTGACCCATCTGCCAGCTGCCTATTGGCCCGCGAGGCCTCAGCTGCGCAACTCGGATCGGGCACCGTCGGGGCCCGCGCGCCAGTCGCACGGCCGCGCTCGCGCGCACGCTCGGGAACACGCAAGGTGACCCGCAGCCAATCGGGGCGGGAGGCGAGTTTGAGGAATCCGGCGAGGTCCGCCAGTCGCTCGATCTCAGAGTCCATCACTGCCGGCTCGATCTGGCGGTGCTCCGACTCGGTGACCGACGGCAGGAAGTCCGAGGGGCGGCGGGACCTGGAGCGGGAGATCCGCACGACCTCGCGCTGGCCGATAAGTCTGGAGGCGAACTGCGATGTGCCGCCGTGCTCGCTCGCTGAGCAGCGAAGGATGAGAGAATTTCCGCAGTTTTCGACGATGGTCTGTGCTTCACCTTTGCCATAGGTACTGGAAACCTGCGCGACCGACTGAAAGCCGAGGACGCAGCGTCCACCAAATTTGCGCAGCCGCGCGAGCGCATCCTTCAGACCATCGATCTGGCCCAGCGCATCGAGCTCATCGATGACGAACCATAGCCTCTGACCCTGCATGCGTCCGTCACCGGACTCGTTGGTCGGTTGGCTCATCGCCTCGAAGATGGCGAGGCGCATCCAGGCCGAGACCGTCGACCGCAGCGCCGCAATCTGTCCGGCCCGATACGGAATGAAGAGCGTGCCGCTGCCCGACCTCACCCATTGCTTGACCGAAAGCGGCGGCGACTCCTGCCGCGCGACGTGCTGCAGCGCACCGATGGCGGAGCCCAACACGGAACGGATGGAATCCAGCATCTTGTCGTTGTGTTCCTCGAAGAAGGGCTGCGCCGGGGTACCAGCAACCAGCAGCCCGAGCTCGCTCTTCCTGGAGACGATGAGCAGCTCGAAGAGCGTCTTCACGTCCGTCACGCCGGCAGCCCGCGCTTGGCTGGTCACCGCGGAGAAAAGCGTACGCGCATAGCCACGCCAGCTCCGGTCCTGACCCTCGTGATCCGGTATGAGAGCGAGAGCAAGCTGATCAATGTCGTAGTCCTCGCGGATCTCGCCGAAGAGATCCCATTTGGCGCCCCCGGCCTCGAACGGGCTGAGAATCACATCGCCCCGGCTCGCATCGAAAAAGCGCCTCATGTAGCCGCCGTCCGGATCGGCAATGACGGCACGATCGCCCCGGCCCAGCGCTCCCGATAGCAGCTCGGCAATGGCCGTACTCTTACCCGCACCAGTCGTGCCGATCAGCTTGAAATGTTTGGTTTCATCCCCGGATGGAAGCGGAATGCCGGCAAGCGTGACCCCTCTCGAGACGCCACGCTCTAGCTTTCGTCCATGCCCCCCATGTCGCGGCTGCGTGGTCTGCTCTAGCGAGACAACCGTCGCACCCCTGATGTAGCTCTGCCCAGCCTCCTTGGATCGGGCAAGCAGGCGTCCGCCGCGCTGGCCCAGAAACCCCCCAACAGTGCCGCCAATCGCGAACTCCAGTAGGCCACCGTTGGCTACATGCATCGCGTGCAGGAGCGGTTCCGCCAGTGACACTCCAATCCCCGTTGCGGCCGTGATCGTTCCCGCCAACACTGGCGAGGCCAGGAACGCCCGCAACTGCGCGCGTCCGCGCGCCATCGCCATCCACATCGGTGCCTGCACGGTCGCGAAGTCCAGCGCGAGCCCCGACCACCCGCGCAGCAGCTCATGGCCCGCAGAGCCGATCTCCCTTAGCATCCGCTACGCTCCCCGGGCGCTATAACGGCTGAAGAAGCTGCCGGCGCAATGGACCGCGGTCGATACCAGATTTCCTTGATGAACCGCTCGTGTCGCTCCACGCCGCACTGAATGACAACGTCGATGAGCCGTCGCAAAAGGCTGCGGATGTCGCTTCGCTCCAGCCGCCGCCCACCTTCGCTCTGCTTGACGAGCAACACCAGCTGCTCGAAGGCCAGCGCCGCGCTCGAGGCATGGACGCTGGTGATCGACCCGGGGTGTCCGGAATTGACGTTGCGAAGATAATCGAATGCCTCCTCCGCCCGCAGCTCCGCAAGCAGTATGCGATCCGGCTTCATTCTCAAAGTGGCCTCGAGCAGCTGCTTCGGCGTGACGCGGGACAGTCCCTGATCGTCCTTGCTGTAGAAGAGCCGCACGTGGTTGGGATGCGAGTCGAGGACGAGCTCTGGAGCATCCTCGATGGTGACCAGCCTCTCGTGCGCGGGAATCTCGCGGATCAGTGCCTTGGTCCAGGTAGTCTTGCCGGAGCCGGTCGGACCCGAGACCAGGATATTGCGCCTGCTGCGCACCGCCAGGCTCATGAACGCTTCGTACCGGCGTTGCGCGAGGAGACCACCGAGCTCGACATCGATCTCTTCCGGTCCAGCACTGGCGGCGCGCGTGCGCCGGAATATCCCGCGCTGCGCGAGCTCCCCGACCGACCAGACCTCCTCCGAGGGACGTCGGATATTGACGGCCACGCAACCTCGAGTGGTTGCCGGTGGCAATGCTATCTGCACGCGCTCGCCGCTTGGAAGCGAAGCCGAAAGGAGCGGCGATGTCTCATCGATCCTCTGCCGGCTGTAATTCGCCACCAGCTTGGCGAGTCGGTAGCACCAGCCGAGGTCCGCGTAGGCGGCCGGTTCGCGGCGCCAACCGGCGCGCGTCTCCAGAAAGACCTCCGATGGCCGATTGATGCAGATCTCCATCACGTCTGGCCTCGCGAGCAGAGAACGCAGCGGTCGCAGGGTAAGCTCGAGCGCAGACGCGTATTCACCGGGGCTCGAGCTCATAGACAGGTCTGAAATCGAGATCTCGGGCGACCAGCACTTGGATGCGAGCACCGTTGCGCACCCGGATAGTGGGAGGGATGTTGACCGTGCTCCGCAGAATATCGTTGAGCACATCCTCCGAAGCGGTCGGATCGAGGACGACCGTGCCACTGCGGGACGACGACTGTACTTGCGACTGCACGACGCCATCGATCGTGGAGACCAGCGCTGCGGCGCCGAAGCGCTGCCAGAAATGGCGATTGACCGTACCATCGAATCCGGAACGTCCGAGCGAATCCGTTCCAGGCGAATCGAGCGGCACAACGACACCAGACGGCGTGCGCGCCTCCGTCCACGCGACGAACACACGTGCCTGACCCTGACCCACCTCGCCACGAGTCTCCCCGATCAGCTTGGTGCCGCGCTCGAGGAGCACGACCATACCATCAGCACCGAACGTATCGGTTGCGGTGATACAAGTCGTCATGCCCGGCAGTGTCGAGTCGATTGCGGTCTCCAGGGTACAGTCGATGAACGCGCCTTTGGGAAGTAAAAGACGCTGCGTGGGCACCAACTGCGCGCGCGTCGCACTCAGTACGACGGGGGCAAGGAGTGTCTGCAACGCGTCACGATGCGGGCGGATTGCCGGCAGCTGCGCCTGGGGGTTACCGTCAGAGGGGCCCATAGCCGGCCCCTCGCCGCCGCCGGCAGCCGCGAAATTGGACGATGCGCGGCTCGATCCGCTTACGAATACTTCACCTGACAATCTGCGATCGAGCTCCCGTTGATGCAACGGCGGATGCGAATAGCCGCTCGAGTAGCGCGCCAGTCCTGCGGTAGCTCGACCCAACGGCGGCTCGAGCGAGGGATCAAGCGGTACCGAGACCACTCCGGCGCTTTGGCCTTTGTCGGCTGATGTGAGTGTGGCCATCAAGGGCACCAGCCGCACTTTCGATGGAAGAACATCGGACCTCGGCGCCGGCGGTGGGGCAATGTCCCCGAACGTAGGGAGGCTCATCCCTTCGCCAGCAGACTGCGGCACTGCCTCTTGCGCCAGCGTGCGCGCCGCAGTCGGCCGAGACAGCGCCTCGGCGTAATACCATACCAACATGCCAACGCCTACGCTGCTCATCAAGCCGGCTGCGAGCACAGTGGGCATTCGCGACTGCAAGGACCGGGCGCCGCCCGCGATGAACCTCTCGCGCTCGCCGTGAATCGCGGCCGCCGCTTTGTCTTGCGACTCTGTCGGCTCGGCCTGTAGGCGCCGGCGCCACGGCAAGCGGATCACGGTTCGCCTCCACGACCGGATCTTCGCGTGATGCGTTGCACGTTAGGAGCTATCGTTTCGGACGACAGCCGCTCCCCGCCTCCCGCGAAGGCCCTGTCGACGATGCATCCGGTCAGCCGCCCACGTCGGACAATCAGTCGTCGGGCGACACGCTGAACGACGATCCGGCCCGCCTGCACGTCGAAATTCACCAGAGATTCGCTGCCGTCCTCATTCAAAGCGAAGACCGCCGGTAGCTCGGTATGCACACCGAAGGCCAGCGTAGTCTGCACGCCATCGTCCCATGCAGCGACTGGCTTCAGAGACGGCGCGCCGCAGTACCAGTAATTGTAGTTGCGCGCCCGAGCGCTCTGCGCGGCGAGCAGATCTTTTTCGACCTGCGACGGCGCGAGCAACCCGCGGGGCGTCGATGTTGCCGCGTATTCGAATCGCAAAGCATAGATGACATCCGCACCGCTCTGGTCCGGCGGCACAGGGTCTGTCTCGTAATCGAAGAGATAGGTCCGCCGATTGGTCAGCACGGTGAGGTTAGTGGCCACATGAGATGCCCTGGGTTTGAGAAATAGGTGATTGGCGTCAGCCGCAAACGTGATCCCCTTCGAGTCGCCGACGCCGATCCCGGCAAAACGCTCCCCGACGGCGAAGGTGATGTCGATCTGGTAGCCGAGGTAGCCCCTCAGTCGATAAACGACGTCGGGCCTATAGGGGGCCACACGTATCCGCGGATCTGGTCGCAAAATGGGTTGCGGGGTCTGCGCCCGCACTAGGGCGAGCGCGAGACAGCAGATACACCCGACCCCCACGGACATAAGCTGTGATTGACCCTTCATGAGTTCGCTCCTCGTACATCCTCATCGGCTGCCGGACGACTCCTGCCCCGCTCCCAACACCTCAGGCTCGACGCCAACGTCCGTCACCTCGAATCCCAGTGGATTCAAGCTGCGTACCCGCGGATCATCCGGGGGCTTCCCGTAGCTGTACTCGATGCTGGCGATCCAGTGCGTGACGCGTCCGGCGACACCTCCCGCCTGACGCTCGATGAGCGCGTAGCGCACCTGCGCAAGGTCGGAAGCGCCGTTCGCACGCCTGAAAAAACTGACCGATTCGATGCGAACCGTCTCGGTGCTACCATCCTTATGCACGTTCAGCGGCGAACTCGGATTCGCCCGGCTCCAATTCGTATACCTCGCCTGGTTGAGTCGCACGGAATTGAAGGCGCCACACTCCTCGTAATCCCTCTCCGCCATCGCGTAATCGAATTGCTCGCACACCGTGATGTAGTGAGCCAGAAAGTAGCGGCTCACAACTTCGCCGAATGAGACATGCCCGGAGTACGCCGGGACTACATCGACAACTCCGGTGGAGTTGTCGACGCGAATCACATAAGGCTGCACGCGCTTCAGAGGCATGAGGAGAACCAGTGCCACGGCACTTGCAACCGCGCACAGCCACCCGACAGCCGCCGCGCGCCATGCGACAGCTGCAGCGCGACGCTCCTGTACCATTCGATCAGCATCCCAGGAGGCGGCCTCTGCGAGATACGCCTGAAGTGCTCGATCCGTGCTCATGGCTTATGCATCCGCGGGTGCGCGCCGCTTTGAAACTGCGCGTTTATAGCGGTGAATCGCCGACCACAGCTCGGGGGACGTGAGGCGCAGCCGGTTAGAAGCAGTAACGCAAGCAGCAACGCGCCGATTTTCATGATGCCCCTCCCAGCGCCGCCAAGCCGGTGACGACCGCCTTCGCAGGTGTTCTTAGCGTGCGACTCACCGCTCCCATGCTGTTGAGCGCGACCCCCCCGGCAAGCCCGGCGGCGATCGGCATGATCTGTCGCAGGAAGAGCAGCACCAGGACAGTCGCGAGCAGCATATTCAGCGCATCGTCGATCGTGACTGCCGTACCCAGGGCGGCGGTCTGCTGCGCGTAGTTTGCGACCAACTGCAGCAGCAGAGTGGACACCATCACCGTGAGGATCGTGATCAGCGCGTAGTTGGCCATTTGCGCCAGCCACGCTTCGAAGAACCTGCGGGTCTGGTCGAAAAGTAGCAGCGCCACGAAGAACGGTCCCAGGGTCAGAAGGACCGAAAGAGCTATGCTCGACAGTGCCAGCAGGAACATCGTGTAAACGCACAGCAGACCGACTAGCCCCCAGGCCACAGCGCCCGAGATGGCGAATCCGATGCGGCCCCAACCCGTGCCACCGCGAAATAACTGGTCTGCAACTGCGCCGCCGTGGTTCCAAATCGCATCGATGGTATGGACCGGATCGGAAGCTCCGGCGACGGCGGCGGCGAATTCCGTCGGTGCGTTGTAGAACGTATCGACCAGAAGGGTGTTATACAGCCACAAATGCAGGCCGACCCCGAAGACTACCGCAAGGGTCGCGATGCGCTTCGCGCCGGCGGCGAACGGCTCCTCAATCCGTCCGGTAAGCTGCAGGTATCCCCAGATCATCACGTACACAGTTCCCAGCGTGACAACGGCCGGCTCGAGAATTGATGCCACGCGCGCCGTGTTCTGACCGATGTAGCTCGCGAGCTCTCTGCTCAGCCACGTTGCAAACGTCTGGAAGAAATCCATGATGGAATCCGGCGATTACGGGGTCGGCTGAAATCGCGTCGCGAACTGCCCCTGGCCCGCGATGGCCCGCTCGCGGCCCTGCTCCTCATCCGCCCAGCGCTGCGCCTCAGCGGTCGCGATCAGCACGACGAGCTTCGTCTGCTCGTTCTCCAGCATCGCCTGCTCGGCGCCGATTCGGGCGTTGAGGTCCAGGATCCCCTTCTGATCGCTCGCCGTGCCGATGGCATTGACGAGCTGCTGGAGATCGGCGAAGCGACCGCTCGCGTTTGCGAGCGCCTGGCGCGCGACGCCTTGCAACAAGGCTGCGGTTCCGCGGTCGGTCGCCACCTGCTGCTGCGTATCTGGAGATAGCTTGGCGAACTGCTGGGCCGTCAGTACCGTCTCTTCGCTGATGGCTTCCTGGATGGCGCGCGACAGAGCCGCGTAAGCTGAGCTGCTGCTGTTGACGGCCGCGGTGAGCTGCGCCCAATCAGTTGGAAGGTAGTTGCGGTTTAGCCCTGCGAGCAGTTGCTCCATACCGCGATCGCCGGTCATTGAGCGCAATTCAGTCTCCGCCTCCGCGAGATGACTGCGCGCTACGGCGAGCGCCTGCTCGAGATTTTGCACCTCGGTCACCAGCTGAGTGACTGCGGCGACGTCGATCACCGCGAATTGGGCATCCGCCGCCGGAGCGGCCGCCAGGAAGGCGAGAATGATGATCATCAATGAAGGCTTGACGGATCGCATGACACATTCCTCGCTCAATGGCGCGCCGCGCGCGCGGACAGAACCTCGAGCTCCGATTCGAAACCTTGGAGGTCCAGGTGGCAGACAACACTCTGATGCCCCTGCTTCACGAGGAATGCCCGAGCCCCTGGCTCGAGTTCCTCTTTGATGATGGTGAGCTCGCGATTCGTCAGACCGAAGCCCGAGGTGTATTCTTCTGGCGCGGCGTCTGCATTCGGAAAGAAAATCTTCGTCGGCGTCTGCTCTATGATCGTGCGGCTGATGGGGCTTTCGAGGACGTCACTTGGGCTCTGCGTCGCAAGGCACATGACGGCGTTCAGCTTCCGCCAGGTCTTTGGCCCGTCCTTGGCGAAACTCTCGAATGCAGGGTCCTGAATCAGTCGCCAGAACTCGTCCATCCAGCACACGAGCCGCCGGCCATCAAGCATCTGGCGTACGAGATGGAAGAGATACATGGTGACTGGAGCACGGACGATGTCGTTGTCCAGAAATTCGGTGACGTCGAACCCGAGCACCGGCTGACCTTGCAGGCGCCCGATGACCGAGTCGCACGCATTGTCGAACACGCACGCGTACCCGCCCTCCGCCGCCTCGCACCAACGGCCGAGCCGCGCATGCAGACCCTCCGGATCGGTGGGATCGAGGAACTCCAACAGCCGCGATAGGCGCCGCGCGTCCGGCGAGAGTGTCAACACGCCATGCAGTGCCTGATCCAAGTCGCGCTGCTCGCGGACATTGAGAGGCCGCGCACCGGACTGGCGGGCAAGAACCTGCAGCCAGCTGCGGAGGAATTCCAGATGAGCTGGACCTGCCGGCAGCTGCAGAGGGTTGAAGCCCGTGGCGTGCCCATTGCGCAGCGTCAGATACTCGCCGCCGAGCGCCAGCACCAGGCGCTCGAGTCCGCGGTCTTTATCGAGCACGACCTGCGTGGCACCCTGGCGCGCGAGCATCGCCACGAGGAATCCGATTAGCACAGTCTTGCCCGAACCGGTAGGGCCGCAGATGAAAGTATGGCCGGCGTCGCGCCGGCTGTTGCCGTCCGATGGATCGCTGGCGTGCATAGAAAAGTAATAAGCCGAATGCGCGCGCGTCGGAAAGAGAGCGAGCGCCTCTCCCCAATGGTTGCCGGCGGCACGCCCTGGCGGAAAATTGTGAAAAGGCACAAGGGCCGCGAAATTGCGCGAGGTGATCGGTGCCTTGCGGGTTCGCAGCTGGAAGCTGCCTGGCAACTGTGACCAGAACGCGGCCTCGAGCGCCAAGTCTTCGCGCGCGACGGTCATGCCAGTATCCGCGAGGATGGCGCGTGCCCGAGCAACGCAATCGTTCAGAGTGCGCAAACGCTCTTCCCGGGGGCGACCTTCTGAGATTTCGTCCGGGGCGGCGAGCACTTGCAGCGTGAAGTGATGGTCGCCTATCACGAACTCATTGCTCGTGAGCGCATCCAGCGCCTCGCCCAGCTCCTCCGCTTGCGACCGCGCGAAGTCGCCCGCGTTGGCCATGCGATTGATCTGGCGCATGAGCAACGCCTGTCCATTCGCCTTGGAAAGAAAAGCGAAGGACTGGGTTAGCACGAAAGCAAATGGAGCGCTCAGCAGCCGGTCGAGCATGCCGGTTACGCTTGGTGTCGGATACTCCTTGATCCCGAGCATCGCCCCGACACGGGTATTCGTCGCCGCACGATACTCCACAACCTCCCCGCCGAAACAGAGGCGCGCAGTCGCAAGCGCCGCACTCAGGGGGCCCCGAGGCAGCGGCATTGGCAATCGCTCGCCGGTGACGAGCAGCGCGAGATACTCGAGGAGCGATGAATACCAGCGGCCCGAGTGCTGATAACAGCTGAGGATTTCCGGCTCGTATCGCGCCAGCGAAGCGCACAGCGTCTGCGCCACCTTGCGGCACGCCTCGAGGGCATCGGCGATTTCCAGGCGTGGGCTCGCAGCCTTCAGCCGACTGATGCCACCCGAGAGGAAGCCGGCGGCCCGCCCTGCCGCCGGGCGATAGAGCACCGCCAGGTAGAGCTCATTCACCATGAGGACCTCTCCCGCGAGGCGGCTGCTGTACTTGTCATTGAGAGTGGCGGCAAACCCCTCTGACGCGACCGTCGACGGCCGTGGAGTCTCACGACATCGGATGACGTGACTCCAGAGCGCGATACCAGGTGCCGCTAGATTGCGCCAGAGAACGTTCAGCTTCTCATGCCAGACATTGAGTTGATCGATGTCCGCACTCTCGAAGCTGGCGCCGCCCAAGCGAAATACCTGCAGGTAATCGCCGCAAACGGTCCTGACGACTTCCGGCGCCACGTGCGCCGAGTAGGGGATATGGCGATCCGCGGTCAGCTCACGATGCACGGCGGCGATTCGACTTTCGCTCAGCACGAAGGTCGCTCCCACTGCATACGATTGGGAATTATGAACACGGCATCAGCCCGGCGTAGCCCAGAGGAGCGCGGCAGATCGAGACCGAGTGGGCTATAGCTGCTCGCGCCCCACCAGTGCCCATTGGCAAGCAGCGCAGGCAGGCGCGTCCGCCCCCAGAGGAGCAGCAGGTCGAAGAACCGCGCGTCGCGGCCGCAGAGCAGCACGCCCGCGCCATGGATGGGTAACGCAACGAGCAGCGTCAGGAGATTCCTCGTGACGAGAAACGCCTCGAGAGTAAACACCAGGTTAAAAAGCAGCGCCGAGTAGGTGACTCCCCAGCGCATTGCCGGCCGCGTTACACCGACGAACAGCGGGTCTTTTTTGAGGCCACGAGTTGCTCTGTCCATTTTCCCTTCTCCATCAGACGCCGAACATTCCCCGCACCCACGAGACGATTTGTGGTGCGCCGAATGCGATGGCAATTCCCAAAATCGCCCCTACACACCAACCCCACGAAATTCGGTTAGCCATCGCCATAGCGCCCAGCACCATGACCAGAATGATGGCGATGGGGGTCAGCCAGGCCAAAATGTTGCTCTCAAGAGCAGTGGCGCCGGTCAAAAAGGGCGAGGTCGCCTGGGCAAAGACCGGCCGGGATACGATCAGTGCGGCGAGCGCCGCGGCGGCTGCGACGGCGGCCGGTGACAGCGCGTGCGCCGGCGCCGGGGAAATTCGCGGTAACATAGCTCTCTCCTTCCTACTCGCGTTTTCTGTTCGGTGGATTGGCCATCACTGCGCGGCTCGGCGGCTAGCGACGCAGGGCGCCAACTGACCGCCGGTCCGCTCCGACTTGCTACGCGCTCGCAGCGAGCCGTTGCGGCTCCTCCGACATCCGGCCCGCGCGCTCCTCCCGCTTGGCCTTGCCCGGGGCCCCGAACCGGAAGCCCTGTACGACGAAGCTGTAGTCGTAGTGGCGCTCGCCGTCTTTGTCGGTCCAATTGTCGGCGCGCACCTGCGCATCGACGATGAGCTGATCGCCCTTGCGAGCGGCGCGCGCTATCGTCTCTCCCAGCGGACCGAAGGCCGTGAAGAAGATGCTGGTGGCGATCTCACGTGCTCCGCCCTCCTCGTCTTTGCCGGCGTAGTCGTTGCCGATCAGGCAGAACTTCGCGTAGGTGCGATCGCCCTTGACGGTCAGCTCGGGATTACGCGATAGATTGCCGATGGCGGTCAGGGTGAAACTTTTCATGGCGGCTCCTGGTGTTAGGCGCATATGCCGGATGGCATGTTGGCCAGTGTAGAGACGCCAGTGGCGATTGGAATTGCATTTGCCTCCGTGTTTGTAGAGAAATGCACGTTCCCGCCTCCGCCCGAGGCACGCTATTCTCGAGTCGAGAACCAGTCGCGGATTGGAGAGATCGCCATGTCCCTGATCGATGAATCGGACGATGAAGCCGCGGTCGAGGAATGTATCCAGGAGTTGGACGAGCTCATGATGAGCTTCGACCGTTATCCGGCGACCGCGGTGGCGGTGGCGGTGGGCACCTACCTCGAGGGCCTGCTCGGCGCGCTCCTCGATGAGGGCCAATGCACCACCGAAGAGGTTCGCGAGCTGCTACGAGAGATCGAGTGCGGCAGCCTGCAGGAACAGTCGCCGGCCCATCGATGAGCCGGCCCCGCCGCGCCCGGGAGCCTCAGCTCCCGAGCGTGTCCGTAGAGATCCAGGTCGGTATCCAGGTCTTGCCGCCGTCCGTCGAGATGGCCCAGTCCTGGTGACAGGACTTCGATGTGATGTCCGACCAGACATTGCGCACCAGCACGGTCTTGCCCTCCATCTCGTCCAGAAACACGAAGGTACCGACGCCGTTCTTGAATTCACCGACCATGGGTGGGTCGAGAGTCCCGGTCTCGCTGTTGGCGAAATAAACCCGCCACTGATGCGTCTTGCGATCATACGTGCGCAGCGCCAGGTCCTCGATGTGGCCGCCCGGGCCGTCGACTTCGAGCTGGCCTATGTTGGCCCAGTCGCCCCACACGCGATAGACCATGTGCGTTCCCTGGAGATTGCTCCACACGTTTGGCGCGGATAGCGGATTCACGACTGCGCGTATCCGGGTGTTCCAGTGTCCCATGTTGAAATCGTAGTCGTGCTCGGAATCGTTGCCGGGAGTGTAGGCCGTATCGTAGTCGGGATCCTGCTTCAGCCGGGTGAGCTGCGCGATGAACTCCTTCGTCCACGTCTTGCCGCCGTCGGCCGATGAGGCGATCTCGAAATGATAGGAATTCGGCGTGATGTTGGACCAGATGTCCCGCTCCAGTACTTTCTTGTCGCCGGCGCCGCCGCTCCAGCCGTAGAACACACCGCGCCCGTTCGCGAATTCACCATATACGGGCTCCGAGATGATGCCGTCGCTGCTGCCGGCGAACTGCTGGCTCCACTGACCGGTCTTCGGATCATAAAGAAACAGCGTCAATCCCTGAAAATGGCTTCCGGACCCGGAGGCCTCGATCTTCTCCAGATTGGCCTTCCCCTTCCACAAGGGCTGGTCGATCACCGTGCCGGTCATTTTTTCCCACGTGGTCGTCGAAGTGCGACTCAGGATGTGGGTCCGCCAGGTGCCGAAGTGGAAATCGAACGCATGCTGTTGATCCTCGGGTGGCGCCGAGCCTTTGGCCAGCGAGGGCTGGCAGCCGAGCATCGCCATGAAGGTCAGTACACACAGGGCGGCGGTCAGCTTGCCGCCGAAACGCTTTGTCCGGGTCATGTAGTCCTCCGTTTACAATGCCGTAGAGATTCGCGCACAGGCCGCCGCATCTGAAGGGCCGGTTGGGGGAAAAAGCAGTGGGCCATCGTTCCGGAGCGCCGCGGGTGACCGAGCCTTTATTTGAGCTGCGGCTCGATCTACCGGGGCCGGGCTCGCGGGACGCCTCCCGCAGCCTCTACGAGCAGCTCAAGGCCGCCATCATCGACGGCCGGCTGCCGGCCGGGGCGCGCCTGCCGGGCACTCGGCAATCGGCTGCGTTTCTTGGGGTCTCGCGCAATACCGCCGCAGCCGTGTACGAGCGGCTCGCGAGCGACCGGCTGGTCGTGAGCCGCCCCGGCTCCGGTGTCTTCGTCGCCGCCCGGACCCCCGCTCGCCGGCAGCGCAATGTCCCGACGCTGCTGCGGCCGGCCGCCAGGCTCAATCCGATCTGGCTGCGGCCCGATGTCACGGCCGCGATCGGCTTCTGGCGGGAGGCGCCGGGGGATGAGCGCCGGGGCTCCGGCCAGGTGGACTTCCGCCCGGCGCTGGTCGATTCCCGGCTCTTTCCCTTCGAGGTCTTCCGCCGTGTGAGCGCCAAGCAGATCCGCCTGCTGGAGCGCCGCCCAGCGGCCTTCCGCAGCCCGCAGGGCAATCAGGGCAACTATCGGCTGCGCGAGGCGATCACGCGCCATATCGGTGTGACGCGCGCCGTGGTCTGCGGACCGGAAGACATTCTCGTGACCTCCGGCGCGCAGCAGGCGTTCGATGTGTTGGCCCGAACTCTCGTGACGTCCGGCCGCACTGTCGTCGCGCTCGAGGATCCCGGTTATCCGCCGCTGCGCGCCGCTTTCCTCGCGGCCGGCGCGCGCGTCGTGCCGGTGCGCGTGGATGCGGACGGGATCGTGGTGGATGCGATTCCAGCGGATGCCGAGGTCATCTGTGTATGCCCTTCCCACCAGTTTCCCCTCGGTCCGGCGCTCTCCCCGACACGGCGCAGCGAGCTCATCTCGCTGGCGCGCAAGCGCGGCGCGCTGATAATCGAGGACGATTACGACGGGGAGTTCCGATTCAACGGGGGCACGCTGGAGGCGCTGCGCACCCCCGACGCCGCCTAGCTCGTCTTCTATGTCGGAACCTTCTCGAAGTGCATGCTCCCGGCGCTGCGCCTGGGGTACATCGCAGCGCCGCCGTGGGCCATGCCCACGCTGGTGGCGGCCAAGAACTGCATGGACTGGCACAGCCCGGTGCCGGTCCAGGCAGGTGTCGCCGGTTTCATAGCGGAAGGGCATCTGACGCGCCACGTGCGCAAGATGCGCGAGATCTACCGGCGGCGCCGCAACGCACTGCTCGATGCCCTGGCGCGGGAGCTGACGCCGTGGCTGGAGCCCATCCCCTCCTTCTATGGCATGCACGTAGCCGCGATTGCAAAGCCGGACGTCGACGCTGAAGCCGCCGCGGCTGCCGCACTCGGGATGGGCGTCCGTATTCACACGCTGTCCCGCTACTTTCTCGGCGAGCCGGACCGCACCGGCTTGATTTTCGGTTATGGCGCCGCCGATCTGCCGCAGATCGCGCTCGGGCTGCGTAGGCTCCGCGAGGCCTTCCAGAGCGATCTCGCGGCCGCACCGCGCGCTCAGCGGCGGCGCTGAGCCGCCGCAACCGTAGGCTCTATCGGAAGGTAGACTGTTCAGTCTGCCTGTCAATCTGCTATGATCGACGCCATGCCAAGGACCCGGGACCTCGACGTAAGCGCCTTCGCCCAGACCATCGGACGGCTGGTCAGGCACATGCGCGCCGCGGGCGCGCAGCATGAGCTGTCGCTGACCGAATTCGCCGTCCTCGGCCGCCTGGGGCGGGAAGGGCCGGCCACCACCGCGGAGCTTGCGCGCGCCGAAGGCATGCGGCCGCAGTCCATGAGTGCCGCCGTGGCGACCCTGGAAGAGCGCCAGCTCGTCGAGCGCAAGCCGCACCCGAGCGACGGCCGGCAGGTGAACATCGCGCTGACCGAGAAAGGCGCCGTGGTGCGCAGCAGCATGAAGGACCTCAAACGCGCCTGGCTCGCGCGGGCGACGGCGGGACTGGATGACGAGCAGCGCCAGATCCTCGCCAAGGCGGGCGACATCCTCAAGCGGCTGCTCGAGCCATGAGCGAGGGAGCGCAGGGCGCCGCAAAGGGCCGGACGTCGTCGCTGGCTGCGGTCTCGCATACCTGGCGAGCGCTGCGCCACCGCAACTTCCGCCTCTTCTTCTTCGGCCAGAGTACCTCGCTGATCGGCACCTGGATGACGCGCCTCGCGACGGCGTGGCTCGTCTATCGGCTCACTCACTCCGCCCTCCTCCTGGGCGTCGTCAGCTTTTCCGGTCAGATCGTCTCTTTCCTCCTCGGGCCTTTCGCCGCCGTGTGGGTGGAGCGCCTGGAGCGGCGGCGACTTCTGGTCGTCACCCAGGCGGCCGCGGCGCTTCAGTCTCTGGCGCTCGCGGCGTTGACGCTGACGCGTGTCATCACGCTCGGCGAGATCATCGCCCTCATGATGTTCCAGGGTCTGATCAACGCCTTCGACATGCCGGGCCGCCAGTCCTTCCTCGTCCAGATGGTGGAGGACCGCGGCGATCTCGCCAACGCCATCGCCATCAACTCCTCGATGGTCAACGGCGCACGGCTCATCGGCCCCGCGATCGGCGGCCTCATCATCGCAACGCTCGGCGAGGGCTGGTGCTTCCTCATCGACGGCGTGTCGTATCTCGCAGTGATCGGCTCGCTGCTGCTCATGCGGTTGGCGGCGCTGAGCGGCCGTGGGCCGTCTGAGAGCAGCCTGTTGCAGGAGCTGCGTGAGGGCTGGGACTACGTACGCGGCTTTAGGCCGATCCGCACGGTGCTGCTGCTGCTGGCGCTGACTTGTCTCATGGGCTGGCCGTATTCGGTGCTGCTACCCGTCTTTGCGGGCAACGTGCTGCACGGAGATGCTCATACTCTCGGCTGGCTCACCGCCGCCTCGGGTGCCGGGGCCTTCTGCTCCGCGCTCGCCCTCGCGATGCGCAAGTCCGTCAAGGGGCTCACGCGGACGCTGCAGGCGGCGGTCGCCCTGCTTGGTGTCGGCCTGATCCTTTTCGGCCTGTCGCATGTCCTGTGGCTGTCGCTCATCCTGATGGTCGTGGTGGGCTTCGGCCTCATTCAAGCTGCGGCAGTCTGCAATACCATCGTGCAGTCGCTCGTGCCCGACGACAAGCGCGCACGCGTCATGGGCTACTACACCATGGCGTTCTTCGGCGCTGCACCCTTCGGCAGCCTCATGGCAGGCGCGCTCGCTCAGCACATCGGTGCACCGCACACCGTCATGCTGACTGGCACCTTCTGCATCGTCGGCGCCGCCTGGTTCACCTTGCAGCTGCCGAAGCTCACGCCCGCGATGCGGGCCGCCTACCGCGAGAAGGAGCTGTCGGCTCAGCGCGAAGCGGAGGCACCGAGCCGCAGCGTCTCGGGCACCACGCCCTTCGGTGCGGCGCTCGGCGAGCGCAGGATCTCGGCCTCGCGCTCACGGTAGGGCGTCCCATCGGCTCGTGGTGCCAGACCCCCGGCTGCATGAGAACGTAGGGCCGTTGCCAGGAGTCCCACGGCAAGTTGGTCTGCGTCTTGCCGACGACGAAACCCCAATTGATCATCCCTACGTTCATCCTTTTGCCGACGGGCAGGACGCTGTCGATGGTCGAGCCGAGGTCTCGCGCCAGGTATTCCGTACAGATGATCGGTCGCCCGTAGGTTGCGAGCTGCCTGACCCGCGCCAGAAAGCTCTCGGGCCATTCATAGTTGTGGAAACTCAGGACGTCCGACTCGGTGATCTGCGTCCGCTCCACGACGTTCAGACCCGTGACCTTGCTCCAGTCGGAATCGTGCCACAGGCCGCTGGTAAGAGGCTGGAGCGGGCGCTCGCTGCGCGCCCAGGCGAAAACCTTCGGCAGCAGCGTCGCCACCCGCTGGAACTTGTCTTTCGGCTCTCCCTGATAAACGGCGTCGCTGCCACCGAGAAAATTGTCGGGCTCGTTCCAGACATCCCAGGCACGGACGCGGCTGTCGCGGGCGAAAGTTCCGACGATGTCCTTTACATACGCTTCGAGACGGCCGTACTGCTGCGGGTCGTCCAGCATTGCCGCGCCCGGCGCCTGCACCCAACCCGAGTTGTGTACGCCGGGGACCGGCGGGCGGCGATCCGCAGAAAGGTCCGGATCCGCTGCTTGAAGCCGCTCGGATCCTGCTGCCACAGCAGATTGTGCAGAAACACCCTCATGGTATTGATGCCAAGACCCTGCGCCCAACCGAGCTCGACGTCGATCCGTTGTGGATCGAACGTCGCCGCCTGCCACATCTGCAGCTCGTTGACGGCATCGGCCGGCACATAGTTGCTGCCCAGGATCCAGGGCTGGGCGGCATACCACGACTGCGCCCGCTGCGTCGACCAGCGCTCCAGGGCACCCGGGAGCGACGAGCAGGAGCCCGAGCAACGTAACAGCTACCGGCAGCAGGGATGAGCGTCTCATGGTGGCGCGAGCTGCCTGCGCGCCCTTGCCGCCGACCGCCAGGCCAACGCCAGCATCGCCAGCCCGAAGACGAGCAGCACCACGCCCCACCAGAGGTTGATGTCCAGTCCCAGGGAGCGCTGATAGATCGTCGGGTTGCTGATAAGGCCGTAGCCCGCAAGGAGCGCCCCCAGCACGACGAACAGGCTGCCGATCGGAATGCGGATATCGAGTCCCATGGCGCCTACCTGAAAATGAAGTTGAGAACGATCGCGCCCGCGAGCACAGCGGCCCCCAGCACGGCGGGCCGCGCATACCATCGCTCACCGGCCGCCGGGCGTATACGCGGGGTGAGCGAGTAGACCAATCCCGCGAGATCCCGCTCCGCGCGCGGCCGGGTCACGGCGGTGACCGCGACCGTAACGATGAAGCAGACGCCGAATGCATAGATCGCGGTCCAGAAGTTCTGCGCCATCTGGCTGGAATATTGGTGCAGTACCGCGATCCAGCCCCCCTGGATCCCCGTCATGCTTCCCATGGGAAGTGTGAGGCCGTGGTGCACACCCGCGGCCGCGGTCCCCGCGAGCAGGCCGAGGAACGCGCCATGCCCCGTCGTTCGCTTCCAGAACATCCCGAGGAGGAAAGTCGCGAACAGCGGCGCGTTGACGAATGCGAACAGCAGCTGCAGCAGGTCCATGATGTTGTTGAAGCGATTTGCCGCGTAGGCGGCCGCTATCGACAAGGCGATGCCGGCAACCGTCGCGATCCGGCCCATGTTGAGGTAGTGTCGGTCGCTCGCTCCGTGGCGGATATAGGCCTGATAGATGTCGTAGGTCCATACGGTGTTGAAGGCGGTCACGTTGCCCGCCATGCCCGTCATGAAGCTCGCCATCAGCGCCGTGAGCCCGAGCCCGAGCATGCCGCTCGGGAAGTAGTGCCCGAGCATGAGCGGAATCACCATGTCATAGTTGAGCGCACCGTCCGCCTTGTGCGGCAGGGTGAGTCCGCTCGCCCCGCCATGCAGCGTCGAGGCGATGGCGATCATCCCGGGCAGGATGACGAGGAAGGGAAAGAGCATCTTCGGCACCGCGGCGATGAGTGGCGTGCGCCGGGCCGCTTCCATGGAATCCGCCGCCAGCGCCCGCTGCACGACGAGGAAGTCCGTGCACCAGTAGCCGAATGACAGCACGAACCCCAACCCCATGGCGATGCTGATCCACTCCACGCCCATGGGGTTCGAGGCGGGACTGCTCATCACGCTCCAGGTGCTCGTCCAGGCATCGGGCGCAAAGCCACGCGACACCGCCACCTGGCGCAATCCCGCCGTCAGTCCGTGCCAGCCGCCCACGTCCTTGAGCCCGAGGAAGACGAGCGGCGCGAAGCCGAAAACGATGAGGAAGAACTGCAGCACCTCGTTGTAGATCGCCGAGGTCAGGCCGCCGAGTAAGATGTACACCAGGACGATGAGCGCGGACAGCATGACGCTGGTGCTGAAATCCCAACCGAGCAGGAGTTTCAGCAGCAGCGCCATCGCATACATGGAGATGCCCGAGGAGAACACCGTCATCACCGCGAAGGAGATCGCGTTCAGGGCACGGGTCTTCTCGTCGAAGCGCAGCTTCAGGTACTCCGGTACCGAGCGCGCCCGCGAGCCGTAGTAGAACGGCATCATGAAGATGCCGAGAAATACCATCGCCGGACTCGCACCGATCCAGTAGAAGTGGCTGGTCGCCATGCCGTACTTGGCGCCGGAGGCGGCCATGCCGATCACCTCCTGCGCGCCCATGTTCGCCGAGATGAAGGCAAGACCTGCAACCCATGCCGGAATCGCGCGCCCCGAAAGGAAGTAGTCCGTGCTGGTGCGCATATAGCGCTTGAGCGCCGCGCCGATCCCCAGCACGAAGGCAAAGTAGACCCCCATGATGGTCCAGTCGATCACCTTTGGATGCATCTGTCTTATGCCTGTGCTTATCGACCCGAATTCGCCACTGGCGCGTCGCTCGGGGCCTGCAGGGCAACACCCGCGCGTACCGGGACACCGAAGTCCGGCGTGCCATCCCGCCTCCACGTGAACGGCTGGATGCGTGGCGAGCGCTCCTTGCCACAGCCTTCATGAGGGCCCGAATTGGCGTGGTAGATGATCCAATTCTGCTTGCCATCCGGAGACTTGAAGAAGCCGTTGTGCCCCGTAGCGTACACGCCGTTCGCTGCCGATGCATGGAAGGCCGACCGCCCAATCGTGATAGCGATCATTGAGGCTGAAAAAGGCGGCCAGGAACCCGGGATCCGCGATACCCCACACGAGCGGGAGCGCGAGTAGCCC
>JBOIAB010000059.1:0-4642 GCA_050738635.1 Steroidobacteraceae bacterium
CCATGGCGCGGCCCCGGTTGGCGACGAACCACCGTCCGATCTCGGTATAGGCGGTCTCCAGCATCATGCCCAGACCAAACAGGCGCAGCAGGTAGAGCGCCAGAGTGAGCATCACGACATTGGGCGCAACCGCAATCAACACGCAGGCGAGGCCCAGCGCCGGCGCGGTGAATCGAACGACCTTCCAGCCAGGCATCAGATCCAGCGTGCGTCCGAGCCACGGCAGTGTGAGGGCGCTCCCCATCGTGGCCACCATATAGATACCGCCAAAAGCGCCGCCCGAGAGGTGGAAGCTGGCGCGCAGAGCGTCGCCGGACAGGCCGATGAAGAAGCTCTGCCCGAAGGAGGAGAACAGGGTGAGCAGGAACCCGCCGGCTAACCAGCGGACATTTTCACGCAGGAACTGAAAGGTATCGCGTCCGTAATCGAGCATGGGCTCGCTGCAGAGTGCATCTCCGAATCCCCGAGTATACGATCCGCAGACCCGGGAGGAGGGCGTCGGCCGGCCCATAGGCGGAAAAAACAACGAATGACCTTCAGCCTAGCGAGATATTCGCCGGTATAGAATCGAAACGAATGGCTCTCAGGGCAGGTAAGGTTCCCACCATGGGTAAGAATCACGTCTTCATTCTCAGCATCGCTCTCTTGTTCGCATCCTCCACGCCTGCTCGAGCGATGGTTTTCAAGACCGATCACCGCGTCGACTACGACCAGGTTTCAGCTTCTGCAATGAGATCCCTCGGTGACTCGGTTTTCACGTTCGTTCTCAAAAAGGATCTGCTGCAGACCGCTGACGGGCACTACGGGTTCGCCAAACACCAGACGCTGCAGACGGCCCTTGGCCTCTGCTCCGGTGAGCACTTCGGTGCGCAAACCTCGGTTCCGACACGTTGCTCGGGCTTTTTGGTTGCGCCTCAGCTGGGCGTAACGGCCGGTCATTGCGTGAGTCCGGTGGCGGTCGCGGACTTCTGCAAAAACTATTTCATCGTCTTTGACTACGAGCGGCATCCCGGCGGACCGGCTCCGTTGAGCTTGCGCAAGTCATCGGTTTACGAATGCGACCGGATTGCAAGCCTGGTGTTCAATCCGAGTGGCCGCACGGATGATTATGCGGTCCTGCATTTCTCCCGGCTCGTAAAGAACCGCCCATTGTTGAAATATAGGAAGGCCGGCAGGGTCGCCGATCGGGCGGGAGTCTTCATGATCGGTTATCCCAGGGGACTGCCCGAGAAATTCTCCCTCGACCGAAAAGTATCGAACAACACGGATCCGTCATATTTTTCGGCCGATCTCGACTGCTTCCACGGCAATTCCGGCAGTCCCGTATTCAATTCGAAGACCCTGGAGGTCGAAGGCATCTTCGTGCGCGGCGGCGGCAATTTCCCGGGAAACACCACCGACCCGGAGATGATCGGCGACTTCATCCATAACGACGCACAAAAATGCTGGCGAACCCTGGTTTGCCGCAAAGGCGAGGGTTGCACGGCCACGATGGATTCAACCCGAATCACGCGTGTGCCGCTGCTCGAGTCCTTGCGATGACTCCAAAGGGCGCGGCACGGTGGGCGGAGGCCCGAGGAATGGGGCGCAATGCCTTTATATGGCGGCGCGGCGTATTGGGGTGGGGATTGATTATGTGTGGGATTTTTGTAGCGATGGGCGCCGCAAGCCACCCAAACCGCTTTCTCTACATTCTCGAGCTCAACGTTCCCCTTTGGCTGGGCATGGGCGCGGTGTGGGGCATCACGGTGTGGTACGCGACCGAGTGGGGCTACATGCGATACCTGGCTAAACAAGCCGCCGGCCCAGAGGAAACTGCACGGTAACCCTCCGCGGGATTTAGGCCATGCCATATCTTTCCTGTCGGCATTTCCCAATTTTGCTGCTGCTACTGGCTGCAACGGCGGCGGCCGCTCAAGTCCCTTCAGGTCAGACTGCTGCCGGCGGGACAACGCCGGCGCCGGCGATCCTGAAACCCGGAGTCACAGTCACCGGCAAACCGCTGCACCCCGAGCCGCCACTGCCAAAACTGCCACCGGGCGAATTCACGAACTGCGAGCACATGCTCGGGGCCGGAGGCAATCCGGATCGCTGGCAAGTGGAGGAGTGTGAGGTCAAACTGGCTCTGGAAAAGAACACCGTGCTGGATGACTGCTTCGATCTCAAAGGAAAGATCGCGCCTCAGAAGGTCATTCAGGCATGCACGGAGGCGCTGGATGACAACATTCTCGAGGTCCCCGAGCGTTCCTTTGTGTTTGTCGGCCGGGCGGACGCGTACTTCGCTCTCGGCGACAGGCAGCGCGCGCTCGACGATTACAATGCGGCGATCAAATCTGCCCCCCGTAACGCGGCTCTCTACTACAACCGGGGCGTTGTCTTCATTGCGCAGGCGAATTATGCGGCCGCCTTGCAGGACTTCGACACCGCGCTGAAGTTCGACCCCAGGTTCGTCCCCGCGCTGCGTCAACGCGCCAAAATCCACGCCGCCAGGGACAATCTCCCGGGCGCGCTGGCGGACTATTCGGCGGCTATCCGATTGCAGCCCGGCACTGCTGCGTTGTGGAGCCGTCGCGGCCAGGTTGACCTGGATCGACACGAGTATGGAAGCCCATAGAAGACGAAGGGCACGCGATCCAGCTCGATCCCAAGTTGGCTTCGGCCTATTACCTGCGTAGCGTGGCCTTCGGAGATTCCGGTGATCGCGCGCAGGCCGTCAGAGACCTGCGCACAGCAGTCGGTCTCGACCCTTCGCTGGCCGTCTACGTGACGATCAAGGGCAAGACGGTCGAAACTCAGGCTTCCGCCATTGTGAGCGTCCGCCACGAAGTTTCGCCGCATGCAGCGCTACGATCGCTCCATCAGCTCGATGCGGTTCCCGAAGGGATCGCGGACGAATGCGCGGCGAGTCGCCTCGATTGCCTCTGGTTCCGTCGCGTGAAACCCCTTGTCGCGGCATCGCCTGAGGAGGCCATCGAGGTCGGCAACCAGAAGTCCCGGGTGGGCCTTGGCGGAGGGGCGGAAGTCCTGCTCCACCCCCAGGTGGATCTTCACCGAGTCGGTCTCGAACCAGCAGCCGCCGCGCGCGGCGAGCTCCGGCGGTTTTGGTTTTTCCGGAAGCTCCAGGACTTCGCAATAGAACGTACGTGCGCGATCTTCGCCGCCCCCGGGCATCGCGAGTTGCACGTGATCGAGTCCGATGATGGCCATGGCCGCAACTGTACCCCGTCCCCACGCAGCACGTCATCCATCGCAAGCAACGACGTATAATCCGACCGTCGTCAAACCAGACCCAAGGGGAATCTCATGAGCAAAGGCATGGATCGGAAAAAAGACCCCAAGAAGAAGCCCGCCAAGACCTTCGAGGAGAAGCGCGCCGCAAAGCGCGAGAAGCGTCAGGCCAAAGGACGCTGACCCATTCCGGCTCGTCGCGGCGGGCTCACCTGATCGCGTGGCGTCAGGTCGCGCTCGGCTCGGCGACTTGCGTATGGACGCGCATGCCCCGTGTCGCGCGCTCGGTCAGAAGCAGCGCAGCCAGCGCAAGTATCGCTGCCAGGACGAACGCCGCGCCGGGAAGGTGACGGGTCGGTGCGTGATCGCCAATGAAAAGCGCAAACAGGTTGGCGAAGAGCGCCGGCCCGAAGATTCCGGCCAGACTCTGCAGGCTCGACAGCGCCCCTTGCAGGCGTCCCTGTTCGCGGGCGTCGACCTGGTGGGTGATCATGGATTGCGCCGAAGGTCCGGCCAGCCCGCCCAGGCAGAGGAATGGAATGCCAGCCAGGAACATCCACGCATCCGGCGCAGAGCCGAACACCGCGTAGCCGACGATCAGCAAAGCCACGCCGGTCAGCATCATGCGCCGCTCGCCCAGCCACGGCATCCAGCGCCGCACGAGCACGGCCTGCACGACTCCGGTGCAGAGGCCCACTGCCCCGAGGCTGTAGCCGACGATCTGCGGTCCCCACCCATAGCGATAGTCGGTGTACAGCACGTAGGTGGAATTGAGCGCGAACTGCGCCAATGCCAGCAGGAACAACACCGTAGCCAGCGAGAGCACCTGCGGATAGCGCCGCAGCAGCATCAGTGAGCCCATGGGATTGGCCTGCCGCCAATCGATTTGCGCGCTGCGGCGCTCCTTCGGCAGCGACTCCGGCAGCACGAAGAAGCCGTAGCAGAAATTCAGCAGCGACAGTCCGGCCGCGACCCAGAACGGCAGACGAATCCACAGATGTCCGAGGAAGCCGCCGAGCGCAGGGCCCACGATGAAACCGAGTGCGAACGCGCCGCCGAGCGTGCCGAACGCAGCGGCCCGCTTCTCGCGCGGTGTGATGTCGGAGATATAGGCGTTGGCGGTGCTGAAGCTGGCGGCGCACATGCCCGATACGGCGCGGCCGACGAAAAGCAGCCACAGCACCGGCGCCAACGCCATGACGATGAAATCGATTCCCAGGCCGAAGCTCGAAATGAGGATCACCGTGCGCCGGCCGAAGCGGTCCGACAACGCACCCTGGATCGGCGAGAACACGAACTGCATCAGCATGAAGAGCGTGCCGAACACCCGCGCGATCATGATGAACTCGTTCGGCAGCATGACGACTGGATCGTCTTCGCAGGCGTGAAGCAGCGACGTCATCCGCTTCACGGC
>JBOIAB010000060.1:0-25618 GCA_050738635.1 Steroidobacteraceae bacterium
TGGATCGCCCGTCAGCCCTGGAGCGATGTGCAAGACTTCTTGTATGGCGGCTCGTTCGTCGGCATGACCCAGTGGCACACGGCATCGCAGCTTCCGCCCCATCTCTCGGGCATCGCGCCTTACGTGCCGATCTATCCCGGGTGGGACATACCGAACACAAACGGCATTCCGCAAGCGTGGTCTGCCGTAATCATGGGATACGTCTCCGGGCGCACGCTCAACGACGACTACATCCGCAGCGACTACTGGCAGAAAAAAATGCTGGAGCACTACGCCCGGCAGGCCTCGTTTCGCACGCTGGACGAGGACATCGGCATCGCCCAGGACGACTGGTGGATGCAGGACAGTCGGGGCAAGCGGCTTTCGTTCATGAAGATGTGGCTCGATCACGTGGGCGACAGAGCCTTCAACCTGGCGGCCGAGCCGAAGCCCGCCGAATTCGCGCGGATGCGATTCCCGGTGCTCACGGCCACGGGCTTCTTCGATGACGACCAGCCGGGCGCACTGCATTACTACCGGCGATTCCTCCGCTATGTCTCGCCGCAGGAGGCCGCCAACATCCTGCTGGTCATCGGACCGTGGGACCATCTGGGCACGCAGCATCCGCAACAAGTGATCGCGGGCCTCACCATTCCCGATTCCGCCGTGCTCGACATGAACAAGCTCCATGCCGACTGGTACGACTGGGTGCTGGGCCGCGGTCCGCGGCCCGCACTGCTGCGCGATCGCGTGACCTACTACATGATGGGCGCCAACGAATGGCGCTATGCGCATTCGCTGGACGGCGCCTCTTCGGGCAAGAGCCTCGCTCTTTATCTGGAAGATCCGACCGGCACACCCCGGGATCTCTTCCGTTCCGGCGTGCTGGCGCAATCGAAGCCCGCCGCGGAACCGCCGGCGATGATCGTCGACGATCCGCGCACTCTGCCCGAGCTCGCCGTTGCGCGATATGAGGCGGACGAAGACCTCCTCAGTCAGTTCCGCGCCTATGAGAAGGATGCCGTGGTGTTTCATTCCGCGCCGCTGCCGCAGAGCGTGGAGGTTGCCGGGCAGATGCGCCTCAACCTGATCGTGCAGGCGGACACGCCTGATTTCGACCTCTGGGCACAGGTGCAGATGGTTGCGCCTGACGGCTCCGCGGTGACTCTCGGCCAGGATATCCGCCGCGCGCGCTTTCGCGACGGGTTCTTCAAACAGGAGCTGTTGCGGCCGGGCCAGGTGGTCACCATTCCGTTCACCTTCAACTGGATGGCGTGGCGCATTCCGGCGGGCGCACGCATCCGCCTGGTGCTCATGCCGCTCAACTCGCCCGACTACCAGAAGAACTACAACACCGGCGGCCGTATCGGCTATGAGGATCCGCGAAACGCGCGCGTGGCGCACATCACTCTGTTCCACGGCGGCAGCCGTGCCAGCGCGCTTTTATTGCCGCTGGCCGCCGCGGCGCCCCCGGATTGACAGTCTTTTCTCTGCAGGCTGACATTGCGAGCGACACATGCTGCTGGAACGCATTCATTACTTCGCCGGTATCGTGTTCATTGCGGTCGCCGCGCTGCTGCCGATCATCGATCCGTTCGCCGGTGCCCCGATCTACCTCGCCATGACCGCGGGACTGTCGCCGGAGGAGCGTGCACGCACCGCCAAGCTCGTGGCCCTCAACAGCTTCGCGCTGTTGCTGGCGTCCATCCTGATCGGCGCCTATGTTCTCGATTTCTTCGGTGTCTCGGTACCGGCCGTGCAGGTGGCAGGCGGTGTCGTGGTATGCGCGCTCGCCTGGTCGCTGCTCAATGGCCCGACGACTCCGGAGGTCTCCGCGGCGAGCGCTCCCGCCACGGCCGACAGCCTCAGCTCACGCGCTTTCTATCCGCTCACCATGCCCCTCACGGTGGGCCCGGGCTCGATATCGGTCGCAATTACCCTCGGCGCCAATCCGCCGCGAAATCTGCGGGCACTGCTGGCCACGACCGTGGCGCACGTGGTGGGCGTGCTGATCACGGTCCTGGCGATTTACCTCTGCTATCGCTATGCGGACCGGCTGGTGCGGCGACTCGGCACGACGGGAACCAACATAATGATCCGGCTGACGGCCTTCATCCTGCTCGCCATAGGCACTCAGATCATCTGGAACGGCGCCCGCACGATGCTCGACGGTGTGGTGCATCCGGGGCCGGCCGCGGCACCTGCCGCGCCGGCGCCTCCGGCGGCCGCGTACTAGGGAGCGGTCCTCATGCCCCCGGGCGGAGGCAGGGCGCGCTGCGACATCTCCGTGTGATAACTCAGCTGCACGCCGGCATTTTCCGCGATGGCCGCGAAATCCAGATCATCCTCACTCATCGCCGCCGTGGCTGACGAGACATCGGTCGCCATGTCGGCGAACTGGAAGTCATCCAGGTTGGTCACGGCGAAAGCGAGCACGCTGCCGCCGGTACCGATGAGGAAGAACGACAGGCGGCCGGGACCCTGGAACGACCTGGAAAATTTTCCTTTGAAATCGCCCGGCGCGAGCGTCGCGCGCGCCTGCGGCGTGAGCGGCGCCAGCAAAGCGGCGAGCGCGCTCGCATCGGAGGCACTCGCCAGCGCCTTGTACGACTGATTCCCCGAGCCGCTCGCATCGCCGAATATCCACGAGTCGGCTTTCGTTTCGTCGCACTCATGCCAGCTCGGGCCATACTCGGTTTTCTGCGTCAGGTGACGGCCCTTTGGCAGCTGGCTCCTGCATTGCGCGGCGTTGAAGTAGACCTGCGACTCCACGCACTGGGTCTTGCCGGCCTGGGGAACGTGCCTGCCGCTGAAGTGCACGCACGCGTAGAGCACGTAGAAGAGCATGTTGCTGCCGGCCGGACGAAGTCAGGCACTCTCGACAGTGGCCATGCCACCGGGAGTGTAGCGCTCGCCGGCCACGGCGGCCGGGTCGAAGAGCCGATCGAGGGCGGCGATTTCCCCGGCGCTCAGCTCGATGCGCGTCGCGGCGGCATTCTCGATGACATAGCGCGGTCGCTTGGTGCCGGGTATCGGCACGACATCGGAGTGTTTGCCCAGGAGCCAGGCGAGAGCGATCTGGGCGCCGGTCGCGCCCCGCTGGTGGGCGAAGTCGGCGAGACCCTGGACGAGATGTAGATTCTTCTGCAGGGCATCGCCCTGAAAGCGCGGATTGCTGCGGCGGAAGTCGCCCGGCGCAAGCGCCTCCTCGTTCGTCACCGTGCCGGTGAGCATCGCGCGGCCGAGAGGGCTGTAGGCGACGAAAGTCACTCCCAGCTCGCGGCACGTCGCCAGCATTTCACGCTCCGGCTCCCGTGACCACAGAGAGTATTCCGACTGGATCGCCGTGATGGGATGTACCGCATGGGCGCGCCGCAGGGTCGCCGGCGCCACCTCGGACAGACCGAGATAACGCACCTTGCCTGCCTTCACCAGCTCCGCCATCGCACCGACGGTGTCCTCCACGGGAACGGCCCGATCGCGGCGGTGCACGTAGTAGAGATCGATGGTGTCGACGCCCAAGCGACGCAGCGATGCCTCGCAGGCCTGGCGGACGTATTGCGGCGAGGTGTCGATGCGGCGCGCCGTCGGTGCCTCAGGGTCGCGCACGATGCCGAACTTGGTCGCGAGCACCGCCTGCTGCCGCCGGCCGGCGAGGAAACGCCTGAGCAGCTCCTCGTTGTGCCCCAGACCGTACATGTCCGCCGTGTCCAGGAAATCGATGCCCTGCTCCAGCGCGGTCGCCAGCGTCGCGAGCGACCGCTGATCATCGCCGGGCCCATAAAATTCCGACATCCCCATGCAGCCGAGGCCGATGGCGGAGACAGTGGTGCCGGTCTTGCCCAGAGCACGTCGTAGCATGGGTCTTCCCTCATCCGTTGCCGGCGATTATCGGTGATCGCGGCTTCCCTTTGCCATACCCATTTGGCCATAGCCATTTGCGACAGGCCGAGAGGGGAGTGAGGCCCGGGCGGCCGCGATGACTGCGCAAAGCACAGCAACGACGTAAACTGTGCCGGCGGTAGCTTGGGGAGGGTTGCAGTCATGTCGCTGGCGTTCACGCGCAAATTCGGGGTGGCGTTGACTTGCCTGTCACTGAGCTGTCTGGCCGGCGCGGCAGCGCCGCCGGCCGGGACGGCGCCGTCCGGGTCGGACATGCTCGGCTTCACGGCGGGCGGCGCAGCGCAGGAGCGCGATCTCGAGCAACGCTTCGACGCGCAGCTCAGCGCTCCCGAGATGCGCGCCTGGCTGCGGCAGCTGTCCTCGGAGCCCAATCAGGTCGGCTCGCCGCACGACAAGGCCAATGCCGAGTTCCTGCTGGCGCAGTTCAAGAAGTGGGGCTGGGATGCGCACATCGAGGTCTTCGATGTGTTGGATCCGCAGCCGGAGCACGAGTCGCTCGAGATGCTGGCACCGACCCCATTCAAAGCGACATTGCGTGAGCCGGCCGTGAGCGGTGACCGCACTTCGACCCTGGGCGGCGCGCTGCCACCCTACAACGTCTACGGTGCGGATGGCGATGTGACCGCACCCCTGGTGTACGTCAACTACGGCATGCCCGCCGACTACAAGGAGCTGGCGCGCTACGGTGTCAGCGTCAAGGGCAGGATCGTGATCGTGCGCTACGGCAAGGGCTGGCGCGGCCTCAAGCCGCAGCTCGCCTACGAGCATGGCGCAGTGGGTTGTCTGATCTACTCGGACCCCCGGGATGACGGCTATTTCAACGGCGACAGCTATCCCAAGGGTGGCTGGCGGCCGCCGGCGGGAGTGCAACGCGGCTCGGTCATGAACATGGAGCTCTATCCCGGTGATCCGACGACTCCGGGCTACGGCTCCGTGCCAGGCGCGAGGCACATTCCCGTCAAGGACGCCGCGACGATCCTCAAGATTCCGGTGTTGCCGATTTCATATGCCGATGCGACGCCGCTGCTGCAGGCGCTCGGCGGACCGATCGCGCCGCCAGCCTGGCGCGGAGCATTACCGATCACCTATCACCTCGGCGCCGGGCCCGCGGAAGTGCACCTGGCGGTGAAGTCCGGCTGGGGCCTGAAACCGATCTATGACGTGATCGCGGTCCTCAGTGGCGCGACGGACCGGGATCACTGGGTGGTCCGCGGCAATCATCACGACGGCTGGGTGTTCGGCGCGTGGGACCCGCTCGCCGGCACGGTCGCTCTCATGGGTGAGGCCAAGGCGCTCGGCGCGCTGCACAAGCAGGGTTGGCGTCCGGGACGCACGATCGTATACGCCAGCTGGGACGGCGAGGAGCCGATGCTGCTCGGCTCCACGGAATGGGCGGAGACACATGCCGCGGAGCTGCAACAGAAGGCTGTGCTGTATGTCAACTCCGACACCAATGCGCGCGGCTTCCTTTCGGTCGGCGGCAGCCATTCCATGCAACATCTGGTCAATCAGGTCGCCGTTGGTGTGACCGACCCGGAGACCCGAGTCGACCTGCAACGCCGCGAGCGGGCATTCATGGAAATTGCCGGCAGCGAACCGAACGCCGAGCCGCTGACCCGGGAGCTGGCTCGGCTGGCGGCTCAAGGTGGTGACGTGCCGATGGGCGCTCTCGGCTCGGGCTCGGACTTCAGCCCCTTCATCGACCACCTCGGCATTGCCACACTCCACGTCGAATTCGGCGGCGAAGGCGACAACGCCGGCATCTATCACTCACGCTACGACTCCTTCGACCATTTCATCCGCTTCGGCGATCCGACCTTCGAGTACGAAGTCGCCTTGGCGGAGGTCGCCGGCCACATCGTGCTGCGCACCGCCGATGCGCAGGTGCTGCCCATGCGCTTCAGCGATTTCAGCGCCACCCTGAACCGCTATATCAAGCAGCTGCACGCGGAGCTGGCCGGCGAGCGCAAGGCAGCGGCGCAGCAGCACCACCTGCTCGACGCCGACGCCTACAGACTGGCCGCCGATCCGACTCGACCGCCGACAGCGCCCGAGCGCCTGTCCGATGTTCCGAGCATCGACCTGGCGCCGCTCGATGAGGCCGCGAAGAAGCTGCAGCTGAGCGCCCAGGCCTACGAGACCGCTTACGCGGTGCGTGCGGCCGCAGGGCTGGCGCTCTCCCCGCGGCAGCTGCGCCAGATCAACACCCTGATGGGCACGATGGAGCAGCGTCTGCTCGATACTGCGGGGCTGCCGGGACGGCCCTGGTATCGGAACATGATGCAGGCCCCGGGCGAGCTGACCGGCTATGACCCGAAGACGATTCCGGCCGTGCGCGAAGCCCTGGAGGGCCGCGACTGGAGTCACGTCGGGCAATACGTCGCGGTCACTGCCAAGGTGCTCGACAACTATCGCGCGCAACTCGAGCAGTTGACGGCGCTGCTCAGCCGCTAGAGGGCGCGCCAGCCGGCCGCGCACTCACCAGACGGTGACGACGACTCGCCGATCGTGCGGCGCAGTCCGATGCTCCCACAGGTAAATCCCCTGCCACGTGCCGAGCTGCAGGTCGCCGGCGGCGACGGGAATGACGACGGAGGTGTGCGTCAGCATGGTGCGAATATGCGCCGCCATGTCGTCAGGTCCCTCCGCGTCGTGCTCGTACCGCGGGTCGCCGTCGGGCGCGATGCGGCTCATGAAGGACTCCAGATCGCGCCTGACGCTGCCATCCCAGTTCTCGCCAGCAAGCAACGATGCACTCGTGTGGGGCACGAACACATTGCACAGCCCATCGGTGACGCCACTGGAGCGCACCACGGATGCCACATCCCTGGTCAGCTCCGTGAAGCCTCGGCCGCTCGTTCGCACTGCCAGCTCTTGCCTATGCATTTCGTCGCCTCCAGCGGCCCTATAATACGCTTACGGATTCGCGCGGACGAAGACACATGGGGCCCACGATATGCAGATTGACCTCACCAACACGAGCGTGCTCGTTACCGGCGCCAGCCGGGGAATAGGCGCGGCCATTGCCCGCGCAATGGGCATGGCGGGCGCGCAGGTCGCGATTCATTACCGGGATCAGCGCGCGCGGGCGGACGCGCTGGCCGAGCAGATCGGCCCTTCCGCGGAGGTGTTCCAGGCCGATCTGTCGCGGACCGAAGATTGCGCTTCGCTGTGGAAGGCGGTGGTCGCGCGCTTCGGGCATGTGGATACGCTGGTCAACAACGCGGGCGTCGCCATCTCATCGCCGCTGGAAAGCGCCACGGAGGAATGGCTGCAGGGATGGGAGACCACGATGGCCGTCAACCTGCGCGCACCGTCCATTCTCTGCAAGCTCGCGATCGCGCACTTCATGGAGAAAGGCGGCGGCCGCATCATCAACATCTCATCGCGCGCCGCCTTCCGCGGCGACCAGCCACCCTACCTGGCGTATGCCGCTTCCAAGGGAGGCCTGGTCGCCCTGACACGCTCCATCGCCAGGGGATTCGGCAAAGCCGGCATCGTCGCCTTCAATGTGGCGCCAGGCTTCACGAGAACGGAGATGGCGCAGGACTTCCTGGACGAGTACGGGGAGGAATACGTCGTCGGCGACATCGCGCTGCGGCGGCTGACGGAGGCCGACGACATCGCGCCTTTCGTCGTGTTCCTCGCCAGCGGTCTCGCCGACCATGCGACCGGCTGCACGATCGACGTGAACGCGGGCTCCTACGTGCACTGAGCCGTTTCTCGAGCCATTTTGCGACGACCCGAGCGGCCGATGCGGTGGCATGGGACAGTCACGAAGTAAACTAGCCCCGCGATCTTCCGGGCGTAGCGCCGCTATCTTCGTGGGCGCGCCTGCCAGTGCACTGCCCGGTGTTTCTCCAACCGCTGCTCCGTGAGGTGTGTTGATGTCAGCTGTCATGCGCAAAATCTCGGTGGGCTTGACGTGCCTGTCGTTCACCTGCCTCGTCGCGGGCGCGGCCATGCCGCAGCCGGCGATGACTCCCACCGGATCCGACATGCTGGGCTTCACCGCGAGCGGCGCCGCACAGGAGCGCGATCTGGAGCAGCGCTTCGACGCCCAACTCAATGCCGGCGAGATGCGCGACTGGCTGCAGAGACTCGCGTCCCAGCCGAACCAGGTGGCCTCGCCGCACGACAAGGCGAATGCCGAATTCATGCTCGCGCAGTTCAAGAAGTGGGGCTGGGACGCCCGCATCGAGACCTTCGATGTGCTCTATCCAACGCCGAAGGAAGAACTGGTCGAGATGACCGCGCCGACGGTCTTCAAGGCGACACTGCATGAGCCGCCGGTGCCGGGTGACCGCACATCGGCGCTTGGGGGCGCCCTGCCGCCATACAACGCTTACGGTGCCGACGGCGATGTGACCGCACCGCTGGTATACGTCAACTACGGAATGCCCGACGACTACAAAGAGCTGGCGCGCTACGGCATCAGCGTCAAGGGCAAGATCGTGATCGTGCGTTATGGCGCGGGCTGGCGCGGCCTGAAGCCCGAGCTCGCGTACGAGCACGGTGCTGTGGGTTGCCTGATCTATTCGGACCCGCAGAATGACGGTTACTTCAACGGTGACACTTATCCGAAGGGTGGCTGGCGGCCGCCGGAGGGAGTCCAGCGCGGCTCAGTGATGAACATGGAGTGGTACCCGGGCGATCCGACGACACCGGGATACGGCTCCGTGCCGGGCGCGAAGCATCTGGCCATCAAGGATGCCAAGACGATTCTCAAGATTCCGGTGCTGCCGATCTCCTATGCCGACGCGACGCCGTTGCTGCGGGCCCTCGGCGGGCCGCTCGCTCCGGCGAGCTGGCGTGGAGCGCTGCCGATGGCTTACCACATCGGCGCCGGGCCGACGCAAGTCCATCTGGTGGTGAAGTCCAACTGGACCCTGAAGCCGATTTACGACGTCATTGCGATGCTCAAAGGCTCGGCCGACGCCAGTCAATGGGTGCTGCGCGGCAATCATCATGACGGCTGGGTATTCGGCGCCTGGGACCCGCTCGCCGGGACCATCGCCCTGATGGGAGAGGTGAAGGCACTCGGTGCCCTGCACCGCGAGGGCTGGCGCCCCAAGCGGACCCTGGTATACGCGAGTTGGGATGGAGAGGAGCCGGCGCTCCTCGGCTCGACCGAATGGGCGGAAACGCACGCCAAGGAGCTGCAGCAAAAGGCCGTGGTCTATATCAACTCCGACACCAATGCGCGCGGCTTCCTGGCTGTCGATGGCAGCCATTCCCTGCAGCACATGGTAAACCAGGTCGCAGCCGGGGTGACCGACCCGGAAATGAAAGTCAGCGTGCAGCAGCGCGAGCGGGCGAACATCGAGGTTCGGGCGGCCGAGCCGAATGCCGATCCGATGGCGAAGGAGCGCGCCCGCCTGGCCGCGTCGGGCGGCGACATCCCGCTGGGACCGCTCGGCTCGGGATCGGACTACGGCTCGTTCCTCGATCATCTCGGCATCGCCTCGCTCAATGTCGAGTTTGGCGGCGAGGACGACGACGCCGGCATCTACCACTCGCGCTACGACTCCTTCGACCACTTCATCCGCTTCGGCGACCCGACCTTCGAGTATGAGGTCGCACTCGCCGAAGTAGCCGGCCACATCGCGCTGCGCACCGCGAACGCGCAAGTGCTGCCCATGCGCTTCGCGGATTTCAGCGCCACCCTCGATCGCTACGTGCACGAGTTGCACGCGCTGGTGGCCGACGAGCGCAAAGGCGCGACGGAACAGCACAAGCTGCTCGACGCGGATGCTTACCGGCTCACGGCCGACCCGACTCGGCCGGTGGCACCGCCGGAGCGCCTGTCGGACGTGCCGGACATCGACCTGACGCCGCTCGATACGGCCGCGAAGCAGCTGCAGCAAAGCGCCCAGGCCTACGAGACGGCTTATGACGCGCGAGCGGCCGCGGGGCTATCCATTCCGGCCAGCCGGCTGCGCGAGATCAATCAGCTCATGGCCAACATGGAGCAGCGCTTGCTCGATGATGCGGGCCTGCCGGGACGTCCCTGGTACAAGAACATGCTGCAGGCACCGGGCAATCTGACCGGCTATGCGCCGAAGACGGTGCCCGCCGTGCGCGAATCCCTGGAGGCGCGCGACTGGAGCCTTGTCAATCAGTACGTCCCGATCACCGCCAAGGTGCTCGACGGCTATCGCGCGCAGCTCGATCGGATCACGGCACTGCTCAGCCGCTAGGAGGCCGTTCTGCTCGCGGCCGTCCTCGCGGCCTCCGTCCTGTCGGCTACCGAGACCGCTGCGGTCCAGCCGCGGGTCTTTGCGGCCGGCGTGATCTCCACCGGCGCGCCCGACATCGCGCCGGCGTTCGTGGGCGACGGCAGGGCGCTCTACTTCAGTCGGCGCGTGAACGGCAGATGGTCGATCATGCAGTCGAGGTACCGTGGCGAGTCCTGGTCGCCGCCCCTCATTGCATCGTTCTCCGGAAAGTGGAACGACTTGGAGGCGGCCGCAGCGCCGAACGGCCGCTACCTGATATTCGCATCGGACAGGCCGGCAGCGGGTGCGAAGGGGCCGCTGACATCCCGTTACTACGGGCACGATCAGGTTGGCGGTGCGCTGTGGCGCATCGAGCTGTTGGGCGTCGTCACAGGGAAATTGACCCGGCTGCCGGACCCGGTCAATGCCGGCTCATCGGTGTGGACACCGTCCATCGCGACGGATGGCGATCTCGCGTTCATGCGGACCGACGTCGCGTCCGGTCGGTTTCGCATCTTCCTCGCGAGATCCGACGGACACAGCGGGTACAGATCGGTGCGGCCGCTCGCCTTCAGCACCGGCGCCGCCAACGATGTCGATCCGGCACTCGATCCCAACGAGCGGTTTCTGATCTTCAGCTCCGATCGTGACACCCCGGGCCGTGACGGGGCCCCGGGTCCGGAGCACCTCTTCATCGTCCGCTCACCGTTGTCACCGCATCCAATGGTCTGTCGGCTGCGCTTCCCCGGCTGGTCGGATACCGCCATATCCGAGGTCGAGGCCCGCTTGAGCCCGGACGGAACGCGCTTGTATTTCGCCAGCCGGCATCCCGATCACGCGGCCGGCAAACCCGCCAGCGGCGCCTGGGACGATGGCAAAGCCAACATCTGGAGCGTGCGCTTCTCATTCCTGCCGCGCCGGGCAGGCGGCGCGCCCTGCTCGACCTCCGAGGTCATCGGGCTGACGCGATCGCGCTCTGAGCAGCCGACGCGGTGGCCGCCCGGCCAAGCCGATAGCGGTCCATCAGGTTCATCAGGCCGGTTGCCTGCTCGCTGAGCGCGCGCGCGGCGGCCGTCGCCTGCTCCACCAGCGCCGCATTCTGCTGCGTGCTCGAATCCATCGAAGACACGGCTCTGTTGACCTGCTCGATTCCCGAAGCCTGCTCGCGGCTCGAGTCGGCAATCTCCGACATGACGTCGGTCACCTTCTTCACCCGCGTCACGATCTCGCCGAGCACCTGGCCGGACTCGTCGACCAGCTTGGTTCCTTCATGCACCTTGCCGACCGAATCCTGAATGAGTGCCTTGATCTCCTTGGCCGCGCCGGCGCTCCTCGAGGCGAGATTGCGGACTTCGGCCGCGACCACCGCGAAGCCGCGGCCCTGCTCGCCGGCACGCGCCGCTTCGACCGCCGCATTGAGCGCCAGCAGATTCGTCTGGAACGCGATTTCATCGATCACACCGATGATCTCGGCGATTTTGCGGCTCGCGGCGCTGATCTCGCTCATCGCCGCCACCGCGGAGCCGACCACGCTGCCGCCGCGCTCGGCGTGCTCGCGTGCCGCCATCGCCAGCTGGTTGGCCTGAATGGCGTTCTCCGCGTTGTTCTTCACTCTGGAAGTCATCTGTTCCATCGAGGAGGTCGTCTCCACGAGGCTCGAGGCCTGCTCCTCGGTGCGCTTGCTCAAGTCGAGGTTGCCGCGCGAAATCTCCTCCGCGCCCGATTGCACCGCGCGACAGGTCCGCGTCAGGCCGGCAACGACGTCGCGCATCGCCTGAACCATCGAATTGACCGAAACGGCGAGCGCCTTGAAGTCACCGGACCTGTCATCGACGCTCATCCTCGATGTGAGATCGCCCGCCACGGCAAGACCGACGACCCGGACAGTCTCGGCCACGGTCGTCGAAACACTGTCGATCAGCTCATTGATGCTCTGCGCGAGAAAGAGCAGGTTGCCGGCTTTGCCGTGCATGGCAATGCGCCGATCGCTCGCCCCGGTGAGCACTGCCTGGATGATCTCGCGCGATTCACGCACCGCGCCATCGAGCGCCCGCGCTTCCGCGACCCGCTGGGTGATGTCGCGCCCTATTCCCACCAGGCCGATCACCGTGCCGTTCGCAGCCCGCAGCGGCACCTTGGTGGTCTCCAGGTGCATGAGGTTGCCCGCCGGATCGCGACATTCCTCCTCGCGCGCCAGCAGCGGCTTGCCGGAGCGGATCACCGCCTGCTCGTCTTCGTGGTAGAGAGTCGCGAGTTCTGCGGCGTGGAAATCGAAGTCATTCTTGCCGAGCAGCTCGCTCGGGTTGCTCGCGCCCATGATGCGCGCCACCGCCAGATTGGCCAGAAGGAAGCGCCCGTCGACATCCTTCACGTAGATCAGATCCGGCAGATTGTCGATGAGCGTTCTGAGCATGGCCCCATCGCCGCTCGCCCCGAGCTGCGCACGGCCGCGCCAGCGCTGGACAAAGAAGTAAGTGACGGCCCCGGCGGCCGCCCCAAGGACGATGCTGGCTGCGAAAATGAAGTATTCAGTCATCGGGTGTCCCCGACCCCCCGCCGCGAGAGGCCCAGGATTCCCGATCCGATATCAATTGACCGCGATCGCTATCACGGCAAACGGACGGATTGCGTGAGGCAGCTCTCAGTGCACGGCCACGACGGCGACGGACTTCGGCGGCAGGCTGAACAGCAGTTGACCGCTTTTGAGCACAGCCTGGAGCGGAGCCGGTGCAATAGCGTGGGGATGTTCGAACGTGTTGTGGGCGTCCATGGCAGCCGCGGTGAGCACTTCGCCGCTGGCGGAATGCATCCCGGCAGCTGCGATCTGCACCGATAGAGTCGCGCCATGCCCCGGGTCCAGATTCACGAGCGCCAGGTGGATCGTGCCGGACACGTCTCGCGCCGCCATCGCATCCACGGCCGGCAACACGGTCGTGCCGTACCGGTAAGACGGCGTGTCGATCCTCACCGGCAGGAAGGTTGCCCCCTGAAACGGCACGTACATCCGAAAGACATCGTAGGTCGGCGTGAGGACCATCCTGTTGCCGCGCGTCAGAATCATGGCCTGCAGAACGTTGATCATCTGCGCGATGTTGGCCATGCGGACGCGATAGGCATGACGCGCGAAGATGTTGAGCGAGATTGCCGCGACCAGCGCATCCCGCAGCGAGTTCTGCTGATAGAGGAAGCCGGGGTTGGTGCCCGGCTCGGGGTCGTACCAGGTGCCCCACTCATCGACGAAGAGCGCCACCCGCTTCTGCGGATCGTATTTGTCCATGATGGCGGCGTGGTGCGTGATGAGCTCATCCAGCCGCGACGCGGCCTGCAGCGTCGATGCCCACTGCGCTTCATCGAACCCGTAGGCGGCCCCCTTGTGCTTCCAGTTGCCGGTTGGAATGGTGTAGTAGTGCAGCGACAGCGCATCCATGAGGTCGCCCGCACGGGCCATCACGACATCCGTCCAGTGATAATCGTCGTCGTGCGCGCCGCTCGCCACGAGGGTGATTCCCTCGGGAGCATGGTCTCTGACGAATGTGGCATAACGACGAAAGAGATCGGCGTAGTACTCCGGCCTCATGTTGCCGCCACAGCCCCAGGCTTCGTTGCCGATTCCGAAGAATGGCAGGCCCCAGGGCGCGTTGCGCCCGTTCGCGCGCCGCTCCTGCGCGAGCGTGCTGCGCGAAGCGGAAGTGATGTATTCGACCCAGTCCGCCATCTCCTGCGGGGTGCCCGAGCCGACATTTCCGGTCAGGTAGGGATCGGCGCCGATCAGGGCGGCGAAGTCGAGGAATTCATGGGTGCCGAAGGAATTCGGCTCCAGGACGCCGCCCCAGTGCGTGTTGACCCTTACGGGACGTCGCGCACGCGGGCCGATCCCATCGCGCCAGTGGTAGTCGTCGGCGAAGCATCCGCCCGGCCAGCGGACCACGGGAACATGAAGTGCCTCGAGTGCCGCGAGTACGTCGTTGCGATAACCGTCGGTGTTGGGGATGGGAGAGCCCGGTCCAACCCAGATGCCACCGTAGACGCCGCGCCCGAGATGCTCCGCGAACTGACCGAAGACGTGGCGGTCGATTTTCGGCCCGGGCGCAGCGGCATTCACCACGATCGCGACCGGCGCCCGGCTCGCGGCACCGGCGGGCGCGATAGCGGTGACCCCGCAGAATACCAGCGCCCAGGCGCCGAGCATCGTCAGCCGGCTCGGCTCGAACATGGGTCCCCTCGGGCGGCTCTCGTTGGTAGCGTTACCTTTCGGCTTGGAGTATTGTCTTAGTTATTCCGGGTGTCAAGACAGGCCCGCCGCGCGGCTGCCGCTCGCGAGCAGATCGCGCGTCTCCGGGTGTCGGTTGATGTATCGCGCCACGAACGGACAGAGCGGCACCACCTTCTCGCCGCGCTCGCGCACCAACGCCAGCGCGCCCTGCACCAACGCCGAGCCGACACCGCCGCCGCGCAGCGCCAGAGGAACCTCGGCGTGCGTCATGATCACGTTGCGGCCATCGCGCAGATAGTCGATGAACGCGACCGTATCTGCCACATCGAGCTCGTAGCGCTGACGCGCTGCATCATCGCGGACGGTGTCTGTCATTCCCGCATTCTACGACGCCGCGGCGGCATCTTCGCCCGGGGCGATCGGGCTCGCGGAATCTTGCCGATGCGCGGATCGCCCGCAACGATGAGCTTGCACAGCCGCAGGGCCGCCGCCTCGAAATCGGGGTCATCGGCCGGCAGAAGCTGCCACTGCGTGGGCTCCTTCTGCAGGACGCGGATCGAGCGCAGGCGCGGGAAATCCTGCCGCAGACTCTCGTGATGCGCGTAGGTGGTCGCCAGCCAGATACCGTTGTCGGCGGGCGATTTCCGCTTGTCGCGCAGAGCGAGCACGATCTTGTCCGCGACGTACACCGCGAGGCAACCAAACATCGGGCGGGTCACGGGCGAGAGCGACGCGATCTCCTCCAGCACGAAGCCATAGGGCTCGGTCTTTTCCCGCCTGGCAGCCATGATGGCATCATCGAATGGATGGCGGCCGCGGCTGCGACGACTGTGCGACATGGCGTGTGCCACCTCCCGCCCCGATACTCTAGAATACTGACTTTACGCTCGGCTCAGCACCCATGACCATAGCCCAGGCTTTAGTCGCCTTCTGCATCGCTGCCGGCCTGCTCACCATTGCGCCGGGCCTCGACACGGCACTGGTGCTGCGTACCGCCGCGGCCGAAGGTCCGAAGGGCGCGGCGCTCGCCGGGCTCGGCATCGTCCTGGGCTGTGTCACGTGGGGTGCTGCCGTCGCGCTCGGCCTCGGCGCGCTGCTGGCGGCGTCGGAGCTTGCTTTCAGCGCACTCAAGTGGGCCGGCGCGCTGTACCTCGTTTGGCTCGGCGTACGCCTCATTCTCAAGCCGCGCTCGCGCTTCGCCCTCGAGCCCGCCGGGGGCCCTTCAGCGAGCGGCGGCAGCTGGCTGGGACGCGGCTATCTCACCAACCTTCTCAATCCCAAAGTCGGCGTTTTCTACGTTTCCTTCCTGCCTCAGTTCCTGCCGGCGCACGTGGCCGCCGGCCCCTTCATCTTCCTGCTCGCGGTGCTGCACGCGCTGATGGGCATCGCGTGGTTCGCCCTGTTGATCCTCGCCACCCGGCCGATCGCGCGCGCATTGCAGCGGCCGGCGGTCCTGCGCCGTCTGGATCGCCTGACCGGCCTGGTCTTCCTCAGCTTCGGAGTGAAGCTCGCACTCGTCCGGCAGCACTAACTCACACTGACCCCTCGGGGGAGGCCACCTTGTCGCATCGCACATCGACGCTCTTGGGTTCGCTGCTGCTCCTCGTCGGCGCAGTATTCGTCGGCTCCCCCTGTCGCGCGCACCAGGCCGGGCAATTCACCATGACCCAGGTGCTCGCCTATCCCTACCCCTCCGGCCTGGTCGCACTGCGCTCGGGCAGCGCCTTCGCCTGGGTTTCGGATGCGCGCGGGGTGCGCAACATCTGGGTGGCGCAAGGTCCCGACTACAGGGCGCGCCAGGTGACGACTTACAGCGGCGATGTCGGGCAGGAGATCTCCCTGCTCGAGTTCTCGCATGACGGCACGTACCTCGTCTACGTGCGCGGCGGCGATCACGATGCCAACTGGCCGGCGGCGATGGAGCCCGATCCGGCAGCGAGCCCACAGCAGCCGCAGATGCAGGTGTGGGCAGTGTCGCTGCACGGCGGCGCACCGCGCTTGCTCGGTGATGGCGACGCTCCGGCGGTATCGCCGGACAGCCGCCGCGTCGCCTTCGTTCATATGCCCGAAGAAAGCGTCTGGCAGGCGCCGATCGACGGCAGCGGCAAAGCGCAGCGCCTCTTCTTCGATCTCGGCAAGGATTCGGACCTGCGCTGGTCGCCGGATGGCAAGTCGCTCGCCTTCGTCTCCGACAGGGGCGATCACAGCTTCATCGGTGTCTATCGCGACAGCGACGCTCCCATCGAGTTCCTGCTGCCTTCGACCTCGAAAGACGTGGAGCCCCGCTGGTCACCCGACAGCGGTCGACTCGCCTTCGTACGCACACCCGGTGCCGGTGGCCCGCCTCAGTCCGCCCTCGAGTGGCATCCGGTTCAGTGGTCTATCTGGGTCGCGGACGTGGCCAGGAATGGCGGCGCGCGCATCTGGCAGAGTCCGGACACTCTGCGCGGCTCGTATCCGGATGGCGGCTCGGATCTACGCTGGGCGGCCGGCGACCGTCTGGCATTCATCGCCGAAAGCGACAACTGGCGGCATCTCTACACGGTCGCCGCGCGGGGAGGCGAGGCGAAATTGCTGACACCCGGTGAGTTCATGGTCGAGGATGTCGCCACGACACCGGACGGGCGTGAGCTCATCTATAGTGCCAACACCGGTTCCTCGCCGGGTGATGAGGACCGCCGCCATCTCTATCGTGTGCCCGTGGACGGCGGCACGCCTGTCGCCATTACGCGCGGCAACCACAGCGCATGGGCCCCCGCCACGACAGGGGCAGGGACGGCGACGCTCGCCTTCATCGATGCCGGGCCGCGGCAGCCGCCGCAAGTGATGTGGGGACGGGTCACGGATGCAAGCTGGCGCAGCGCCGGCGGCGATGCGCTGCCCGCCGAATTTCCCACCAACGACCTCGTCGTCCCGAGGGCGGTCATGTTCCGTGCGGCCGATGGGTTGGCTGTTGAGGGGCAGGTCTTCGCCGCCCCGGGTGGCATGGCGCGCAAGCCCGGCATCATCTTCGTCCACGGCGGCCCGCCGCGGCAGATGCTGCTGACATGGCACAACATGGATTACTACAGTAACTCCTACGCCGTGAACCAATATCTCGCGAACCATGGATTCGTGGTGCTGTCGGTGAACTATCGGCTCGGCATCGGCTACGGGCACGACTTCCACTATCCCGCACACTGGGGGCCCACCGGCGCCGCGGAGTATCAGGACGTGGTGGCCGGCGCGCGCTGGCTGCAACACGATCCCGCAGTCGATCCGCAGCGCATCGGCATCTGGGGCGGATCGTACGGCGGATACCTGACGGCGCTGGCGCTGGCCCGCAATTCGGACATCTTCAAAGCGGGCGTCGACCTGCACGGCGTGCACGACTGGTCGATGTTTGTCGACGACTGGGCCGGCAAGACGCTCGATCGCTACCAGATGCAGGACATGGCCGCTCTGAAGAAGATCTTCTGGCTGTCCTCGCCGGATTCGGCCATCGGCACCTGGAAGTCGCCCGTCCTTTTGATCCAGGGCGATGACGACCGGAACGTGCACTTCCATCAGATGGTCGATCTGGTGTGTCGCCTGCAACTGCAGCACGTGCCGTATCAGGAAATCGTGATTCCCGATGAGATCCACGGCTTCCTGCGGTACCACTCCTGGGTGGGGGCCGACGAGGCGACCGCAGCGTTCTTCGACAAGGAGCTCTTACAGCGATCACCCTGAGCCGCTATTCGTCCGCGAGCTGGAACTTGACGCGGAATGCATAGCAGGAGCCGACCGGGTGACCATTCTCGGTCGTCGGCCGGAAAAGCAAGGCCCGCTTGCGCGGGCCGGCGGCGGCTCGCAGGGTCACGCCAGAACGGCGCGATACAGCTCCAGCAGCTTTCCCCAAGCGCGCTCGGCGTCGGGCTTGTTGTAGATGGGCTTGCCGTCGTGACGCGGCATGTCGGGGACGCACCAGCCGTGAATCGTCCCTGCATAGACCGCGATCTCCGCGGGCACGTGCGCCGCCGCGAACGCTTCACGGAGCTTGTCCTTCGCATCGGGCTGCTTGGAATCGTCGCTGGCGGCGATCGCCAGGTACATGTGCGCCTTGATCCGGGGAGCGAGCAGATGCGGACTGTCGGGCTTGTCGGTGACTAGCCCTCCGCCGTGGAAGGTTGCGGCCGCGCCGATCCTGTCGGGAACCCGCGCGGCGGTCTTGAAGACGAGAGGGCCGCCCATGCAGTAGCCCTGGGTGCCGAGCTTGCGCGTCCGATCCACCTGCGGCTGCGCGTCGAGGAAACCCGTGTGCGCTTCCGCATCCCTCTCGATCGCGCCGGGCACACGCAGCGAGGCGGTCCACTGCTCGGCCTTCGCCCGTTCCATCGGGTCGTCGAAGTTGAAGCTCGAGGCATCGACGATGACCGGTGAGCGCGCGGTGCGATAGAACGGATTGGGCACCAACACTGCGTACCCTTGCGTCGCGAGTCGCCTGCCCATGGCGCGAAACGCCGGCCGCAGGCCGAAGATATCGGTCCAGATGAGGACCCCGGGATGCGTCCCCGCAGCGGGATGAAGGAATACCGCATCGCACACCCCGTCGGCGGTTTTTACTTCGACGTCCTTCTCGATGACGTCCCGCTCTGCCCCGAGCGCGACGCCGGTGGCGGCGACGAGCCCGATGGTGGCGGAGCCCGCGACGAATTCGCGACGCGTCGGACCGGGGGAATTCATCTTGGAAGGGTCATGTTCGGCGCCGCTCATATCATTCTCCTCGCTGAGGATTGACTATTGGTGGACTGGCGCGATGTCGCGCTCGCGGTCACTCATTAACGCGCGGCTCGCGGATGATACAGCGGAAGCCGAGGCGTGAGGTCGGGCTGTCGACCGGCTGGGGGAATTTCGCGGCGGGACGATGAGCACAACCCAACCGCAGGCTGAATTCGCGCTCAGGCACGATGATTGCGTGCTCCGGCCGACCGCCGATACCGCTTGGACGAACTCCCGAGAATGACTGAACACGGCGCAGAAGACGGACATCACCTCCGGCGGGAGCGAGAGACGTTCGAAGTTACGCTGAAATCCATCGGCGATGCCGTCATTGTGACCGACGTAAGCGGGCGGGTGACGTTTCTCAACCCGGTTGCCGAGCGGATCACGGGCTGGGCGATGGCGGATGCCATAGGCCAGCCCTTCGAAAAGGTTTTCCACATCGTCAATGAGCATACCGGGGCGGCGGTGGAGCATCCGGTCACCAAAGTCCTGGAAACCGGCGGCATCGTCGGTCTCGCCAACCACACCATCCTCATCACGCGGGATGGTCAACGTGTTCCCATCGACGACAGCGGTGCTCCGGTGCGGGCCTCCAACGGGGAGCTCATCGGCATCATAGTCGTGTTCCGCGATGTTACGGAGCGCAAGCGTGCCGACCACACGCGCGGCTGGCTCGCCGCCATCATCGACTCCTCCGACGATGCGGTAGTCAGCAAGACACTCGACGGCATCGTGACCTCGTGGAATCCGGCGGCGGTACGCCTGTTCGGATACGAGCCCGCCGAAATCATCGGCAAGCCGATCACGACCGTCATCCCCGTCGAGCTTCACGCCGAGGAGGCGGAGATCCTCGGGCGCTTGCGCCGCGGCGAGCGGGTGGATCACTTCGAGACCATACGCCTCGCCAAGGACGGGCGGCGCATCGAGATCTCGCTCACCATCTCACCCATCAGAGACGAGGAAGGCACGATCATCGGCGCATCGAAGATCGCGCGCGACATCACCGAGCGCAGGCGAAGCGAGCGCCTGTTGCGCGCGGCCGACCGGCAGAAGGACGAGTTCCTCGCCACGCTCGCTCACGAGCTCAGGAACCCGCTGGCGCCGATCTGCGCCGCGGCGGAGCTGCTCAAGCAGGCGAAGAGCCTCGCGCCCGAGCTGCGGGCGGCAACCGCGATTCTCGAGCGCCAGGCGCGGCACATGACGCATCTGGTCGATGACCTTCTCGACATGTCGCGCATCACCAGCGGCCGCATACGCCTGCAGCCGGAGCCGATCGACCTGACCGAGCTGCTGCGAGGCGTGATCGAGACCTATCGGCAATCCGCGGAGACGCTGCGGCACCAGGTCACATTCGCGGCATCGGGCGTCCCGGTGTATGTGAACGGAGACCGCATCCGGCTGGCGCAAATCGCCTCCAACATCCTGCACAACGCCGTCAAGTACACGCCGCCGGGAGGGCGGATCGAGATCGGCCTGCGCACGGAGAACCGCCAGGCGATCGTCAATGTTCGCGACAACGGCATGGGAATTCCGCCGGAAATGCTCGAGCACATCTTCGAGCCGTTCGCCCAGCTCGACCGGTCCTTCGAGCGCGCCGACGGCGGGCTCGGAATCGGACTCACCCTGGCCAAGAGGCTCGTCGAGCTGCATCAGGGACGCATCGAGGTCAGAAGCGCCGGCCGCGGCAAGGGGACCGAGTTCCTCATCCATCTGCCCACGACGGCAGCGGCTCCCACCAGGCGAGAGCGTGCCCGGGATACCGACTTCGATCCCTCAGTCAGCCGCCGCGTGCTCATCGCGGACGACAATCACGATGCGGCGGTCAGTCTCAGCATTCTGCTGCAGTCCATGGGCCACGATACTCGCGTCGTGCACGATGGCATCGAGGCGTTGGAGGAAGCAGAGCTCTTCCGTCCTGAGGTCGTGCTGCTCGACCTCGGCATGCCGCGGCTCGATGGCTATGAGACGGCGCGCAGACTCGCCGGCCGACCCTGGGCTGCGGCCATGCAGATCGTGGCGGTGACGGGCTGGGGTCAGGAAGCGGATCGGCAGCGCGCGAAGGAAGCCGGGTTCCACCGGCATCTGGTCAAGCCCGTCGATCTCGATGCGCTGCGCGAAGTCATCTCGAGCGCGCAGGCCGACGAGCGGGAGCCGTCCTAGCGGCGCTCTCGCGCCGGCCGTCACTCGTTGGCATTGAAGGCGATGCAGATTCGTGGCTCATCGCTCTCATGCGGCTCGACGTAATGCTCCATCCAGCAGGGGAAGAGCACGAGCAGTCCCGTGCCCGGCTTCAGTTTGACGTCGGCATGTCCATTCGGAACCGAGCCTTTCACGTTGCCGTGGAGCACGCCGGGACGGGGATCGCGAAAGCAGAGCGCACCCGAGCCCGCGGGGACCTTGAGGTAGAAACTGCCCGAAAGAAGCGAGGCCTCGTGCATGTGCAGGAAGTTGAAGCCGCCGCGGTCGTGCAGGTTGACCCACGACTGCAGCTGAAACGCCTGGCCGCCGCAGCCCATCTCAGCGAGCGCCGCCGCGCATGCCGCGTGAATGGTCTGCCGCAAAGGGGCCCACACGGGCCGCTCGAGAATGTCCATCTCTCGGCTGTTCCATCCGCCGCGGTTGGTGCGGCCGGCGGGCGCGGGACTGGCGGCGCGCAGCGCGAGAACCCAGCTCGTCCATTCCACCAGGCGCGGCTGCAAGGAATCGAGACCTGCCTGCCAGATTCGCGTCGGAAAGAGATCGAACGACTGCAGTGCGGGTGTCGTGCCCGCCGGCTCCAACCTGTAAGTGGTACTGAATGTCTCGCCCATTTTAACGGTCTCATCGTACTGCGCTGAGGCGCGGCGGCGTTACGGCCAGGTAAACCGTGCTCCAGAGTTGCGCGGCGTTGGATTCGTCGGCATCCGCCTGGGACGAGCCGAACGGCCGTATCTGATAGTGACCGCTTCCATACGACCAGGACCAAAGCTCGGCGTTCTGCATCGAGCGGGTCGCCTCGATCGCGGACCAGAGGACGCGCTGCGCCTTGATGAGATCGGCGCGCACGGCATCCGGCAGATCGTGCCTCTCGAGCTGGCGCGCGAGCCCGGCGGCGAATAGCGCCTGCTGCCACGACCAGACGACGGTGCCGTGGTAGGCATTGCGGCTGAAGAGATTCTGCTGCGCAGGCGCGCAGAACACCGGGTTGGCGACGACCATGCCGGCGCCCGTCATGAGTCCCGCGGGAAAGGGACGCATCGCTGTCGAGACGACGCGGTCCAGGACCTGCGGCTCGGGGTCGGCGAAGAGGAGCAGAAAACCCTCATCCGACTGCATCACCGGAATCGGCTCGGCACCCGCCGCCAGCGCCAGTGCGTGAAAGCGCAGCTTTCCCGGACCCAACGCCTGGAGGGCCACCTCCGCCGGTACGCCCTGCGAGTCGGCATAGATTTCCACAGCATTGGCCACGATCGCATGGCTCAAAGCCACCTCGAAGAGCGGCGGAGCCTGCTCACGCCACACCTTCGCCATCTGCGTGGCGCCGGCAAAGAGAGCGCGGTCCGAGGCACTCAGGTACCGTCCCAGGAACCCGCTGGCCATCAGCCGGGCCACCGCATCGAGCGCCGCCGGAACCAACACGCCGTTGACATCATACGGATAATGGCCGCCACCGAGACCGGTGCCGCTGTCGCGCCAGTCACCGACGGTCTGGCCCGGCTTGAGGCCGATGAGGTGCGCGACGGCGGGCGCTTGCGCGAACGACTGCGCACTCTGTGCCACGTAGCGCAGGTTCTGCACTAGCGCTGCTGCGCGGGTGCCACGCCGCTCGAGCGGACCGCCTACGGGTGCGGCAAGAAAAGCGGCTGAGCGCGCTGCCGCGCCAGGCTGCAGCAACCAGGCTGCCGCCACCGGTGCCAGCAGGTAATCCTCGTCGATCATCTTGTAGTCGTACACCGGCGCCGCTGAGCGCGCGCCATCGGCCTCGAGATGATCGAGCACGGCTTGCTCGCCGATATCCTCCTCGTGCGCCACTTCTCCCTGTGGCGACAGGCGCGCAAGAACAGAGTCGAGCGCGGCCTCGATGGCACTCGCACTCAGCACCGGCATCAGCAGCCGGACGCTCATCAGGGTGTCGCGGCCGAAATAGGTATCGAAGCGCCAGGAGCCGGCGAGCAGCTTCTCGCGATAGGCGAGGAAAGTCAGCGTCTGCCGGGCAGCGAGCGCGCCTGCGGATGGGTCGCGCAGCAGGTCGCGGCCGGCGAGCGGTACCAGGGGCGTCTCGCCGGTGAGGCCCGTGACCCGCAGGCCGATCACGCCGTCCGCGCCGGCAAGGATGCGCCTGCCTCGCACGCGGCCATCCAGAACCTCGATGGAGAGGCGATAGCTCAGCGCGCCGTCGAGCCGCTCGCGCGACCAGGAAACGCTACGACGGGTCGTGGCGGGCGCGATGGCAATTCCGGCCGGAAGCGTGCCGAGTGACTGGTAGTCGCGCAGCACGCGGACGCTGGAGAGCACGGCCTGATGCATGTCGAGCTCGCGGTCCGCGATGCTCACCTCGGCCGAGATACCATGGAGCGCTCTTCCCTTGCTGTCGCGCGCATTGACAGCGCGCAGCCCGCCCTTGAGCTTCCATTGCCCGTTGCCCGCCGCGTGCGCGAACCATAGGCCCACGCCGCTATTGCCCGCCGGGAATGCAATGAGAATGCGCGGCACCGGGCCCGAGCGCAGCAGCAGGTGCGCCGCCACCGGCCCCTGCCGCAGGAAGGAGTTGAGGATCCTGCCTTCGCGCACCTGGAAGGTGAGCTGCGGCTGCGGCGCGCGCGCCCCTGCCGGCGCCGGCAGCAGGCAGAGAAATATTCCGACGGCAGCGGCGGACCGCGCCATCAGCGAGACTGGTGAATGATCCATGGACGGCAGCGGTCCCCGTTTGTGGCGAATCGGCGACTTATAGCCTGTTCATCCGCCGGCGTCACGCCTGGCACCGCTTTCGTGGCGGCCGCGCTCGCCGGCCGTTACGCAAAAATTTTCTGCGCAGCGGCAATAGCGGACTTCGCGCGCTCGAACGTCTACTTTCAGGATGACCGCTCGCGCCGCAGCTCTCGTGTCGGAAAGTCGCACCGCCCAGGCCTCGCTCAGGACGCGGGCCGCGATTGTTGCGACCACACAACGGCTGCATTCGGACGAGCTTCATCACTTCATCGGTCTCGCCGCCTCATGGGGGCGGCACTTCCTATTGGGGGAATTCGCATGAGAGTCAAAGCCAAGGCGCCCCGCGCGGCGCATCCGATCAGGGCCGTCGGGTCCATCCATTCCCGACCGAACAGCGTAGCGGTCGTCGTCGCCGGAATTCTCGCCGCAAGCTGCCTTGCTGTCACCGGCAGCGCGCACGCACAGAATGCAGACGCACAGAGTGCTACCGCGCAGAATGCGCCCACCCTGGCGCCTCCCATCTCGCAGAACATCCAGAGCCTGCAGACCGTGGTCGTCACTGCCACGGCCACCCAAGTGAGAAAGCTGGACGCCAGCTACAACATCGTAGCGGCCTCGCAGCAGCAGATCGCAATGTCCGACCCGAGCAGCGTCGCCGCGGTCTTCAAGCTCGCGCCTGGCGTTTGGCCGGAAGCATCCGGGGGACCCACCGGCGTCAACGTCGATGTGGCCGGCTTTCCCCTCGGCGGCGGCGATTCTCCCTATTCCACGACCATGTTGCAGGGACTGCCCCTCTACGGCTCACCGTTTCTGTCCTTCATGGATAACACCTCGCTGATGCGCCTGGATGACACGGTCGACCGTGTCGAGATCGTCCAGGGCGGCTCCAGCGCGATCTTCGGACCGGGCCAGCCGGGCGCGACGGAGAACTTCATCCTGAGAACCGGCTCCGACACGCAGGAAGGGTCGATCGGGGCCACTTACGGCTCCGAAGGATCGGAGCGTATCGACGTGTTCGAGAGCGGCAAGGTCGCCAACGGCTGGTACGGCAGCATCGGCGGCTACTACTGGCAATCCAACGGTATCCGCGATCCCAAGTACACCGCCTACCAGGAGCAGCAGCTCACCGCCACGCTGAAGCACGATTTCGACAATGGGTCGGTCGTGTTCTGGGCCAGAACCCTGCACGCCCACGATTTGTGGGTCGCCGACTTCCCCTATACGCAAAACAGCGACGGCTCGGTCAGCCCGTATGCCGGGTTCAATCAGCTCAACTCGACGTACAACAGCAAGCAACTCACGAACTTCCAGGTACCGGATCCGGCCTGTAACTGCTTCGAGAACGACGACATCACCAATGGTCGTGGCGCCCAGCTGAGCTATGTCGGTTCGCAGCTCAAGGAGAAGTTCGACGGCGGCTGGTCGATCAGCAACGACGCCATATTTGACGGCGGCCTCGTTCCCACCAACGCGCTGGTCAACAACGGCAATCCGCAGACGCTGAGCGCATTCATTGGCACCTTGAAACTGCCTTCCCCCCTTACCGCCGGCATGGTGCAAGCCAACTTTGAGAACGGTCTGCCGGTGAGCCTCGCCCAAAGCGTGGTCACCGAACAGGTCTGGGAGGTGCAGAAGAAGATCACGAGCCTCATCG
>JBOIAB010000061.1:0-3946 GCA_050738635.1 Steroidobacteraceae bacterium
TGGTCGAGCTACAAGAACTGGGCCGACCGCATGCGCGAGTCCTGGGAGGACGAAGAGCGGCAGCCGGAAACCCGAACCAACGGCAGCCCCCCCGGCGGCAAATCGCGTTAGCCTAGTCGACGCCCGCGGCGACGGGCGGTGGCGTATTCACTACCTCCGTCGGTGGCCCCGGAGGAGTCGCCAGCCAGTCGATCAGCGGCTGCCACTCCTCGATATCCTCGCGCACGACATAAGTCTTCATCTCGTGCACGCCGACTCCGAGCTCGGCCGCGCGCAGGTAGTTCTGTGAGTCGCGCAGCGTCGCCACGATCGGAATCCCGAGAGTCTGCAGGAAGCGGATGAGCGCCTGATAGGCGAGGGTGTTGCGGCGGATGCGGTTGGCCACCACACCGATGCGGTTCTCGTCGCGGCGGATCTTCGCGACCAGGAGCAGGTCGCGGATGCAGCGCGAGCAGGCGTGAATGTCGATATCGGAAGGCAGCACCGGCACGATGATCTTGCGCGCATCGCGCGTCAGTCCCGGCAGCTCCTGCGGCTCGACTGCGGCCGGCGTGTCCAGGATCACGTGCGTCGAGAAATCCGGCACCCGCAGCTGGAAAGTGCGCGTGACGCGCGGGTCGTTCTCGAACGCGTTCACGATGTGAATCGGCGGCAGCGCCGGGTTGCGCTTGCGCACCCAACGAAGCGAGGATCCCTGCGGATCGAAGTCCATCAGGACTGGCTTTTGCTGACGGGAAGCGAAGTAGCTCGCGAGGTTGGTCGCGATGGTCGTCTTGCCCGATCCGCCTTTCGGGTTGAGGACGACGATGCGATTCATGGTGATGATGTGTTCTCTGAACGCGCACTGAACGGATCGGGCTCAAGCCTACGCACCGCCCCCCGGTCCCGCAACGACTCGTTTGTGAAATTGGGCACGACAACACCAAGCGGCAGCGCGTAGAGTTGAGTCGAATGGAATTCTTCCTGCATTTTTGGGACGAGCTGGACGATGCGGCAGGCGCTTGTCGCCACGTCGCGACTACTGCGCTCACCGAGGCCGCGGCCCTGTCGACGCCGCTACTCGCGTGGGGCTCCGCGCTCGGTGTCTGGCTGCTCGCGCCGCAGCTGCGCGTGAATGCGGCCCTGCTCGCCGGCAGCGTCACCTTCTTCGAGCTGTACCGCCGGCTGCTGCGCCTGCCGGGATAAGCTCCCCTTGAAAAGCGGGGGCTTCCGCCCCCAAAGTGCCCGCTCCATGACATAAGACCACGAGCGGAGCGCGAGCATGTCGAGTCCCGAAAGCGCCACGGCTGCCACTGCCGACCGGCAGACACATGGGTTTCAGGCCGAAGTCCGTGAGCTGCTGAAGCTCATGATCCACTCCCTGTACAGCCACAGGGAGATCTTCCTGCGCGAGCTCATCTCGAACGCCTCCGACGCCAACGACCGGTTGCGCTTCGCGGCCATCGGCGACCCCGCGCTCATCGCCAGCGACCCCGAGCTCGAGATCCGCGTGGAGGCCGATGAGAAGGCGGGGACGCTCAGCATCAGCGACAACGGCATCGGCATGACGCGCGAGGAGGCGGTGACCGATCTCGGCACCATCGCCCGCTCCGGCACCGCGGATTTCTTCCGCAGCCTCTCCGGCGATCAGCAGAAGGACTCGCAGCTCATCGGCCAGTTCGGCGTCGGCTTCTACTCGGCTTTCATCGTCGCAGACCGCGTCGAAGTGCTCTCGCGCAAGGCCGGGCTGCCTGCGGAGAGTGGCGTGCACTGGGAGTCGACCGCGGACGGTGAGTTCACCGTTGAGAGCGTGACGCTTCCCAGGCGTGGTACGACGGTCAAGCTTCACTTGAAGCCCGAGGCGAAGGAATTCGCCGATCCGTTCCGTCTGCGGGCGCTGATCCGCCGCTACTCGGACCACATCGCCTTCCCGGTGCGCATGCGCAAGGAAGGGGAAGCGTCGCTGGAGTTCGAAGCCGTCAATCAGGCGAAGGCGCTGTGGACCCGACCGCGCACGGAGATCAGCGACGAGGAGTATCGCGAGTTCTACCAGCATCTGGCGCACGACTTCACCGATCCCCTGGCGTGGAGTCACAACCGCGTCGAGGGCAAGCGCGAGTACACGAGCCTGCTCTACCTTCCCGGACGCGCGCCGTTCGACCTCTGGCAGCGGGATGCGGCGCATGGACTGAAGCTCTATGTGCGGCGCGTCTTCATCATGGACGATGCCGAGCAGTTCCTGCCGCCCTACCTGCGCTTCGTGAAGGGCGTGGTTGACTCGAGCGACCTGCCGCTCAACGTCTCGCGCGAGCTGCTGCAGCAGGAGCCGGAAGTCGAGGCCATCCGCGGCAGTCTCACCAAGCGGGTGCTCGACATGCTGGCGAAGCTCGCCAAGGAAGAGCCGGAGAAGTATGCGACCTTCTGGAAGGAGTTCGGCGCGGTGCTGAAGGAAGGCGCGGCGCAGGATGGGGCCAACCGCTCCGCGCTCCTGCAGCTGCTCCGGTTCGCGAGCACCCACGAGTCCGGCAACGAGCCGACGGTGACCCTGGCGCAGTACGTGGAGCGGATGAAGCCGGGCCAGGACAAGATCTACTACATCATCGCCGAGGGCGTCGCGGCGGCGCGCGCCAGCCCTTACATCGAGCGCCTGACCCAACGCGGACTGGAAGTGCTGCTGCTCTCCGAGCGCATCGACGAGTGGGTCATGGGCCAATTGACGGGCCAAGCGATCGGCGACGGCTTCGAGGGCAAGCGCTTCAAGGATGCCGCGCGTGGCGACCTCGACCTCGGTACCCTCGAGAGCGAGGACGACCGCAAGCGTCTCGACGAGGAGCGCAAGGAGAGCAAGGGCCTGCTCAAGCGGGTGAAGGACGCGATCGGTGACCGCATCCTCGAAGTGCGCGTCAGCGACCGCCTCGCCGATTCACCGGCATGTCTGGTTCTGGGCGAGCACGATCTCGGCGCCGGCATGCGCCGCATTCTCGCCGCCGCCGGCCAGAAAGCGCCGGAATCGAAGCCGGTGCTCGAGCTCAATGTCGGCCATCCGCTGGTGAAGCACCTCGACGCGCTGGGCGACACCGTGCGCTTCAAGGAGCTGTCGCTGCTCCTCTACGAGCAGGCGGAGCTCGCGGAAGGCAGCCAGCTCGGCAACCCGGCCGAGTTCGTGCAGCGCCTCAATCGGCTGCTGGTGGAGCTCACCGCCGCGCATTCGGCATGAAGCCACCGCGCCCGGAGCGCGTCAGGATCGCGGGTCCGGCGGGAGATATCGAGGCACTGGTGGAGATACCGGCCGCGGAAGTTGCCCCCGGCAGCGCCCGCTTTGGCGTCGTCTGCCACCCACACTCGCTCTACGGCGGCACGCTCGACAACAAGGTTGTCCATACGCTTGCACGCGCCTTCGTCGAGCTCGCCGTCCCCAGCATCCGGTTCAACTTTCGTGGTGTCGGTAGCAGCGCGGGTGCCTACGACGAGGGCCGCGGCGAGACCGAAGATGCGCTGGCGGTGATCGCTTACGGCCGCGAGCGCTGGCCTGGCGCCTCGTTGTGGCTGGGCGGATTCTCCTTCGGGGGCGCCGTCGCGGTGCGCGCGGCCGCGCAGGCTCGGCCGGAAACTCTCGTCACCGTTGCACCGGGAATCACCCGCGTCGCGATGACCGACGTTCCGTCGCCCGCCTGTCCCTGGTTGATCGTGCAGGGTGATGCCGACGATGTCATCGAGCCCGCCGCGGTGCGCGATTGGGCGGCCGGGCAATCGCCCGCGCCCAGCCTGCGTCTGCTGCCCGGGGCCGGGCATTTCTTCCATGGTCGGCTGCACGAGCTGCGCAGCGTCGTACTCGACTTCCTGGGGCCTCCAAGTAGAACCCCGTCCAACAGCAAGTAAGTAAGCGTTCCGCGGCCGCCCGCGGAACGCGAGATCAAAGGCGGTCACATGGCCGCGCTGGCGCAAATCGCCGGGAGCGATTTGCGCC
>JBOIAB010000062.1:0-24247 GCA_050738635.1 Steroidobacteraceae bacterium
GCGCAACCGAGACCTCTTGATCGCTATGCGCCGCTCGCCCACACGCGGCCTATGCTCCGAGGGGGCCAGTTTGTCGACGTCCGGCAAAAATTGCGGCCGATGGAGCGCTGCAGCGGTTCAGGAAACATGCGTCCGTTGATCGAAGACAACCTCGAGGAGATCGGCCGGCTGTGCCGCCTTCACGGGCGTGCGCAAACTCGAGGTATTCGGCTCGATCCTGCGCGGAGACTTCGATCCCGAGCGCAGTGGCGTCGTCGTAGTGGTGGACAAACGAAGCCGGGAGCTGCCTCGAACTAGGGACGCGGGTGCGACCGTGCAGGCTTGTCGCATAGAGCTTCACGAGAATTCTCCTTTGCCGTGTGCGACCCCAGCCGCTGACCGCTTGTGCCTGTACCGAGTACATGAGGATCTCGCTGACCGCGCTTCAGGCGGCCCGCCGTACCTCCTGAGAGTGTGTGCGCTCGATCTCGCAGCCGATCGCCCAGATAAAGCCGAGCAGCTCCCGGCCGAGAGCCGTGATCACTTTCTGTTTGGGTTTGCCGCGGCCCATCAGCGCTCGGTAGCGCTGGTGCAGCCGGTGCTGCGCCCGCCAGGCGATGGCCTTGACCGCCTCGCTCGCTCCGTTCTGCCGCCCCCGCAAGGCGCTGCCCAGCGCCGGGTGATGACGGTAACTCCACGCCGCCTCAGTCACGATGCGCCGCAGATGCGCGTTGCCCGCCTTGCTGATCGAGCCGCGATTGACTCGCGCTCCGCTGGAGTGCTCGCGCGAGACCATGCCGGCATAGCCCATCAGCTGCCGGGCCGCCCCAAAGCGCGAGAGCTGCCCGAGCTCGCTCACCAGCGTGACGGCCGACACCTTGGCCACCCCGCGCAGGCATTGCAGGCCCGCGATCAGCGCTTGCTGCATGGCCGGCACCGACTGCACGGCAACATCGATACTGCGCTCGAGGCGCACGATGCGCTCGGCTTCATGCTCGACCTCGTGCAGATAATCCCCCAACGTCGCCTGCTGCGCCGCGTGCTCAAAGCGCAGCTGTTTGATCCAGGCCAGGTGCTTGCCCGTCCAAGCTGTGGTGCCCTCAGGCGCTCGGCGCCCCTGGCGCAAGAGGAACTTGCCGAGCCGATGCCGCGCCCGCAGCTGATCGCGTTTGGCCGCCAAGCGTGCGCGCACCAGATCCCGCAGCGCCTCGTGGACCGCATCCGGCACCCACACGGCCGTCAGGTCCCCGGCCCGGTAGCAGCGGGCCAACTTCTCGGCATCACGCCGATCGGTCTTGACCCGATCTCCCGCCTTCACCGGCACCAGCGTCGGGGCCACTACATCGCACTTCACTCCCAGCTCGCTCAGCTGCCAGTACAGCACGTAGCCGGTGGGACCGGCCTCGTAGCACACCCGCAGCTGCTCGGGCTTACCGAGCTTACCGATCAAGCGCCGCACCGACTCACGGCGGTTGGGGACCACCCCAAGGCTGCGCACCTCACCTCCAGGTTCAGCTACTGCCACCGCAATCGTCTCCGCATGGACATCAAGCCCCACAAATCGTACGTTTCTCATCGCCGGCTCCCATTTGCATTCGGCTCTGCGCCGCGGTCTTACCCGATTCGCAGCGTAATCCGCGATGCTGCAAATCGGGAGCCGGTCGTTCCATTCTGACTAGTTCAAGCGCTGGATCCGGGCATCCTGCCCGGCCCAGCGCGCCCCGAGCAACAAGCGTGGTTTTTGCTCGAGGCTCCGCCACTTGCGACGGGGCACAACCACGTGCCTCGATTATTCGGGTCCGCCGCGGCGGATGATGAGGCCGCGCCCGGGGTCATAACCCAGGATAGCCAACGCCATGAAGACGATGAGAGCGCCGAGCACGACGGCGCATGCCTCACCATTGAACTGCTCATAGAGCGCGAAGCGGATGAGCTCGACCGCATGGGTGAACGGGTTGACCATGCAGATGTAGTAGAGCTTCTGGTTCGCCTCGCGCACCGTCCACAGCGGGTAGAGCGCAGACGAGGCGAAGAACATGGGGAAGATCACGAAATTCATCACCCCGGCGAAATTCTCCAGCTGGCGGATCGCCGATGAGATGAAGAGGCCGAGCGCGCTCAGCATCATGCCGGAGAGGATCAGGGCCGGGAGCACGGTGAGGTAGCCGATGGGCGGCGGTTGGATCCCCCAGAACCAGGCGATGCCCAGGAAGACATACGATTGCAGGACCGCGACCGCCACCGTCGCCACCATCTTCGAAACCAGCAGGAACCAGCGCGGCAGCGGGCTCACCAGCAGGGTGCGCATGCTGCCCATCTCCCGGTCCCACACCATCGAGAGGGTGCTCTGCATCGCTTGAAACAGCTGGATCATGCCGATCAGCCCGGGAGCAATGTATTCCTCGTAGGGAATGTAGGTCTGGTACGGCGGAATGATCGACACGCCGAGCACGAAGCGAAAGCCCGCGGCGAAGATCACCAGCCAGACCAACGGCCGCACCAGAGCCGCGACGAAGCGGCCGCGCTGATTGAGGAAGCGCAACCCCTCGCGCCATACGATGCCGTGCAGGCAGCGGTAATAATGGACGGGCTTCATTCGCCGCGCTCGCCGGTCAGCTTATCGAACGCCTCGCGAATCGACGTCACCTGCGCGCGCTGAATCACATCCGGCACCGGCCCTTCGGCCAGGATCCGCCCCCGGTGGAGCACGATCACACGCGCGGCGGAGTCGACCTCGTCGATCAGATGGGTCGCCCATAGCGCGGCGAGCCCTTCTTCGCGACACAACATGCGGACATGATCGAGCAGGAACTGACGACTGGCGATGTCCAGGCCCACCGTCGGCTCGTCGAGGAGCAGCATCTTCGGCTGATGGATCAGGGCGCGTGCGATCTCCACGCGCCGCCGTTGGCCGCCGCTCAGTGTGCGCGCCTTCTCGTGCATGCGATCCGTCAGCCCAACTCGCTCGATCTCGCGCTTGATGCGAACTGCAGCGTCGCGGCGCCGCAGACCGTGCAGGGCGGCGTGATAGAAGAGGTTCTGGGCGACCGACAGATCGGGATCCAGGGTCGGCAACTGGAATACGACACCGAGCCGGGAGAGCGCCTCCGAGGGCTTCTGCTTGATCTCCCAGCCGAAGATCCGGATCGAGCCGCCGCGATGGTTGTAGAGCCGGGTGATGAGCGAAAAGAGAGTCGTCTTGCCCGCGCCATTCAAGCCGAGCAGCATCGTGCGGTCGCCGCGATTGAGCTCGAAGGTCACATCGCGCAGGGCCTGTCGCTCACCGAACGCGTGGCTCAGTCCGGCAACGATCAGCGGCAGCGCCTCTATGTCATCACGCGCTGCCATGGCTCACTCTACGGGAGTCGCCGTTGCAGCGGCGGCGCCAATCAGCTCACGGTGGCGGCGCTGGATCTCATCGCGCAGCAACTCGATTTCAGCGACGCTGTGGCGACGATTGCGCGCCAAGCTCACTGGCACGTCCGCCAGCACGCGGCCCGGCGTGCCCGACAGCAGCACCAGGCGATCGGCGAGCACCAGCGCCTCGCGCATGTCGTGTGTCACGAACAGCACCGTGGTCGGCCGTGCGTGCCACAGCTTGAGCAGCAGATCCCGCAACTGTTCCACCGTGTCGTGATCGAGTGAAACGAACGGCTCGTCCATCAGCAGCAGGTCCGGCTCGATCGCAAACGCCCGCGCGATCGCGACGCGACGGCTCATGCCCACCGACAGCTGTAGCGGATAGAGGTCCTGCGCCTTGGGCAGACCCACCGCCTTCAGCATGTCTTTGACGACCCCTCCGGCGCGATGGGGTGGCAGCACCAGCGCGATATTCTCGTAGACGGTACGCCACGGAAGCAGGCGGGGCTCCTGGAAGACGTAGCCGACCCGCGCGGGATGGCCGTCGGGGCGCGGTGCAAGCTGGACGTCGCCGGCAAACTCACGATCGAGGCCCGCGACGATGTTGAGAAACGTCGTCTTGCCGCAGCCGGACGGACCGACCAGGGCCACGAACTCGCCTGCGGCGACCTGCACCGACAGGCCCGCCAATGCGATGTGCGGCTGCGCGCCGCGCGCACGCGCGTAGCGCTTTTCGCGGATTTCCGCGATCAGGGCCGGGGTCATTGGCGCCATCGCGCGGCGCGCCGCTCCAGCGGCTGGAAGAGCACCCACTCGATCACCTGGATGACCACCATGAAGGCGATGCTGTAAGCGAGGATGCGGGTCACGTCGAACTGCTGGAAATAGATCTGGATCTCGAAGCCGACGCCGTTGCTTCGCCCCAGCAGCTCGACGATCAGCACGATTTTCCATACGAGTGCCAGGCCGGACCGCGCGGCAGCGAAAACATAAGGATACAGCTGCGGCATGATCACGTGTCGAAGCGTCCGCCAGCGGCCGACGTGGAAGCTCGCCGCCATGTCCGAATACTTGCGATCGAGCGCGCGAGCGCCCTCGCGCAGAGTCACGGCGGTGTTCGGGATCTTGTTGACGGCCACGGCGCCGATCGCCGCCGCCTCGGTGAGCCCGAACCAGACATAGGCCAGCACGATGATCACCAGCGCCGGCAGATTGAGCAACAGGACGAGCCAACTGTCGAACAGAGCGTCGATGGTCCGCGAGCGGCCCATCACGATGCCGATCGTCGTGCCGACGGCCATTGCAATGATGAAGGCGGCGGCTACCCGCGCCAGAGTGATGCCGAGATGGAAAAGGAGCGGACCGTGGACGGACTCTTGTACCAGCACCACGAATACCGCGCTGGCCGACGGCAGCAGCCGGCTGTGGACCGCGTCGGCCGCAATCTGCCATACGGCGATGAACAGGGCGACAGAACCGACGCGCTGCGCCACCGACGATGCCGCCATCCAGGAAGAGGCGCGCTGTGCGGTGGCGGCCACGCTCATTCAGTAGCTCACGGTGTCCAGGAACGTGCCCGGTTGCAGGGTCGGGCTGGAGCCGACCAGCGCCTGACCGCCAACTTTGGCGAAGACCGCGTACAGTGCCTCAGCCTCACGTTGCTCGTCCTTGCCCCAGTGAGCCGGGATGCCCGCCCGGAATGCGTCGCGCAGCGCCTTCAGCTCGGCAGGGTTGTGGGCACCCGTCCTCGGTCCGAGCCAGTTCCACTCCGCATCCGACGTCGCCAGAATCGACTCGGCCTCGCGCGTGGCACTCACAAAGCCTGCAAGCGCGCGCGGGTGCGCCCGCGCCCAACGCTCCGACACGACATAGCCCACGAGCGGAATCGCGGTCTTGAAGCCGAGCTGCCGCAAGGCGTCGTTGATCGACAGGACGGCTGGCATGCCGCGGCTCTCGAGCGGCGCGGCAAAATTCCAGTAGGTGAGCACGGCATCGAGACGGCCCGCCAGCAACTCGTGATTGAGAAGCGGCGGGGCGCCGAACGACAGTCGTGCGTCATGCGCAAGATTGAGGTGCTGCTCTTGCGCCAGCGCCTGCAGGATCACCCAGCTCTTGTCGAGCGGGCTGCCGGCCACACCGAGCCGCCGATCGCGCAGGTCGGCCAGCCCATGGACCGGTGAGCCCTGGGCCGCGACCAGCGCGCCGACGGCGGTGGAAAATGGGAAGAACGTCCAATCGGCGCCGGCAGTGCGTTGGCGCGAGACCCACAGCCAGTCCGACACCACGCAATCGACTCGTCCCGCCTGCAGCGCCACCAGGGTCGCCTGATTACTCGCCAGCTCCACTTCATCGATATCGACGCCGAAGGTCTCGTCGAGCTCGTGATGCTGGATGACATCCATGACCCAGCTCACGGTGCCGAACTTCAGCACTCCGATGCGCAGCTTGGTGTCCGCGTGGGCTACTGCGGACCCGGCCGCGAATGCCACGAGAACCAAGAGGGCAAGCTGGCGGACGCACCGGGCAGGTGAATGGGTCGCGCGCATGTTCACCTCACGGTACGACGGCGATGCCCCACGGCAGACGGCCGACAGGAACCGATTTCACCGCCTTCTGTGACGCTACGTCGATGATCGTCACGTCATTCGTGAGGCCGTTGGCAACATAGAGCTTGCTGCGGTCGGGGCTGAACGAAAGCTGCCAGGGCCGCTGGCCTACCAGGATGTACTGCTCGACCGCGTAAGTCCTGGCGTTGACCACGGCAACCCGGTTGGAACGCCCCAAGGCCACGAACGCCGTACGGCCATCGGCCGTGAACTGTATGCCGACGGGGCCGATGTATTGCTGGTCGACACCGGGAATGTCGAAGTTGATGACATGTACGACCTGATGGCTTGCGGGGTCGATGACCGAAACCGTGCCGCCGACTTCCGACGATGCCCACAGATATCGCTGATCCGGCGTGTATACGACGACCCGCGGCCTCGTATCCACCAGGACGTTGCCAACTACCTGCCAGGTCTTGGTGTCGATGAAATGCGCCATGCTGGTCTCCTCGGAGACGACCACCACGGTACGCCCGTCCTTGCTGACGGCGAGACCTTCGGGCTCTATCCCGACGGGGATCTGCTTGATCCACTTGCCCGTCGCCAGATCGATCACCGTCACCAGGGCGTTGTTTTCGTTCGACACATATATCTTGTCACCGGACACGGACATCGCCAGCGTCTCGGGGTCCGGACCGGTGTTTATCTTCCGAATCACCTTCAGCGTCTTGGTATCGATGACATCGATATTGCTCGAGTCGCCATCGCATACCAGAACGGTCTTGTGGTCCGCGGTCTCGATGATCCCCCTGGGACGTTGGTCGGTCTGAATCGTCGCGATCACCTTGTAGCTGTCGCCGTCGAGTACCGTCACCGTATCGTCGACTTCGTTGGAGACGAAGAGCTCGCTGGCGGGCGCTCTCCCGGCGAAGGCCCAGAGGACGGCAGCGAATGGCAGCAGCGCGGCGCAGCGCCCGATCATTGCGCGAGGTGGCATTGTGACTCCGGCTGATCGAAGCCCAGGGTGTCGCTCGTGTTCCCAGGGTGCAGAAAGCCGTTCTGCGGCGACATGGAGATCACCATCAGCGGCTGCGCGATGAGCACCGGCTGCCGCAGCTGCTGGTCCCAGGAGCGAAACGTCAGTCCCTCCCCTTTGAAGCCGGCGATGAGGAATCGAGCCGATCTCAGGTATGCACGGATTCCGGCCGGCGACACCGTTTGCCCGCGCATGACGGCGTCACCGACGATGCTGACGGCAAGCCAGCCGCCATAGTCGCGCTCGGTCATCTCGCGATGGGCAAAAAGGCTGAACCTATGCTGCATCTGCAGGGCTGAATAAGACTGGAAAGCCGGAGTCCAGGCCGCGGCAATCAGTCCTTGCGTTCCGACGACCGGACGCGCGTCGAAGGTGTTGTAAGGAAGGTAATCACCGAACAGATCGGTCTCGTCCGCGACGAAGAGGACATCGTAGTCCGACCCGACCTGTGTCGCGAGCGGCATCTGCGTCTGAATCTGCTGATAGCCGGTGTCGCTGCGGCGGGAGCCGGGATCGTAGTCATAGCTCTTGGCGGCTACGATGCGGGCGCCGTAGCGACTCGCCGCGCGGCGAACGTCCGCCGCATAAACCGCATCCTGCTGCGTGGGTCCCTGCAGCAGAAACCACCGGCTCCAGCGTTTCTCCACCAGGAACTGCGCCAGAGCGTCGGCGCGCATCGCCTGGCTCGGCAGAACGTGAAAGACGTTCGCGCGACACTGCTGCTGTCGCAGACTGTCGTCGCTCGTCCTCATGTCGAAGATCAAGGAACCCTTCACGGCCGGCGCATCCGCGAGCTGCAGCAGATCAGCCGCGCGCAGATCGGCCACGATGATCGCCGGCCCGCGCGTGAAGAGCCGCCGCGCCGCGGCGGCTACATCAGCGCCCGCCGGGAGGGTTTCGATGTAGAGCTTGAAGTTCCAACCCAGGAACTTTCCGGTCGTGTTGATCTCCCCCGTCCCCTCCTCGGCACCTGCCAACCCTTCGTCAACGGGCTGCGTCTCCAGCAGCGACGGCATGATCCCATTGACGGGATACGCTTCGCGCAGATAGACGATCGGGAACGTGCGCGGCTTGGCGGCGACTGCGGCCGCGGCAACATAGGACTTGCTCGCGCCGAACAGCAGGATCAGCGTGAGCAGCCCAAGCTCGACACGGCGCTGCACGGTCAGGCGCCGGTCACTTCTCTTTGTGTCCCGGGGGCCCACTGTAGGCCGAGCGGATCCAAGTGATGATCTTCCACAGATCGCTGTCGCTGTGGATCAGAGGCCCCATCGAAGGCATCGGCGCGGCAACGTTCTCCAGCGCCTGCACCGTGTAGCCGTCCGCCTGAAGCTTCTGCGACCCCAGCGAGACCAGCCGGAAGAGAGTGTCGTCATCGCCACCGTAGATCCACACGCCGTTGATCAGCGGCGGACACATGCCGCCGCCGCCACCACCACCGTGGCAGCCGTTGCAGCCGTACTGGAAGAAGAGCTTGTGGCCGGCCGCGGCCATCTGGGCATTGCCATCGAAGGGGTTGTGCAGCGACCCTTTGGGAGCCGTCGCCACCACCGCCAGCGGCGGCTTGCCGGTGATCCCTTTGGGCAAGGACGAGGAAGAGGACGCGGCCCCGGCGGGAGCCTTCGAGCACCCCGCGGCGAGCAACGCCAAAGTGAGAACAACTACGCCTGCGAAGCGGCTCATGGTTACCTCCGGTCGTCTTAGAAGCAGTGTGCCGCCGCTCAGCGGCGAACGAGCAGATCGAGAATGCGTATGGCGCCGAGATTGTCGTTCTCGACGGCGATATCGCGCGCGGTCTGGCCGGCCGTCGACTTGAGGCCTGGATTCGCGCCCGATTGAATCAGCAGGCCGATCATCTGCGAATTGTCACGCGCGGCCGCGATCATCAGCGCGGTCACCCCATCGGCGTCCTCCGCATCCACCTTTGCCTTGCGGGCGAGCAGCGCGCGCGCAACCTCGATGGGGCCATGGTCCTGCAACACCTTGACGTCCCTGCTCTGCGGTGGCAGCTCGCTCGCGATGATCATGAGCGGCGTCAGCTTGTGCTCGCTGGCGGGGATGTTCACCTTGGCGCCCGCCTGAATGAGCGCGTAAGCGGCATCGAGCTGGCCCTCCTCAACGGCGACCGACAAGGGCGTATAGCCGGGAGGGCCGCCGTGCTCGACGTTCGCGCCATGCGCCACCAGGAACTTTATCGCCGCCGCCTGATTACGCATGGCCGCGCCCATGAGCGCCGTCTGTTTGTCACTGTCGAGCCCATCGACCCTGGCGCGGTGGTCGATGAGCAGCTGCATCATCTCGATGCAACCGGCGCGCGCCGCGGTCTCGAGCGGCGGCGTGCCCAGATTATCCAATTTATTGACGTCAGCTCCCTTGCCGATCAGGTAGCCGGCACGGTCGATGTCATTGGACACAACCGCGTCGGAGAGCTCCTGATTGATATCCGATCCGTTCGCCAGCCACTCATTGACCTGCGCGCGCGAAACCGTCCAATGCGTCGGTTTGCTCTCGTACATCGCCACGGACATCGGCGCGGTGTAGCCGCCGTTCGTCGGCAGATCCCCCGGGACGATGCAGTCGGCGCACCTCACCAGCGGCACACCATAGTCCGTCAGAATCTTCTCGACCTCGGCCCGATGCGCCTTCAGCGCATCGTCGAGCGCGAACTTGAGCAGCACGTCGCTGCGCGGCACGGATATACCCAGGCTGAATTCCATCGGCGTGACATTGTCCATCAGGTTCGCCGGCTGAATGGTGAGCGGCGCTCCCTTCATGGTCTTCAGCCAGCCGGCCATGGGGCCCCACGCACCGACGATGTCGAGCTTGCCGTCGACGACTTCCTGCACCTGCCTCCACGGCTGATGCGCCGGCACCCATTCCGTGTCGGTGCTTACCGGCCACACCTTGACGTTGGCGAAAACACCGTGATCCTGCAGGGCTTCCCGCAGCGCCGAGATCTGGAACACGCCGAGGCGCAATTGCCGCAGGCGCGGATCGTCCAGGCTCTTGATGGCAAGCTTCTCATCGCTGCGCGATACGAATACATAAGTCGTGCGGTAAATCGGCACCGTCGACAACGTGTCCTGATAGTTGGTGGGCATGTCCAGGAGGAGGTCGCATTCGTCGGCCTGTCCGAACGCCTGACCTACGATGTTGCCGGTGTAGGAGCGCCAGAAATAGCTCACGCTGGCGCCCATGGCCTTGGCGAGTACCGCGATGATCTTGTTTTGATATCCCTCTTCCGCGCGATCGGACAGCGGCATGTTGCCGGGATCCGCGCAGACACGGAGAGTGGTGAAGTGTGCCGATCTGGCGGCCTGCTTGGCCGCATCTATCTCGGCTTGATCCAGCTGATCGAAATCCTTGCCCTCCCAGGGCCCCTGCAGACCGCCCGGATTGGTCGCCGATTGAATCGGGTTGGTGTCAGCGAGCGTGGGCGAGGCGAGAAAGGCGCTGGCGATCAGCGCAGCGGCCGCCGAAATCGCCCAGCGGCCAAGGGGCATTAAAGACATCGCATATCCTATCGAAGGCGATCGACCGGCTCCCCAGGAAGGGAGGTATGGGACCCCGCGGCGCCGAAGGCCGTGCTGCCGCGGGGTACCAAAAAGGCTAGTCCCTATCCTTTATTTCAGCAACTGATCATTCCAGACGGAAGGTGTACAGGGCGCCACCCTGCGGGATCTCCGTGAGACCCGTTGCCTTGGCCATCGCCGTGGCTCCGATCGCTCCGTACTTGTCGCTCATGTCGAGCCCCGCCGTCACCGGCAGGCCGATCCAGCCGCCGATACCACAGAAGACCGACACGTACTGGTGGCCTTTGATCTCGTAGGTGATCGGATTGCCGATGATTCCCGAGCCGAGCTTGCGCGACCACAGAACCCTGCCGGTCTTGCGGTCGACGGCGCGGAAGTCACCGCCGAGGCTGCCGTAGAACACGAGGCCGCCGTTGGTATTCAACGTTCCGCCCCAGTTCGGATACTTGTCCGGAACGTCCCACACCGTCTTGCCGGTCACCACGTTGAACGCCTTCAACCGGCCCGAGACGCCAGCCTTGTCCTCATACATGTAGACGTTCGCAAAGACGTAGACCACGCCCTGTTGCATGCTGGTGCGAGTCTGCGGCGTATCCTGCATGCACCAATTGTTCGTCGGCACATAGAAGATCTCAGGGTCTCGCGGGTCCACCGACGCCGGCTGCTGATCCTTGCCGCCCATTGCCGACGGACAGGCCTGCGCCATCTGGTTCACCAGCAACGGCGAGTGCTCATACACCTTCACCGGGCGACCGGTCTTCATGTCGACCTTTTCCGCCCAGTTCACGTCTACGTACTTGTGCGCCTCCAGAAGCGTGCCATCCGTCCGATCGAGCACGTATGCGAACCCGTTACGATCGAAATGGACGAGCGTCTTCCGCATCCGGCCGTCGATTTTCATGTCAACGAGAATCGGCTCGTTGACACCGTCATAGTCCCACTGATCGAACGGCGTCATCTGATAGGCCCACACCACCTTGCCGGTGTCGACATTGCGGGCAAAGAGGGTCATCGACCACTTGTTGTCGTACTTGCCGTCGTTGCAGGCTTCCTGAGTCGGCGGATTGGCGCCGCATCGATACGCCGGGCTCCACAGGCCGGGATTGCCCGAGCCGTAATAGACGAGGTGGAGTTGCGGGTCGTAGCTGTACCAGGCCCAGGGTGCACCACCGCCGCGCTTCCACTCATCGCCCGGATAGGTCAACCCGGTGTTGTGGCCGTAAGTGCCGAACTGCGGATTGTCCTTGTTGGTGTCGGGGGTCAGGCCGATCTCCTGGTCGGTGCCGTTGTCCCAGTATCTCCAGACCAGCTTGCCGGTGGCGAGGTCATAGGCCTCGAGGCGTCCGCGGGCAGCAAACTCATCGCCACCGAAGCCGACGATCACTTTGTCGTTGGCGATCAGCGGCGCGTTGGTCACGGTCTCGCCGTGATCGGGATAGGCGTGCTTCACCTGCCAATCCACGTTCCCGGTCCGGGCGTCCAGCGCGATGAGATATCCATCGAGCGTGTTGAAGAGAACCTTGCCGTCCGCATAATTCAGACCGCGATTGACCGTATCGCAGCAGGCGCGCGGTACGGCTGAAAGATCGCGATCGGTCTTCTTGAGGTAATTCCACACCTCGACCGGATGATCCGGATCCGACAGGTCCAATGCCTGCACGATGTTCGGCCATGCGCTGACGAAATACATCATCGGCTTGCCGTCGACATCGACGACGATCGGCTGGCCCTCATGGCCGCGCAGCGCGCCTGTGGACTGCGACCAGATCATCTGCAGATGCTTCACGGTCGTCGTGTTGATCTGATTCAGCTTGCTGTTGCGGTCTAGCGCGAAGTTCTGTCCCATCGACGCCCAGAGATCGGGGTTTGCGCTGTTCTGTGCTTCCTCGGAATCCGATCCGGCTTGCGCAAAAGCGGTCCCGCAGGTGAGGCTTGCCGCCAAGAGGATTGCTGCCGGCGCCAGCAGCCAGCGCCAATTTGGTACTTTCATATGTCCCCCTTTTGTTTGAAGGACTCGAACTGATAGCTCATATCTCCTCCACAAATTCTTGGTATTGCGGAAATACGGCCGCTTCCGGCGCTCCTCCATCAAGTCGTCCCGAAGCGGCGCCATCCAGGGCGGACATGGGTTCAAAACGCATGTCGGGCACGGTTGCGTGGTCGGGCGCTATGAATACACCCGGCCTCAGCGCCCTGCAACCGCAAACCCAGCGCGGATGCGCCTGCACGAAGCGCCTGCCATGTGAGTGTGTCAACCATGGAACGCCATGTCTCTTTCGCGAGACCTGACATTACGAGCCTGTAAGATTAAGGAGCGCGCCCACTGCGCGAGATCCCTAACACGCGCGGGTGAGCGAGCGCGCGAGCCGCCAGCTTCAGCGTCACCGCATCGAGTGCAGGGGCCGGCCCCGGTCCGCGGAGTGGTCGGCGGGAGCGCTGGCCGGGCCGTGGGGACCCGGGGGGGGCCAGTTTAAGTCTCCTTGAGTCTCCTTGCTGCAGGGCATCGGCTGGCACTGGCGGGCGGCGGCTGGCGAGCGTGCGCGCCCTCGCAAATGCCCCCGCCATTCCCTGCACAATGAGGAACCGTGCTATGTTTAGTGGGTTTCACCGGCCACCCCGTGGAGCCCCCGACCGTCATGCCGTCCCGTCCCACCGCACCGAGCTCCGCGTCCCCCGCCGCCGCAAAGGCGCCCCTGATCTGGACGAACATCCTACTGTTTTCATTGACTTTTCTTGCTGCAGCAGTACTGGTCCCCTGGTACGGACTGACGCATGGCTTCTCGCTCGCGGCCTGGGTGCTGTTCGGCGTCTTCGTGGTCGCCAACGAGATGTCGATCACCGCGGGGTATCACCGGCTGTGGGCGCATCGCACCTATGACGCTCATTGGAGCCTGCGCCTGCTGTTCGTGATTTTCGGCTCGATGGCCCTGCAGAACAGTGCCTGGGCATGGTGCAGCGGCCACCGCCGGCATCACCTCAACGTCGACGATGTCGACCACGACCCCTATTCCGCGCTGCGCGGCTTCTGGTTCTCGCACATCGGCTGGATGGTGCGGGAGTATCCGAGCGGCCACGAGGACTTCAGCAACATCCCCGACCTGCGGCGCGATCGCATACTGGCTTTCCAGCATCAGCACTATCTTCTGCTGGTGCTGCTGACCAACTTCGGGCTGCCGCTCGCGTGCGGCTGGCTGGTGGGTGATTTCTGGGGCACCTTTTTTCTCGCCGGTGTGCTGCGGCTGGTCGTCAGCCACCACTTCACCTTCTTCATCAATTCGCTGGCGCACATGTGGGGCGGGCGCCCGTACACCGAGGAGAACACCGCACGCGACAATCCGGTGCTGGCGGTACTCACCTTCGGCGAGGGCTATCACAACTTCCACCACAACTTCGCGCACGATTACCGCAACGGCGTGCGCTGGTGGCAGTGGGACCCGACGAAATGGCTGATCGCGAGCCTGCAATGGATCGGGCTCACCCGGCGGCTGAAGCGCACACCCGTGTTCCAGATCCAAAGGGCGCTGCTCGCGATGCAGTTCACCCGGGCGCAGAGAAAGCTCGCCAGCCTGTCGGCGGCGGCGGCGCCCTCGCGGGTCAGCGAAGTGCGTCAGCGCGTGGCGCACGAATACGACACTTTCCTCGCCGCCGTGGCGGAATGGGCCAAGGTGAAGGAGCAGTGGCTGGAAGAGAAGAAGCGCGCGGTCATCGAGCACTGGGATCACTCCAGTTTCCAGCAGCAGTTGCACGAGCTCGAGCGCCGGCTGCGGCTGCAGCGCCGCAGGTTGCGGGTGCTGCAGGCTCAGCTCGCCTGATCGGCGAGGTCCCCCATGGGACGCATCTTCGAAGTCCGCAAACACACCATGTTTGCGCGCTGGAACCGCATGGCGAAGCAGTTCGCGCGCGTCGCCAAGGACATCACCATGGCGGTGAAGTCCGGCGGTCCCGATCCGGCTTCCAATCCCATGTTGCGGCGCGTCATCCAGAACGCGCGCGCGGTCAACATGCCGAAGGACAAGGTCGAAGCGGCGATCAAGCGCGCCTCGGGGCGGGATGCGACCCACTACCAGGAGGTGCACTACGAGGGCTATGCCCCCCACGGGGTGGCGCTGCTCGTGGAGGCGGCGACCGACAATCCGACCCGTACCGTCGCGTCAGTGCGCAATATCGTGACAAAGAACGGTGGCAATCTCGCCACCTCAGGCAGCGTCGGCTTTCTCTTCAAGCGCATGGGAGTGTTCCGGCTCGATCCCGCCGGCATCGACCAGGATGACCTCGAGCTCTACCTCATCGACCACGGACTGGAGGAGATGGGCGAGAGCACCGGCGAGAAGGGCGAGCCGCAGCTGGTCATCCGCTGCGCTTTCGCCGATTTCGGCAAGCTGCAGGAGGCCCTGGAGGCGCGCCGCATCACTCCGCTGTCCGCCGAGCACGAGTACATCTGCACCGTGCCGACGGAGCTGCCCGAGGAGCAGGCCACAGAAGTCCTGGCGCTGATCGACAAGCTGGAGCAGGACGAGGACGTCCAGCGCGTCTTCCATACACTCGTTTAGGCGCTGGACCCGGGCTCCTGCCCGGGCCAGCGCGATCTCGAGCAAAAGCGCGGTTTTTGCTCGAGATCTCCGCCACCTGCGGCGGCGGGGTACTTCCCTGCACCTGAATCCGGAGGGCTATGGGTGCGGCTGAGTCGGCGGCTGGGCCGGCTGGCCGGGTTGCGCGGGGCGCGGCGGCATCTGCGGCATTTGCGGCATCGCGCGCGCGGGCTGCACGCTGATCAGGTCGACGTCGAAGATCAGCATGGAGCCGGGGGGGATCGGCGCTCCCGGCGGCGGACTGAGATCGTAGGCGAGCTGCGGCGGGATGTAGAGACGCCACTTCGCACCGGGCTTCATCAACTCCAGCGCCTCGTTCCAGCCCGGAATCACGCGACCCACTGTGAAGTTCGCCGGCTGGTGGCGCTTGTAGGAGCTGTCGAACTCCGTACCACCGAGCAGCGTGCCGCGATAGTTGACCAGCACCGAGTCGCCCATCTTGGGCGCGCTGCCCTGCCCCGCCTTCACCACCTCGTACTGAAGCCCATCGGCGGTGGTGACCACACCCTTCTTCCTGCCGTTGCGGACCAGGAAGGCGTGGGCGGTGGCATGATTCCTATCGCCGACCCGTGCACGGGCGGTCATGATCAGCGTGCGGATGCTCGTCTGGTTGTTGGGACCGAACGTGCCTTTGCCGCTGAGCCCGTCGCGCACACCCTGCAGCAACCGCTGCGTCGAAATATCGTTGGCATTGACGGCCGCCCGGCTCAGGCTCTCACCCACGGATAGGCCGATGCTATAGCTGCCCTCGGATTTGACCTGGGCCGGGCTCTGCGGCTTCGCCTGCGGTGCTGGCGCGGTGGGCATCCCCTGGGCCAGGGCCAGGCTGCTCAGGCCGAAAAGGGCGGCGGCAGCGCAGGCTGCGGCCGAACGGGTCATGGTGCGTGCGACGACGTGTTTCATCCGGGAATTGTATATTGGCCGCATGCCGGCTGCGGCTCTTTCGGGGAACCCCGCCTTGATCGTCGTCCGCCAACTCTGCCGCAGCTTCAGTGAGGGCGCTGGCGCGCACCGGGTGCTGGACGGGGCGGATGCCGCCATCCGCACCGGCGAGATCGTCGCGATCGTGGGCCGCAGCGGCTCCGGCAAATCGACCCTGCTCAATATCGTGAGCGGGATCGACCGCGCGGATAGTGGCGAGGTGGCGATCGACGGCCGCTCCGTGACCTCGATGCGGGAGCCTGACCGCACGCTCTTTCGACGCGCGCACCTCGGGTTCGTATACCAGTTCTTCAATCTCATACCCACGCTCGACGTCGAGGAGAATGTGCGCCTGGCTCTCGAGCTGAACGGGGTGCGTGGCGCCGACGCGCGCCGGCGCAGCAGCGGAATACTCACCGAGGTCGGGCTCGGTGATCGGTTGCGCAGCGCCGTCGACCGGCTCTCCGGCGGCGAGCAGCAGCGGGTCGCGATCGCGCGTGCCTTGGTGCACGAGCCGGATGTGTTGCTGGCCGACGAGCCGACCGGAAACCTGGACGAGGAAACCGCCTCGCAGGTGCTGCGCGTGCTCCTTTCCTTGGGCAGAGCGCGCGGCACGACCGTCATCATCGTCACCCACGACGCGTGGCTGGCGCGCTGCGCGGATCGCGTGCTGGAGCTGCGCGACGGAAAGCTGGTGCCAGCCGAGGCCACGCAGATGCGCCGGACCGGCGTCAGCTGATGCCGGTCCCGGCGCCTACACTGTGGGCTGCCAGCCTGCGCCATTTCCTGCGGCAGCCGGCGCAGCTCGCACTGGCGCTCGTCGCGCTCGCAGCCGGCGTGGCAACCATCGTCGCCGTGAACATCGCGACCGCCAGCTCGCGTCGGGCGTTCGAGCTGTCGATGCGGGCGGTCAACGGACCTGCCACTCAGGTCATCACCGGGGGACCGCAGGGCCTCGATGAGTCGCTCTATGTGCGCCTTTTCACGCACGCGCGCTTGAGCAGCAGCCCGCAGCCGGTGTACGCGCCGGTGGTTGCGGGCTATATCACCGTTCGCGGTCGGGTGATGCAGCTGGTCGGCGTGGACCCCTTCGCAAACTCCGCGCTGCAGGGACCGCAGCAAGCCGCGACGGCAGGGGCTGTTGCCGGCACCACGCTGGCGCAGCTGCGGAGCTGGCTCGTCGAGCCCGGTGCCATCGTGCTGGCGGCCGGCACCGCGCGGCAGTTGGGGCTGCGCGTGGGCGAGCCGCTGACCGTTGATGTCGGCGGTGTGCGCCAGCGCGCAACGCTGATCGACCTGGTGCACCAGGACACTCCCGGTGACGCCACGCTGATGCTCACCGACATCGCGCAAGCCCAGGAATGGTCGGGTATGACGGGCCGTCTGACGCGCATCGATGTCAGGATGCCGCCCGGACCCGCCGGTCGAGCGGCGCTCACCGAGCTGCGCCACGAGCTGCCGCCCGGGGCGCAGCTCGAGCAGGCCGCCGATGAGGTGCAGGCGACGCTCGATATGACGAGCGCCTTCGCAACCAACCTCACGGCGATGAGCCTGCTCGCCCTGCTCGTCAGCGCGCTGCTCATCTACGGCGCTGTCAGCTTCACCGTGATCCAGCGCCGTCGCAACATCGCCGTTCTGCGGGCGATCGGCGCGACCCGGCGGGAGATCCTGACGATCGTCCTCACCGAGGGAGCGGCACTTGGAACGGCGGGCGCGGGGCTCGGCGTGCTGCTCGGCCTGGCTGTCGGCCATGGGCTCGTCCGCCTGGTCTCGCAGACGGTCAATGATCTCTACTACGTCGTCGCCGTCCGACACGTTACTCTGCCCGCCGGGGCCGTGTTCGAAGCGTTGGGCGCCGGGCTCGGCACCGCTCTGGTCGCGAGCCTCCTGCCGGCGCTCGAGGCGGCCGGCAGTGTGCCGCAGCTTGGCTTCAGACGCTCCGTGCTGGAGGCTCGGGCGGCGCTCGTCGCCCGCCGATTATCATGGCTCAGCCTGGTGTTCGCCTTGGCGGCAGGGAGACTGATCGCAGCGTCGCAGCGCAGCGTACTCGCCGGCTTCACGGCGCTCTTTCTGCTCCTCCTCAGTGTCGCGGCGCTGACACCTTCGGTGTTGCGTCTCCTGGCGAGGGTCGCTTCCACGGCACTCGCGGGCGTCAGCTCCGTAGCACGCATGGCGCTCGAGGACGTGGCCGCTTCCCTCAGTCGTACCGGTGTCGCAGTGGCAGCGCTCGGAATGGCGGTCGCGGCGATGATCGGCGTCTCGATCATGGTGGAGAGCTTCCGGGTATCCCTGGGTCTCTGGCTCACACAGACGATGCGCGCGGATATCTACGTTGCGGCGCCCGGCCCGGGCGTCGGCAGGCCGGAGCGCCGGCTCGATCCCGCCGTGCTGCACGCGTTACTTGCAACTCCGGGGGTCGCCGACCACAGCGCCAGCCGCTCGGTCGTCATCCGCTCATCACGGGGCGACATCGCGCTCGATGCTCTGCGCCTCGCGCCGGGCAGTTACGCCGGCATCGATCTGACCGCCGGAGACCCCCGAACCGTCTGGACGGCCTACGACGGCGGCGCGCTGCTGCTGTCGGACTCGCTGGCGTGGCGGCTGGACCTGCGGCCGGGTGAACACCTGTCACTGATGACGGCATCCGGGCCGCGCGCGTTCCCTATCGCCGGCATCTACCACGAGTATGGCAGCGGGCTCGGCAGCGCGATGATGAGCCTCGAAACCTACCGCCGCCTGTGGCATGACGATGCGATCACGGCGGTTGGCCTGTATCTCGCGCCGGGGATCGATGCGGCCAGGGAGATGCCGCGCCTGCAGTCCGCCGGCGGTGGCCGGCAGGCGCTGTTGATCCGATCCAACGCTGACATCCGCACCATGTCGCTCGACATCTTCGACCGGACTTTCATCATCACGCGAGTGCTCTACTGGCTGGCGGCCGGGATCGCCGCCATCGGACTGGTTAGCGCGCTCCTCGCCTGGGAGCTCGACAGGATGCGCGAGCTCGCCGTGCTGCGCGCGCTCGGCTTGACGCCACGAGGCGCCGCGACGCTCGTCATCGCACAGACCGTCTTCATGGGAGTCGCCGCGCTGCTGGCGGCGATTCCCGCCGGCCTCATCATCGCGCTCGTGCTCACCAAGGTCGTCGACAGACGCGCCTTCGGCTGGCACATCGAGATGCATCTGCGCGGCGCGCAATTCCTGAATGCGCTCGCGCTGGCGTTCGCTGCGGCGCTGCTCGCGGGCCTGTATCCGGCCTGGCGAGCAGCCATGGGACCGATCGCGGCCGAAATGCGCGAGGAATGAAGGTGCGCTTCACGGCTCTAGCGCTGTTGGCGGCAACGGCTATCACGCTCGCTGCGGCGCATGTCGCCTGCGCCCGGCCGCTTTCGCAGCAGCCCTCGTTCGCGCAGGCGCTCGCGCCAGAGTCCCTCGAGTTTCCCCGCGATCAGGGTCCCCATCCCGACTACCGCCAGGAGTGGTGGTACCTGACCGGCAACCTGGTCTCCGCCGACGGTGAGCGCTTCGGCTTCGAGCTGACGATCTTCCGGTTCGCACTGTCGCCGGGCGACCCGAGGCCCGTCGATGTGCGCTCCGAGCGCGGCGCGGAAAGCTCTCAGTGGCGCACTCGTCAGATCTATCTGGGACACTTTGCAATCACCGATGTCGCACGACATCGATTCACGTACAGCGTGAAGGTTGCGCGCGGTGCGCTCGGCCTTGCCGGCGCGCAGGCGGATCCGTTGCGGGTCTGGGTCGGCAATTGGCAGATTGGCGGCGGCGCGCTGCAGGCTGCCGGCAAAGGCTATGTCCTCTCGCTCATGACACGGCCGCTGCTGCCGCCCATACTCAATGGCGAGCGCGGGTTGAGTCGCAAATCGGCGGAGCCGGGGAATGCCACCTACTACTATTCAGTGCCGCGCGTTTCCGTCGCGGGAACCATCGTCCGCGATGGCCGGCCGCTACGAGTACACGGCCTGGCGTGGCTCGACAGGGAATGGGGCAGCGGCAGCCTCGGGCCGCGGGAGTCCGGCTGGGACTGGTTCGGGCTGCAGCTCGACGATGGCTCGTGCCTGATGTTCTATTCCCTTCGCGACCACGATGGCGCCGAAGACCCCTACAGTGCTGGTACCTGGGTCGACTCCGCAGGTCACGCGCGACCGCTTGCACGCGGTGACGTACGCATCGAAGTGCTGAGCTATTGGACTGACGCCGGCGGTGCCCGCTATCCCGCACGATGGCGACTGGTGGTTCCGGCAAGCGGCCTCGACATCACGGTCCATCCCGTGCTGGCGGATCAGGAGCTCGTAACCTCCCCGAGGTACTGGGAAGGGGCGGTGGACGTGTCCGGCACCCGCGGCGGACGAACGGTCGCCGGGCGCGGATACGTTGAGTTGGTGGGATACGCCGGAACGACCGCCGGATCAGCCGGAATCAGATGACGCCGCGGTGCGCTTGCGCAATGATTCGTGCCCGTGCACCCGATCGGGACTCGTCCATGCGACGCCCACTGGCTTCCGCCCTGACCGCTCTCCTGCTCGCCGCCCCGGGAGCCTATGCGGCGCTGCCCAATGGCACCACGGCGCCGGATTTCACGGCCGAGGCATCCCTCGGCGGCAATAGCTACAGCTTCTCTCTGGCCGATGCGCTGAAGAAGGGCCCGGTGGTGCTCTACTTCTACCCGGCCGCCTTCACCCAGGGATGCACGATCGAGGCGCACGACTTCGCCAAGGCAATGCCCGAGTTCGAGGCCCTGGGCGCCACCGTGATTGGCGTCTCCCACGACCCCATCGCGAAGCTGCAGCGGTTCTCCGTCAGCGAGTGCCGCAAGCAGTTTCCCGTCGCCTCGGACGGGAGCGGCCGGATCATGAAGGAATATGACGCCGTGCTCGCGCAGCATCCAGCGTATGCCAACCGCACGTCGTATGTCATCGCGCCGGACGGAAAAATCCTGTATTCCTATACCAACCTCGACCCGTCGGCTCATGTCGCCAACACCATGGCTGTCGTACGGCGTTGGGACAAGGCCCATAGGCGGCCCTGAGGCGCACTGCCCGGAATGACGACACGCAGCGGTTACGCCGACCTGCCCTTGCACGGCGGCCGCGTACCCGCGTGGCTGGCCACCCGCATGGCGACGCTCGGCCGCGTCATCGCGGAGGCCATCGTGCATCATTACGGCGCGGACGAGCTGCTGCGCCGCCTGTCACATCCCTTCTGGTTCCAGTCGTTCGGCTCCGTGATGGGCATGGACTGGCACTCCTCGGGCATCACGACCAGTGTGCTCGGCGCGTTGAAGCGCGGGCTGGCCCCGGTCGAGCGCGAACTCGGAATCTACGTCTGCGGCGGCCGCGGGCGCGCCTCGCGCCGTACGCCTGATGAGTTGACACGGGTAGGCGAGCGTACCGGGATCGATGCCGCGCGCCTGACCGAGACCAGCCGACTGGTTGCCAAGATCGACAGCGCAGCCGTGCAGGACGGCTACGACCTGTATCTACACGGCTTCATAGTGACCGCCAACGGCAGCTGGTGCGTCGTGCAACAGGGTATGAGCCCGATGCGCCGGAGGCGCGGCGCTATCACTGGCTCTCCGAGGGCCTCGCGGGCTTTCTCGATTCACCCCATTCCGCCATCGAAGGCATCAACCAGGGGCGCATCCTCAATCTGGCGGACGCGCGGGCAAGCGCCAGCCGGGCTGCCGGACTCGATCTCGTGCGCGCGGGGCCGGAGCGCACGCTCTCGGTGCTGCGGCGCCTGCATTCAGGGCGTGGACGCACACTCAGCCTGTTTGCCGACGACGAGACGGATCTCGCGACGGAATCGGCGCCTGCGCCGGCTGGTTCGAGCGCCCGTCCTGCGCTGGCGCCTCTACCCCACCTCCAGATGCCAGCGCGGCATGAGGTTCTCGCGTCGGATGTGATCCTGCGGCGCCTCCACGCAGCACTCGCCGCGGCCGCTGATCGCGGACCGCGAGACTTCACGGATCTGCTTCTCACCCCGGGTGTTGGCCCGCGCACGGTGGCCGCGCTCGCCCTCGTCGCCGAGGTCATCCACGGCACACCGTCACGTTTCGCCGACCCGGCTCGCTTTTCACTTGCGCACGGCGGCAAGGACGGGCATCCATTCCCCGTACCTCTCGCGGTTTACGACGAGACCCTGCGCGTCCTCAAACAGGCGGTGAGTCAGGCACGCCTCGGGCGCACGGAAAAACTCGACGCGCTGCGTCGCCTCGATGGGCATGCACGCCGGCTGGAGCGCAGTGCGCGCGGGCCGACCTTCGAGAGGTATCTGGCAAGTGAGCGCGCGCAGTCGCGCGCGTTGGGCGGACGTACAGTCTTCGATCGCTGATTACACAGAGTCTGGAGCAGCAATGAAAATTCTCAGGGGCATCGTCGGGGTCGCCACCGTCATGGCGATGGCGTTGACGGCAACCACCGCATTGGCGCAGATCAGCCGCGGCGACCGCTATTCAGGCGTCCCCTGGGCGACGCGCTCGCCCGTGCTCGCGCAGCACGGCATGGTTGCAAGCGAGCAGCCGCTGGCCTCGGAAGCGGCGGTGCAGATCCTCAAGAAAGGCGGTAGCGCGGTGGATGCCGCAATTGCCGCCAATGCCATGATGGGGCTGATGCAGCCGGTGTTGAACGGCATCGGCGGCGATCTCTTCGCCATGGTTTACGACCCCAAGACACACAAGCTCTACGGCTACAACGGGTCGGGCTGGTCGGCGAAAGGGCGTGATCTGGCGAGGATGACCGCCGAGGTCGAAGCCGCCTACAAAAAGGCGGGCATGGAGCCCAAGGCGCACATCCCGCCGGTCGGATCGCTGCCGATTACGGTGCCGGGCGCGGTGGACGGCTGGTTCGCGCTGCACGGCAGGTTCGGCAAGCTGCCGATGAGCGAAGACCTCGCTCCGGCCATCGCGTTCGCCACCAACGGCTTTCCGGTGACGGAGCTCATCTCGCAGTACTGGAAAGGCAACATGGCGGCCTTCGTGCACTACAAAGGCCTGATCGAGGAAAGCGCCAATGCGCGCCATACTTATCTCATTCCCGACGCCAATGGTGGCCACACGCCGGCCCAGGGTGAGATTTTCCGCAATCCCGATCTCGCGCACACCCTGTCGATGATCGCGCAGGGCGGACGCGACGTGTACTACAAGGGGGCGATCGCGCACACGATCGACGCTTACTTCAGGCGGATAGGCGGCGACCTGCGTTATTCGGACTTCGCGGACTTCCATGGCGAATGGGTCGAGCCCCTGTCGGTGAACTATCGCGGCTATGACGTCTACGAGCTGCCGCCCAACGGCCAGGGCCTGGCGGCGCTCGAGATGCTGCAGATCCTCAAGCATTTTGACCTGAAGAAGATGGGCCCCGGCTCGGCCGACACCCTGACGGCGATGTTGGAAGCCAAGCGGCTCGCGTACGAGGACCTCGCCAAATGGTACGCCGACCCGCGCTTCTTCCATGCGCCGCTCAAGGGCCTGATCTCCGATGCGTATGCAGAGCAGCGGATGAAGGAGATCAACCTGAAGCACGCCAATCCGAACATCGGCCCCGGCGACCCCAGGCTCTTCCAGGGCGACACCATCTATCTCACCACAGCCGACAGGGACGGCATGATGGTCTCGCTGATCCAGTCGAACTACCGCGGCATGGGCTCGGGCTTGGTGGCTGATCATCTGGGATTCATGTTCCAGGATCGCGGCGAGCTCTACTCGCTGAATCCGAAGGACGCGAATGTCTATGCGGCGCGCAAGCGGCCGTTTCACACGATCATTCCGGCCTTCGTGATGAAGGATGGGCAGCCCTTCATGTCATTCGGCCTGATGGGTGGCGACATGCAGCCGCAAGGTCACGTACAGGTACTGACCGACATCATCGACTTCGGCATGAACGTGCAGGAAGCGGGCGATGCAGCGCGCTGGCGTCACTTTGGCAACGCCGAGCCGACCGGCGAGGCTTCCAAGGGCATCGGCACCGTGGAAATGGAAAGCGGCTTCTCTCCCGCGGTGAAAGCAGAGCTGCAGCGGCGTGGCTACAAGGTCGTGCCGGGCACCGGCAGCTTCGGCGGCTATCAGGCCATCATGTTCGACCCCAAACAGCACGTGTATTGGGGCGCAAGCGAGATGCGCAAAGACGGCGAAGCGGTGGGCTACTAGCCGGAAGTTCCTCCGCGCGCCTGAGCCTTCGGTAGTCAGCAGAGCCTGATTTTTACGGTGTTTCGTGCATGCGGCGGGGCCGGATTGGGTGCTTATATGTAGTCACTAAATAGTTGCATAAT
>JBOIAB010000063.1:0-29956 GCA_050738635.1 Steroidobacteraceae bacterium
CAGCCATCACGAGCAACTCTATCTCGCCAGCCTCGGCAGGCAGGCCGCCGGCGGCGAGGTCGAGTTGTTCGAATGAGGCCCACGAGCATGATCCCCGGCGCCCAAGCCAAGACCGCGGCCACCGCCAGGCGGCCGATCCGCGTTCTCATCGTGGACGACTCCGCGCTGGTGCGCAGTCTCCTCTCCGACATCCTCAAGGCGGCGCCCGGCATCGAGGTCGTCGGCGTCGCGGCCGATGCACATGTGGCGCGCGAGAAGATCAAACAGCTCAATCCGGATGTGCTCACGTTGGATGTCGAGATGCCGAAAATGGACGGCATCACCTTTCTGCGCAATCTGATGCGGCTGCGGCCGATGCCGGTGGTGATGGTTTCCTCGCTCACCGAGCGCGGCGCCGACGTGACGCTCGATGCGCTCGCGCTCGGCGCGGTCGACTATCTCTCCAAGCCCAAGATAGATCTCGCGGCGACGCTGCAGGACTACGCCGACGAGCTCATCGAGAAAATACGGATCGCCGCGCGCGCCAGCGTGCGCGCGCTCGATCCGCGACAGGTGCGTCCCTCGGGCGCGGTAGGCCCGGCGCACAGCGCGGATGCCGTGCTGCCTAAGGCGCCGCCGCGCAGCCGGCCCCTACGCACGACTGAGCGAGTCATTGCAATCGGCGCCTCGACCGGCGGCACGGAAGCCATCAAGGAGGTGCTCATGCGACTGCCGCCCGACTGTCCCGGTGTCGTGATCGCGCAGCACATTCCCAAGGCTTTCAGCACCCCGTTCGCCCGGCGTCTGAATGATTGCTGCCCGGTGTCCGTCTGCGAGGCACAGGATGGTCAGCAGGTGCTGGCTGGCCACGCGTACATCGCGCCCGGCGACCGCCATCTGATGCTCATGCGCGATGGCAGCCGGTATGTCTGCCGCCTGGATGACGGCGTGCCGGTCAACCGGCACAAGCCATCGGTCGATGTGTTGTTCCGCTCGGTGGCGCAGAACGCGGGCCGCAACGCAATCGGCGCACTCCTCACCGGAATGGGCAAGGACGGCTCGCTGGGCCTCAAGGAGATGCTCGACAGCGGCAGCCGCACGCTCGCTCAGGACGAGGCGAGCAGCGTGGTCTGGGGCATGCCCGGCGAGGCCGTCACACTCGGAGCGGCCGAGCACGTCGTGGCCCTGGAGGGCGTCGCCGGCAAGATCCTCACTCTGGCGGACGCGATGGACATCACACGGGAGACGAAGGCACTCGGTGGCGCCGACGATCCGTGAACCAATTTGACGACGCAGGTCTCAATTCCGGGCACGATGGGCCGATACCACAGGAAGAGGGCGATGTGATGAAGAGCTCCGCTGCAGAGAATCCCCACGGCGTCGGCGATCCCGAGGCTTTCGCCTTCGTGCAGGCGCTCGCGGCGGAGTTGTCGAAAGGCAAGGTGGACCTGCCGAGCTTTCCGGACATCGCCCTGCGTGTGCGCAAGGTGCTGGCGGACGAGCAGGTCTCCCAGGAGAAGGTGGTGCGCGTGGTGGGCTCGGAGCCCGCGCTCGCCGCCCGCCTCATGCAGATCGCCAATTCCGCCGCCATCAACTTCACCGGCAAGCCGATCACCGAGCTGCGCACCGCCATCGCCCGCATGGGTTTCAACATGGTGCGCAGCGCCGCGATCGCCTTCGCGATGTCGCAGCTGAAGAAAGTGGATTCGCTAAAAGGCCTCGAGCAACCGCTCGATGACCTCTGGCAGCGCAGTGCCGCGGTGGCGGCCGTGTCGCACGCCGTGGCGCGGCGCTTCAGCCGCGTCAATCCCGATACCGCCATGCTCGCAGGGCTGCTCCATGGCATCGGCAGGCTCTATATCCTCACGCGCTCGAGCAGGCATCCGGCGCTCTTTGCGAACCACGCTGCGTACAACGCCGTCGTCCGTGACTGGCACGCGCCGGTCGCCAAGGCGCTGCTGGAGAACTGGGACATGGCCGAGGAGATCATCACGGCCGTGAGCGAGTACGAGGATTTCGGCCGGCAGCACGACGGACCGCCGGACCTCACCGATGCGTTGACCGTCGGCCACCTGCTCGCGACCTTCAAGGAGCATCCCGACACCCTGGAGCTCAACATGCACGATGTCGCCGCCTGCAAGCGGCTGCGGATCGACCGTGCGAGCTATGAGAAGCTGATCGACGAGTCGGAACACGAGATCGAGCAGCTGCGCAACGCGCTTGGCGTGTGATCGCAGCTGCCGCGCAACCACCATGCAGGCCCAACGCACTCCTCCTTCTCCCGCCACCGGCAAGGACGGCGCCGAGCGTGACGTCGCCTTCACCTTCGTGCAGGCGCTCGCCGCGGAACTCTCCGGTGGCAAGGTAGAGCTTCCCGGGTTTCCGCACATCGTTGCGCGGGTGCAGCGCGTATTGAGCGACGAAACCACTGACGCGGCCAAGGTGGTGCGAGTCATCGGCAGCGAGCCTGTGCTCGCCACCCAGCTCATCCGCATGGCGAACTCCGCGGCGCTGAACCCCGGAGGCACTCCCGTAACCGATCTGCGCGCGGCAGTGACACGTGTCGGGGTTGATACCGTGCGCACGGCGACGATCGCCTTTGCCGTGCAGCAACTGCGCGAGGCGCCGACTCTGCGCGGCCTCGAGATGCAGCTTGGCGTTCTTTGGCGCCGCAGCGTGCAGGTCGCGAGCCTCTGCTGCGTGGTGGCGCGCCGCCTCACCAGTGTCAATGCCGATACCGCGCTCCTCGCCGGACTGCTGCAGGGCATCGGCCGCCTCTACATCCTGACGCGCGCCAGCCGACATCGCTCTCTTTTCTGCGATGCGCCCGCCTATCAGGCCATAGAGCAGGACTGGCACCTCAGCATAGCCGCGGCGCTGCTCGAGAACTGGGGTATCGCCGATGAGATCGTGCAGGCGGTGCACGAGTCGGAGAACCTGGAGCGGGACTCGCGCGGCGCGCCCTCCCTGGCCGATGTGCTGGTCGTCGGGACGCTGTTGGCGGACCTCAACGGCGATGCGACCGCCCTCGCCGCTCAAGTGCAGTGCGCGAAGCCGCTACAGCGCCTGCGGCTCGACCAACAGGCCTGCGAGCGGTTCCTCGCGGAATCCACGCAAGAAGTCACTTCGCTGAGGGATGCTCTCGGCTAGAGCGCGGTGCCGGCGGCACTGCCGCAGGTCTCAGGCCGCGCCGATGACGCGTCCCGGACGACTGCCGGCGCTCTTATAGCCTTTTGGCCCGTAGGTGTCGGATCGGCTGGGCCGGCCGGTGAGCGCACCCAGCATTCCTTCGACCCGCTTCAGCCGTGCCGCCACGACGATACCGTTGCGGTCGTTGAGGTCACGGCAGCGCACTGCCCGCTCGGCGCACTCGCGCAGGCGCGACAACAGCGTCCCCTGACCATCGCACCACGCCATCAGGGCTTCCAGTCCGGCGCGATCCCCTGAGAAACCATGCAGCGCGCACAGAGAGCGGCGCTGCTCCTCGAGGCGGGCAAGAGCGCCCACGCGCTCCTGTCGGGCGCGGGTGGTCGTCTCCAGAGCCTGAATATCGGAGGACGCGAGAACGCCCGACTCGCGCAGCAGGAGGTCCTCGAGCTCGGCGAGAAGTCCCGCCTCCTCGCGCAGAAGAGTCGCGAGGTGCTCGCGGCAGACACCGGGGTCCACGCGTCAGCCTCCGGGAAGCTCGGCGAGAGACTGCTCGAGCTGAATGAGTTGGTCCGCGACGTGCTGCGGCTGCACGGTATAGGTTCCTTGCTCGATGGCCGTCTGCAGCTGCGTCACGCGCGCACCGTCCACTGCCGGTAGGCTGAGCAACGTCTGCTCCAGAGAGGCCAGCTGACTGGCGGAGTCCGTTATGTGTACATCACTCGTGCCCGCGGATGAGCCTTCAGCCGCAGACGAGCCACCACCCGTCGTCGCATCACGGGTTTTCTCGGCCGGGCGGCCCGCATCGAGGGCCGCGGAAGCCGCTAGGCTACCACTCAACCCGCTGATTTTAGTAGGCATATATAGGAACTCCACGAGGTCCTTCGAGCTGTTTATCGGCCGCTGACTGGAATACTTTAGGGGGTGACATCGACGACTCGATCGCTCGCGACGACCCCCTGAATGACCCTGGAAGAGGTGGCATTCTGCACCCGGATCAAGGCACCCTGGCGCCCGTTCTGCAGAGCGAGCCCCGCCGCGCGGACCTCGATGCCCCCCATGGCGGCGACCAGCGTCACCTGCTCACCCTGGCGCACCATGAAATCCGGCAGCAGGTCGTCCACGCTGAGAACGGACCCTGCGGGCAGTGAATGCCGCAGCGTGGCGCGGCTGAGCTGTCCAGGGTCGGTGACATATCCAACCGGGAGGCCGCCCACCAGGCGGGTCTCAGGCGCGACCTCCGCGGCAGTGAGCCGGGCACCCTGCACTTCGGGGGCGCGCAGCGCCCAGACTTGAATCCGGGACTGCACCGTCACCGGGACGTAGATGGTCCAGTCCGCTCCCTGACGGCAGCCGATGGCAACCGACACTTGCGCCTGCATGCGTTCGCCTGAGAGAAGAGAGGTCTGCAGCCGCCCGCCGCAACGCGCGAGGCGCAGGCGCGGGTCGAGACCGGCGACGGTGATCACGATGTCACTCTGCCCGGAAGGCATCTGCGAACGCACGAAGGACTGCGCCGCGCTCCTGATGGATGCGACCGGCTGAGTTCCGGCGCTCGCGACCACCGCAGCCTCGGTGGTAGCGGCAGCCCCGACGCAGAGTGCCCCGAAGAGGAATGCGTAGCCGCCGCGGCGTGCGCAGCGACGGATTTTCGACGCGAGCTCATTCATGCGCGCAGATGCTTGCAAGGCCCGCGCCAGACGACCTCGAGTCAGCCGACGCTAAAGTAGTAATCCACGCTGCCGATGACATGAAGGCGCGAGCCGGGTCTCGCGCTGCCGTCGGCGGCGAGTCCTTGCCGCGCGACTGTGAACCAACTCACACTCCGGCGCCCGCCTGCGCCCGTTCCGGCGCTCCGGCCGGGGCGACGCCGCATTGGCATGCGTCTTGCTCGTTGTCCGGCAGCCTCATTGACCGCCGGAAATCCGACATGTCCGTCAACCTCGACTCCTATCTCGGCATCCAACCCGATGCCCTCGAGGTTTATTCCAAGCGCGCCGACGTGTTGGCGGACAATCTCGCCAACGCCGACACTCCGGGATACCTGGCGCGCGACATCGACTTCCGCTCGGCGCTGGCGGCCGCGGGACAGGGACCAGGCGCGGATCAGGGTGCGGCCGGCTCCGGCGGCGGCAAGCTGCAGCCGGAAACCACCAGCCCGGACGATCTCACCGCCAGCTCGCCGCAAGGCGGCATCTCGACCGAGCAGTATTTGAAGTACCGCGTGCCGCTCGCGCCCTCCCTCGACGGCAATACCGTCGATTCGCAGATGGAAGAGAGCGCGTTCGCGCAGAACAACGTGCGCTACGAGGCGTCCCTCACCTTCCTCGAGGAGCGCTTCGGCGACCTCAACACCGTGATCAGCGACTAGTAGGCCCCTTATGGCACTGTCCAACATATTCGATATCGCCGGCTCCGGCATGTCCGCGGAATCGGTCCGCCTCAATACCGTCGCCAGCAACCTCGCGAATGCCGACAGCGTCAGCAACAGCCCCGAGAGCGCGTACAAGGCGCGCTATCCGGTGTTTCAGGCGGTCCAGGATGCTCTGACCGCCGGCACCGGCCCCACGGGGACCGCGGACGCCGCCGTCAAAGTACAAAGCATCGTGCAGAGCACCACCCCGGGCACCTCGAGCTACGATCCGGGCAATCCGCTGGCCGATGCCAACGGCTACGTCTATTCCTCGAACGTCAACGTGGTGGAGCAGATGGCCGACATGATCTCGGCCTCCCGCTCCTATCAGAACGATGCCGACGTTCTCAACACTTCCAAGCAGCTGATGCTGGATACCCTCAAGCTCGGGCAGAGCTGAGCCACCCGTAAAACCGAGGACCTACATCCATGTCCGTCGATTCAATAGGCGCTTATGCCGCTCAGACCGCAACCGCCGCGGCCGACACGGCCGCGGGCATGGGGAGCTCCTCGGCCTCGGGGGCCGCGGCCCCGCAGCTCAGCGAGAACGATTTCCTGTCGCTCCTGGTCGCGCAGATGAAGGAGCAGGATCCGACGCAGCCGACCGACCCGACCCAGTTCGTCAGCCAGCTCGCCAATTTCAGCGAGGTCAGCGGCATGGACAGCATGCAGAGCTCGATGAGCAACCTCGCGAGCTCCATGCTCGCCTCGCAGGTCGCGAGCGGCACCAGCCTCATCGGCCAGCAGGTGATCGCCTCGACCACCACCGCCGCGCTGACGAGCGGCGGCAAGGTTACCGGCGCGCTGAACGTTCCGGCCACGGCAAGCAGCCTGGAGGTGCAGGTGAGCGATGCGAACGGCAACGCCATCACGACCTTCCCGGTGACGCCGCCGACGGGCGGTGGCGCCGCCACCTTCACCTGGAATGGCCTCACCAGCTCGGGCGCCGCGGCGCCGACCGGCATCTACAACTTCACGGTCACTGCCGCCGGCGGCGGCCAGTCGACGACGCTGACGCCGATGTTCGCCAGCACGGTAGAGAGCGTGTCGGTGAATCCGGGCAGCCAGGCCCTTTCGATCAATACCAACGCCGGCTCGGTACCCCTGAGCTCGGTCGTCCAGGTCCAGTAAGGAGACCGCATCCATGTCATTCGACATTGCCTTGTCCGGGGTCGACGCCGCCAATACCGACCTCAACGTCGTCTCGAACAACATCGCGAACGTCGATACCACCGGATTCAAGGAATCCGACACGGAGTTCGCCGATGTCTACGCCCAGACCCAGCAGGGGGTCGCATCGACCGCCACCGGCAACGGCGTCGCGGTCGCCGATGTGGCGCAGCAGTTCGCCCAGGGAAACATCACCACGACCTCGAACAACCTCGACCTTGCCCTGAGCGGCAACGGATTCTTCATCCTGAGCAACAACGGCGGCGTCTCCTATACCCGCAACGGCGCATTCCAGGTCAACTCGAACGGCTACCTGGTCGACACCTCCGGCGACCTCGTGCAGGGCTATGCGCCGCTTTCGACCGGCGGCTTCAATACCGGCCAGCTGTCGAACATGCAGCTCACCACCGCCGAGAGCCAGCCCAAAGCGACGACGACCGCCACCATCAATCTCAACCTGCCGTCGAATGCCACCGCTCCGACCGACACCACCTTCAGCCCTTCGGACCCCAACAGCTACACCGACAGCACCTCGCTCACGGTCTACGACTCGCTGGGCGCGGCGCACACGGCGCAGCTCTATTTCAGCAAGGGGCCGAGCAGCGGGCCGGCCAACACGTGGAGCGCGCAACTGTACGTGGACGGCACCGCCGTGGGTACGGCGCAGGCGCTCACCTTTTCGAGCTCCGGAACGCTGACCACGCCGAGCAACGGCCAGGTCGCCTTCGACGGCTACACCCCGCCGACGGGCGCCGCCGCCATGAACATGACGTTCAACTTCAGCGGCTCGACCCAGTACGGCGACAGCTTCGGCGTCAACTCGCTGCAGCAGAACGGCTATACGACCGGCAGCCTGGTAGGCATCAATATCAGCTCGACCGGCGTCGTGCAGGCGAACTTCACCAACGGCCAGTCGACGACCCTCGGCCAGCTCGGGCTGGCCAACTTCGCCGACCCGCAGGGCCTGCAGCAGGTGGGCGACACGCAGTGGGAGCAGAGCTTCGCCTCCGGCGCTCCGGTGCAGGGCGTGGCCGGAGGCTCAGGCTTCGGCACCATCCAATCGGGCGCCCTCGAGGACTCCAACGTCGACATCACCTCGCAGCTGGTCGATATGATCACCGCGCAGCGCGCCTTCCAGGCCAACGCGCAGATGATCTCGACCGAAGACCGGCTGACGCAGGATGTCATCAACATCCCGGCCCAGGGCTGATCGCTAGAGCCGACGCACCAGCATGGACAAGTCCCTCTACGTTGCGATGACCGGCGCCAAGGAGATCCTGCAGGCGCAGGCAGTCAACAACTACAACCTGGCGAACGCCAATACCACGGGCTTCAAGGCCGACCTTTCGGCCTTCCAGAGCCAGGCGGTGGTCGGTACCGGCTATGCGTCGCGAGTCTACGCGACCGATGCCACGACCGGATGGGACGGCAACGAGGGCTCGGTCACCACGACCGGGCGGTCGCTCGACATCGCCGTGCAGGGGCAGGGATTCATCGCGGTGCAGGGACCGAACGGCCAGGAGGCCTACACGCGCAACGGCGACCTGCACCTCACACCCGATGGCGTGCTGGAGACCAGCACGGGAGATCCGGTGCTGGGCGACAACGGCCCGATCACCGTACCGCCCAGCAGCTCGATCAAGATCGGCGACGACGGTACCGTGTCGGTCGTGCCGCTCGGGGCCACCCCCGGCACCGTCGCCAACGTCGGGCGCATCAAGCTGGTCAACCCGCCGGCCGCCAGCCTGACTCGCGAATCTGGCGGCCTCTTCCAGCTCACCGCCGGCGGCACGGCTCCGGCCGATGCCTCGGTCAAGATCGACTCCGGAGCCATCGAGTCGAGCAACGTCGACCTGGCAAGCGCGATGGTCAACATGATCGACCTGGCGCGCAGCTTCGATCTGCAGGTCAAGGCCATGCAGAGCGCGGACACCAACGCGCAGTCGACCTCACAACTCCTACAGACTACCTGAACAGGAGATCACATCCATGGACGCAGCACTATGGGCCGCCAAGACCGGCCTCGACGCGCAGCAGACCGAGATGTCGGTCATCTCCAACAACCTCGCCAACGTCAATACCACCGCCTACAAGGAGGACCGCGCGGTATTCGAGGACCTGCTGTACCAGAACCAGACGCAGGTGGGCGCGGACACGTCGCAGACGACCCAATCCCCCTCCGGGCTGAGCATCGGCACGGGCGTGCAGGTGGTGGCCACCGAAAAGGAGTACGGCCAGGGGACGCCCACTCAGACCGGCAACCCGCTCGATGTGGCCATCCAGGGGCAGGGATTCTTCCAGGTACAAACGCCCGACGGCACCCTGGCGTATACGCGCGACGGCACGTTCCAGACCAATGCCCAGGGCCAGCTCGTCACCTCGACCGGCTATGTGGTGCAACCGGCCGTCACCATTCCGCAGGGGGCGCAGAGCGTGACCATCGGCAACGACGGCACGGTGACGGTGCTGCTGCCCGGACAGTCGGCGCCTACCCAGGTCGGTCAGTTGCAGCTCGCCAATTTCATCAACCCTCCGGGACTGCAGCCGATCGGGCAGAACCTGCTGGTGCAATCCGCCTCGAGCGGCTCGCCACAGACCGGAACACCCGGGGTGAACGGGCTCGGATCCGTCTCCCAAGGCTCGCTCGAGGCCTCCAACGTCGATGTCGTCGAAGAGCTCGTCAACATGATCCAGACCCAGCGCGCCTACGAGATGAACTCCAAGGCGATCTCCACCGTGGACCAGATGCTGCAGTATGCAACCGAGAACATGTAAGCCCTCCGTGAGAGTCCTGTGGCGGGCGCCATCCGTTCTGGCGCTCTGCCTGCTCGCCGCCTGTGCCACGCACCGCGCGCACAAGGACGACCAGGCCTTCAACTTCCCCGAGCCGCCCACCCCGCCGGCGGACGGTGCCATTTTCCACACCGGCTACAACGGCGGCCTGTTCGAGAATCCCACGGCGCGCAACGTCGGCGACGTGGTGACCGTTATGCTCGAGGAGACGACGACAGCGGCGAAGAGCTCGCAGACCGATACCTCGAAGACCACCAAGGACTCGCTCTCCGCGCCGACGATACTCGGCATGCCGGTGACCATCCACGGCACCGCGGTCCTGAGCGGCGCGCTCAACAATGCCAACAGCTTCAGCGGCGCCGGCGACAGCAAGCAGAGCGACACGCTGGTGGGCGACATCTCGGTGACCGTCGTCAAGCGGCTGGCGAACGGCAACCTGGAGATCCAGGGCCAGAAGGAGATCGACCTCAACCAGGGGAGCGAGTTCATCCGCCTGCAGGGGGTCATCCGGCCCGTGGACATTGCTCCCGACAACACCATACCGTCGACGGCGGTAGCCGATGCGCGCATCGCCTACGGGCAGCATGGCGCGCTGAACGACGCCAACGCTCCGGGCTTGCTGTCGCGCTTCTTCAACTTCTCCTGGCTGCCCTTCTGAGCGGAGCATTCGTGACTCCAGTTAACGACTACCATCGCCCGATCCGTCCGCGCGCCCACAGGTCACCCTTCCTGCCCGCCCTCCTCTGCCTGCTGGTGGCGGCCGGTACCGCTCGCGCGGAGCGTGTCGAGGATCTCGCCAGCGTCGCCGGCGTTCGCACCAACCAGCTCATCGGCTACGGGATCGTCGTCGGACTCGACGGCACGGGTGACCAGACCACGCAAACGCCATTCACGATCCAGAGCATCGAGAACATGCTGGCGCAGTTCGGTGTGACCGTGCCGGCCAACGCCAATCCGATGCTGCAGAACGTCGCGGCCGTGACGGTGCACGCCAGTCTGCCGCCCTTCTCCAAGCCGGGCCAGACCATCGATGTAACCGTTTCCTCCATCGGCAACGCGAAGAGCCTGCGAGGCGGTAGTCTCGTCATGACGCCACTACGCGGCGCCGACGGCCAGGTGTACGCCATGGCGCAGGGCAGCATCCTGGTCAGCGGTTTCGGCGTGGAAGGCAAGGACGGCTCGAGCATCACCGTGAACATCCCGAGCAGCGGCCGCGTACCGAACGGCGCCACGGTGGAGCGGGCGGTACCGAACAACTTCAACACCACTGCCTACGTAACTTTGAACCTCAATACGCCCGATTTCACGACCGCAACGCGGCTCACCGATGCCATCAACAAGCTGCTCGGCACCGGAACCGCCGAAGCGCTCGATGCGGTTTCAGTGCGCGTGCGCGCGCCCGTTGATCCAAGCCAACGGATAGCGTACGTCTCGACACTGGAGCGTCTCGACGTCGACCCCGCGACGCCGCCCGCGCGCGTGATCATCAACTCCCGAACGGGCACGGTGGTCATCAGTTCGGAGGTGCACGTGATGGCTGCAGCCGTCGCTAGCGGCACCCTGACCGTCACGATCACCGAGCGCTCCGATGTAAGTCAACCGAACGCGTTCAGCAACGGCACGACTACGGTAACTCCGCAAAGCACCCTGGACGCGAAGCAGGAGAAGGCGCACATGTTCGAGTTCCCGGCCGGCGTCAATCTCAACGAGATCGTGCGCGCCGTGAACTCCGTGGGCGCCGCTCCCGGCGATCTGGTGGCGATTCTCGAGGCTCTGAAGGAGGCCGGGGCGCTGCGCGCCCAGCTCATAGTGATATGACGCTGCCCATCGTCGATTCCAGCACCGCCAGCGCGCTCGCCGATACCGGCAACCTGTCGGCGCTCAAGGAAGCGGTCACCAAGCACAGCCCGCAGGCGCTGCGCCAGGCGGCGCAGCAGTTCGAGAGCCTGTTCACCGGCATGGTGCTGAAGAGCATGCGGCAGGCGAACTTCGGCGACTCGCTGTTCGGCTCGGATCAGGAAGACATGTACCAGGACATGTACGACGACCAGATCGCCTCCGAGATCAGCAAAGGCCGCGGACTCGGGCTCGCGGACCGGCTGGTGCAGCAGTTGCGGGGCGGCGGCATCGGCGGCGCCGACCGCGAGAGCTCGATCGCCGCGGGCGCCGCGAGCCACCCGGCCTCTTCGACCTCGTCGATTTCCGCGGGCAGCGCCGCGGGTGCGACCCGCACCGCGCCGGCTGCGAGCGGGACCAGCGGCACGCCAGCTTCGGCGCCCGCCGCCAGCGCGAGCACGAGCACCAATCCCAGCGCCTGCCCGAGCACCACGCAGCAGCTGCAGTTCGCCCAGTCGCTTTGGCCGGAAGCGCAACAGGCGGCCCGGCAGCTCGGCGTGAGCCCGGTCAGCCTGGTCGCCCAGGCGGCCCTGGAGACCGATTGGGGGCGCAGCCTGCCGCGCACCAGCGGCGGCTCGAGCAGCAACAATCTGTTCGGCATCAAGGCCGGCGGCGGCTGGAATGGTGCCAGCGTACAAAGCAACACCCGGGAATATGACAGCGGCGCGGCCACGGCCGTCAAGGCGCAGTTCCGCTCTTATGCCACGCCGAGCCAGTGTTTCCAGGATTATGTCTCCCTGCTGCAGAGCAACCCACGCTATGCGGGCGCTCTCGGTACGGGCGCCAATACGGAGGCGTTCGCGGCTGCCCTGCAGCGCGGCGGCTACGCGACCGACCCGGCCTACGCCAGCAAGCTCGGCGCCGTGGCCACTACCCTCACCCGCGCCCTGACGCAGGCCCTGCAGGGCGCCCTGGGCAGCGGCTACTCCGCCGGCTCCCTCAAGTCGCCGGCCTCGCTGCCGACAACCTCCGGCAGCAATACGCTCTAAAGGTGACGGATGGCCGACCTGCTTTCCACCAGCGTCTCGGGGCTCCTCGCGTTCCAGCAGGCGCTGGACGTCACGAGCAACAATATTGCCAACGCCGATACCCCCGGCTATGACGTCGAGACGACGAACTTCCAGGAGGAGCCCGGGCAGGAGACCGGAGCAGGCTATGTGGGTTCCGGCGTCGATGTGCAGAACATCTCGCGCGCCTACGACGCGTACCTCGCCGCGCAGGTCAACTCCACGCAGTCGAGCTACTCGAGCTCGAACACGCTCGCGACGCAGGCGGGCCAGGTCGACAACCTGCTGAGCGACTCGAGCACGGGGCTGACTGCGACCCTGCAGAGCTTCGTGAACGCGCTGCAGATGGCCGCGACCACTCCGACCTCCACCGCGGCGCGCCAGGCCCTCCTCAGCAGCGGCCAGGCGCTCGCGCAGCAGATTCAGACCTACAACTCGCAGCTCTCGCAGTACGGCAGCCAGCTCGAGACGCAGTTGAGCGGCGATGTCACTCAGATCAACAGCCTGTCGGGTAGCATCGCGACGCTCAATCAGCAGATCGGCGCGGCCTCGTCCAACGGGCAGACGCCGAACGCGCTCCTCGACCAGCGCGACCAGCTGATCAACCAGCTCAGCCAGTACGTGTCGGTGCAGACGGCCTCGCAGGGCAACAACGAGGTGAACGTCTACATCGGCAGCGGCCAGGCGCTGGTCACGGGCGGGTCGGCGCAGACCCTGTCGACGATCCCGAGCGCCTATGACCCATCGCAATTCGACATCGGGCTCACGAGCGGCAGCGGCAATACCGCCGATATCACCTCCGAGGTGAGCGGCGGCCAGCTCGGCGGACTGCTGAGCGCCCGCAGCCAGGTGCTGGATCCGGCCACCAACGCCATCGGCCAGATCGCCGTGGCGGTGGCCACCACCATGAACCAGCAGCAGCAGTCGGGCATGGACCTGAGCGGCGCCCAGGGCCAGGCGATGTTCGCCGTCGGCGGCGCCCAGGTGCTGCCCGATACGGGCAACGCGGGCAGCGCCACTGTCAGCGTCACCCGCGGCAGCCTGAGCGCTCTCACCACGGACGACTACAAGCTCGAATACACCGGCGGCTCGAGCCCCTGGCAGCTCACCGATGAGACGACCGGACAGTCGCTCGCCCTCAGCGGCAGCGGCACGAGCACCGACCCGCTCACGGGAGCGGGTCTTTCGATCGTGGTCAGCGGTACCGCACAGACCGGCGACAGCTTCCTCGTCCAGCCCACCGCAGGCGCGGCGGCCGGCTTTTCCATGGTCCTGACCAGCCCATCGCAGGTCGCGGCGGCATCGCTGGTTCAGGCCTCGGCTGGCTCGGCGAACACCGGCACGGGCGCAGTGAGCTCGGCGGGCGTTACCGCCCCGAGCACCTGGACTTCGGGCACCTACACGGTGACCTTCGGTGCCGGCAACCAATATACCGTCACGAACGGCGGCGCGACCGTTACCTCGGGCACCTACACGAGCGGGCAGCCGATCGGCTTCAACGGCATCCAGCTCACTTTGACCGGCCAACCGGCAAGCGGCGATACATTCACCGTGAGCCCCAATAGCACGTCCAACACCGGCGACAACAGCAATCTGTACGCCATGGTGAACGCATTGTCGGGCGCCGCGCTCGATGGGGGAACCACCTCGGTGGGCGCTGCCGTAAACAATATCGTCAGCCAAGTCGGGGTGGTTACGCAGCAGGCGCAGAACAGCGCCACGACCCAGCAGGCCGCCAACCAGAGCGCCACCACCAACATGAACAACGTGAGCGGCGTGAATCTGGACCAGCAGGCGGCCAGCATGCTGCAGTATCAGCAGGCCTACCAGGCCATGGCGGAGGTGATCCAGGTCTCCGGCCAGCTGTTCAACTCACTCATCAGCGCAGTCAGCGCCAACGGCGGGTGATCACCGTGACCCTCACCAGCATATCGACCCAGACCTTCCAGACCAACGCCGTCGACTCGATCGAGGCGCTGGAAACCGCCATTTCCAAGACCCAGACGCAGCTGTCCACCGGCGTCACGCTGCAGAACGCCGCCGACAATCCCGCCGCCATGGTGCAGGTCAATCAGCTCAATACGCGGCTGTCGGCCTCGCAGCAGTACGTCAGCAACGGCAACCTCGTGGGCTCCAACCTGAAGCTCGAGGAGCAGGCGCTCACCAATGCGACCAATGTGCTGCAGAGCGTGCAGAGCCTGGCGGACGAGGCCAACAACTCCTCGCTGTCGAGCACGCAGCTGCAGGACATCGGCACCCAGCTCAACCAGCAGCTGCAGCAGCTGGTTTCCATCGCCAACAGCACCGACAGCAACGGTAACTATCTCTTCAGCGGCTACGCCAATACCACGCAGCCGTTCGCCCAGGACGCCGGCGGCGTCAGTTACTCGGGAGCCGACGAGAGCAACCAGGTGCAGATCGGCGAAAACCAGTTCGTCTCCACCGGCGATACCGGCAGCTCCGTGTTCATGAACGTGCCGGCCGGCAACGGCACCTTCACGACCGCGGCGGCGGCTGCGAACACGGGCAGCGGCTCGATCGGGCCGGGGTCCGTGACGAATCCTACGCTGTGGCAGGCCGCAGCCGGTACGTACACCATCACTTTCACCAGCCCCACGCAGTACCAGGTCACGACCGGGCCGGCGGGCAGCCCCACGGTGGTGACCCAGGGCACCTACGACAGCAGTTCCGGCGGCACGATCGCCTTCAACGGCATCCAGGTCGCGGTCAACGGCGCGCCAGCCACGGGCGACCGGTTCACGGTGGCGCCCGCGGGCACAGCGAGCGCCTTTGCAACGGTGCAGGGCCTGATCACGACGCTCAATTCGACCAGCCTGACCTCCGGCCAAAGGGCGACGCAGATCTCACAGGCGATCGAGCAGATAGGCGCGGCGGTCAATAACCTGAACGACACGCAGGCCTCGGTCGGCGCCCGCATCAATTCCGTAACTGCGTCACAGTCCAGCGAGCAGAGCAACCAGACCGACTACCAGACCCAGATCGCGAACCTTTCGCAAACTGACTACGCGGCCGCGACGTCGCACCTCAGCAGCGAAGAAGTCGCGTTGCAGGCAGCGGAAGACTCCTACGCCTCCCTGGCCAAGCTCTCTCTTTTCAACTACATCTCCGGCTGAGGTTTGCCGCGCCTGTGATCCAGTACGCACTTTCCCCAGCTTGCGGCCTCCCGAGCGTTCAAGTTCCGCCCCGGCGCACCGATAAGGTACCTGACCGGAGGCGCCACAGAGGCTGCCCGCCCGGGCAGCGCGACGGACGGGTGTCCGGCGCCTGAAGAGCAACTTTCAGGAGTCCTCATACCATGTCACTCGTCCTCAATACGAACATTGATTCGCTCATTGCTCAGAACGCTCTGAGCACCTCGGGCAATCAGTTGCAGACCTCTCTGCAGCAGCTCTCCACGGGCCTGCGTATCAATACCGCGGCGGACGACGCCGCCGGCTACGCGATCGTGCAGGGCATGACCTCGCAGATCAACGGCCTGAACCAGGCCGCGCAGAACGCGAACGACGGCGTGTCGCTCGCCCAGACCGCCTCGGGCGCCATGCAGGAAGTCACCAATGACCTGCAGTCGATGCGCGACCTCGCGGTCGAGTCACTCAATGCCTCCAACGGCTCTCAGGACCGCCAGGACCTGAACGCGCAGTTCACGCAGCTGATGAATGACATCAACAGCGTCGCCTCGCAGACCCAGTTCAACGGCGTCAGCCTGCTCGACGGCAGCTTCCAGGGCGCGACCTTCCAGGTCGGTGCCAATGCCGGTCAGTCGATCACCATCGGCGCGATCTCGAGCGCGAGCTCGAGCGCAATCGGCACCTACTACACCGGAACGACCAGCGCGGTCGGCACGGTCGACCTGTCCTCAGGCTCGTCCATCAATGTCACTGCGGCTGGCACGGCCGGCTCGTATAACGCCACCAGCCTCGCCGGCAGCAGCGCTCTCGGCACGGCCGTCGATGGCGCTTCCGTGAAGCTCAGCGTCAACGTCGATGGCACCTCCTATACCACCAATGCGGTCTCCCTGACCGGCACCGAAAGCACGGACCTCAAGAGCATCGCTGCCGCGGTCAACCAGGCGCTCAGCTCGGCGGGCGGCATCGTCGCCACGGTCAACAGCGCGGGCACAGGCATCCAGCTCAGCGGCACTTCGGCTGCTGGCTCGGGACACGTCGTGAACTTCGACGTCGCGAGCGCCACGGACGCCTCTGGCAATGCCCTGACCCTGGGCACCGGTCAGCCTGAGGCTGCGACGACCGCCCTCGGTCTCGACAGCTCGGATACGGTCGGCTCGTACACAACGGCCAGTGGCACGACGACTACCTCGTCCGCCGCTTATCTGAGCGGTCTGAACGTCACCACGGTCGACAACTCGAACCTCACGCTGGTCTCGATCGACTTCGCCTTGCAGCAGCTGGCCACCAGCAGCGCGGATCTCGGCGCGTACCAGAACCGGTTCCAGGCCGCCATCACCGGCTTGAACACCGACTCGACGAACCTGAGCTCTGCGGAAAGCTCGATTCAGGACACGGACTACGCCGCGGCGACCTCGAACCTGTCCAAGGCGCAGATCCTGCAGCAGGCGGGCACGGCGATGGTGGCGCAGGCCAATACCATCCCGCAGAACATCCTCACGCTGCTGCAGAAGCTGGCGTAAGGGGAGAGGCGCTGAGTACAGGAGAATTCAGCCACCAGCAATCCCGAGGGTGGGCGCCGCAAGGCCCCACCCTCGCTTTGCTTCAGCCAAGGACTCATTCAGATGACCAGCACTTCCAGCGTCTCCGGTAGCCAGCCGATCGTTTCCGTCGCCAGCAGCAACAGCGCTGGCGCCGCCGGCGGATCGGTCATCAACGTCAGCGAGCTCGTCTCACAGCTCGTCTCGGCTACCCAGGGGCCGCAGGAAACCCTGATCTCCAATCAGACCCAGGCGGTCTCGGCGCAGATCTCGGCGGTGGGCACCCTGAAGAGCTCGCTGTCGACATTCCAGTCCTCACTGGCGGCTCTGGACACTCAGAGTGCGTTCGGTACTCAGAGTGCCTCGAGCACCGATCCGACCGCCTTCACCGCCAGCGCCGGCTCGGACGCGACGCTCGGCAGCTACTCGGTCAGCGTCACTCAGCTTGCCCAGGCCCAACAGCTCGTGTCGAGCGCCTTCACCGGCGGGGGGTCGGCCACCGTCGGCACCGGGACGTTACAGCTGTCTCTCGGCGGTACGAGCTTCACGGTCACGATAGACGCAACTGACAACACCGTCGCCGGCATCGCCGCAGCGATCAATTCCGCAACCGGGAATCCCGGAATCGAGGCGAGCGTCGTGACCGGCACCGACGGCGCGCACCTCGTGCTGACCTCGACTCTGACGGGCGCATCGAACACCATGCAGGTCGCCGAGACCGACACTGGCGGCGGCCTGTCGCAGGTCACTTATGGCACCGGCAACACCGGCAACTACACGGAACCGACGGGAAGCACGCCGCAGGATGCTGAGTTCAGCATTGCCGGCATTCCATACACGAGCGCCAGCAATACCGTCACCGACGCCCTGAGCGGCGTCACGCTGACCCTCGCCGGCACCACCACCTCGCCCGCCACCCTCTCCGTGGCGACCGATACCTCGAGCACCGAGAGCAACGTCGCGACGTTTGTCGCTGCATACAACACGATGCAGCAGGCACTGGCCTCGCTGGGCAGCTACGATGCGACGACGAGCACCGCCGGGCCGCTGATGGGCAATCCCCTCCTCCTCGGCATCCAGAACGAGCTGCAATCGGCACTCTACAGCATCGTCAACACGGGCTCCACGAGCTACAACTCCCTGGCGAGCGTCGGCATCACTACCAACAGCGACGGCACGCTCAGTTTGAATCAGACCACGCTGTCCGCGGCGCTATCGGCGAACTTCAGTGCCGTCAGCCAGCTCTTCAGCGGCACGAGCGGCGTCGCCACATCTCTCAACAGCCAGATCAACTCCGACCTCGGCTCCGCAGGCGCCATCGCCTCGAGAAGCCAGACACTGGTGAGCCGGGAGAACGCGCTGACCCAGCAGAGCGACCAGCTGCAGCAGCAGATGACCGCCCTGTCGGCCAGCCTGACCCAGCAGTACTCTTCGCTCAACACGCTGCTGTCGTCGCTGCAGACCACCTCATCGTACCTCACCCAGGCGTTTGCCAGCCTGCCGCAAGTGCAGGGAACACAGAGCGCCTGAGGCGCGTGCTCAAGTTCCGCGCGTACGAGCCGCTATCTGCGGTATCGGCAACCGACGGATTTGAAGCTCGTGAACCCCTACTCGCCGCAGTCGAAACTCGCCGCCTACCGCAGCGTCAGCGCGCATGGCGCCGTGGCCGATACCCACCCGCACTCGCTGGTTCTGACGGTGTTCGATGCCGTCCTGGAGAGGCTGAACGCGGCCCGCTGGTGCATCGAGAAGGGCGAGACCCGCCGGCAGGCGGGCCTGCTGCACGCCGCCGTGGTCCTGATCGCCGAGCTGCGCGGCAGCCTCGACCTGCAGAACGGCGGCCCGCTGGCGCAGAACCTGAGCAATCTGTACGAGTACATGACACGGCGGCTGATGCACGCCAACCTGAATAGCGACACGGCTGCCGTCACCGAGGTGCTGAGCCTCCTCGAGGAGATCCGCGGCGCCTGGGCGGCAATCGGCCCACAGGTGCGGCAGCCGCCCGCGCCGGGCACTGCATCGGCTGCCTGAGCCGCCTGCCGGCGCGGGAAATGCGACATATTTCGCTGCGGCCTGTGGCGGCTTTCTGCCAAGGTAGCGGCAATGAGCAGACGCCACGCACGCGCCGCGTCACGGCCGTACCCTGCGGTGCCGCGAGGCGCCGGCGCTAAACCATCGGCCGCGGCGGTGCAGCAGGCCTGGGCGCTGTATTCACGCGGCGAGCGGGACAAGGCGGAGTCCCTGTGCCGGTCGGCCCTGGCGCGGCGCGCCGATGATTGCGCCGTCATGTCCCTGCTCGGGATCATCCTCGCCCAATCGCGACGCAGTGCCGAGGCCGCAGCGCAGCTGGAGCAGGTCGCGGCCCGATCGCCGCGGGACGCGAGTGCGCACAACAACTACGGTAACGTGTTGCGGGACCTCGGTCGCTACAGCAAGGCCCTGAGTTGCTACGAGCGCGCGATCGCCATCCTGGCCGACTACCCGGACGCGCATTACAACCGCGGCGTCACTCTCCACGACCTGCTGCGGGACGGAGAGGCGTTGGCAAGCTACGACCGGGCGATCGCGTTGAAGCCCGACTATGCCTCGGCCTGGAACAACCGCGGCGCCACCCTGCGCTCGCTCGGCCGCCCGGAGGATGCGCTCGAAAGCTACACGCGCGCGATTGCGATCCAACCCGGACATGCCGAAGCGCACAACAACCGCGGCGTTACCCTGCACGAGCTCGGCCGCTTCGAGGAAGCGGTGGCGAGTTATGACCGCGCGCTCGCGGCCAGGCCGGACCATGCCGATGCGTACAACAACCGCGGCGCCTCGCTGCACAAGCTCGGGCGCCTGGAGGAGGCACTGGCGAGTCATGAGCAGGCCATTGCGATCGCGCCCGAGAATGCCGAGGCCCACAACGGCCGCGGCGTCATCCTGACGGAGCTCGAGCGCTTCGACGAAGCGCTCGCGAGCTATGCGCTCGCGCTCGCGCTCGACCCGGAGTACGCCGAAGCCTACAGCAATCGCGGCACGGCGCTGCGGGCGCTCAAGCGGCATGCGGAGGCCCTTGCCAGCTACGAGCGCACGCTCGAGATAGAGCCGGACTACGTCAACGCGCTACGCAACAAGGGTGCCGTTCTGGTCGAGCTGAAACGCTTCGAGGAAGCGCTCGCCTGCTACGAGCGCGGACTGGCTCTGCGTCAGGATGTCGAGTTCTATGCGGCGCAGGCGGCGGCGCTGCACGAGCTCAAGCGCACCGAAGAGGCGGTAGAGTGTTACGAGCGCGTGCGCGCGCTGGCGCCCGACGCGGGCTTTCTGCTGGGCACCTGCCGCCACGCCCGGATGCATGTTTGCGACTGGACCGATTTCGAGAGTGATGTCGCCAGGCTCGCCGACGGCATCGGCGAGGGACGGCCGGTCGCCAAGCCTTTCCCGGTACTGTCATTGCTCGATTCGCCTGCATTGCAGCGCAAGGCCGCCGACACCTGGCTGCGCCTGGAGTGCTCGCCCCGGGTCAAGCTGCCGCCGCTCGGGCGCTACCCGCGTCACGACCGGATACGCATCGGCTATTTCTCCGCCGACCTGCGCAACCATGCGGTGGCGCTGCTCACCGCGGAGCTGTTCGAGACTCACGACCGCTCGCGCTTCGAGCTCACCGCCTTCTCGCTGGGCGCCGACGTGCGGGATGCGCTGCGCACGCGGATCGAGCCGGCGTTCGATCGCTTTCTGGTGGTCGGGGGGCAATCCGACCACGACATCGCCGCGCTCGCCAGGCGGCTCGAGATCGACATCGCCGTCGACCTCGGCGGCTACACCGGGGATGCGCGGCCGCATATCCTCGCGCTGCGTGCGGCGCCCGTGCAGGTGAGCTACCTCGGCTATCTCGGCAGCATGGGCGGCGACTTCATGGACTATCTGATCGCCGATCCGGTCATCATCCCGCCCGAGGCGCGGCCGCATTACGCGGAAAAGATCGCCTATCTGCCGAGCTACCAGGCGAACGACTCGAAGCGCATGGTCGCGGACCGGACTTTCACTCGCGCCGAGCTCGGCCTGCCGCCAAACGGTATCGCGTTCTGCTGCTTCAACGCGAGTTGGAAGATCACGCCTGAGACGTTCGCGAGCTGGATGCGGATCCTGTCCGAGGTTCCCGGCAGCGCACTGTTGCTGCTCGCTGGAACACCCGCGGTGGAGCACAATCTCCGACGCCAGGCGGCCGCCCACGGCGTGACACCGGAGCGGCTCGTATTTGGCGGCATACTCACTTTCGAGAACTACCTCGCCAGATATCGCGCCGCGGACCTCTTCCTCGATACCGCGCCATACAACGCCGGAACCACCGGCAGCGATGCTCTCTGGGCCGGTCTGCCCGTGCTTACTTGCATCGGCAGCGCGTTCGCCGCGAGAGTCGGCGCCAGCCTGCTCACGGCTGTAGGTCTCCCGGAGCTGATCGCGCCCGATCGGGCGACATACGAGCGGCTCGCGATCGAGCTTGCGACGCAGCCGGAGCGGCTCGCCGAGATCCGGCGGCGGCTGGCGCGAAACCGCGCCACCTGCACACTGTTCGATGCGCGCGGGTTCACCGGCAGCCTCGAGGCACTCTACGAGCGCATGTATCTCAGGCAGCAGGCGGGCCTGGCACCAGAACACCTGGAGCTTAGCTGACCATGTCAGAATCGGACGTTCAAGCGGGCCCCACAAGCTCGCCGCCGCCGCCCACCGCGGCCCCCTCCCCGGAGCTGATCGTGCTCGAGGCGCTGCAAGTCGCGTACGCCAACACCGGGGCCGAGCAGTATCTGAAAGTCTACGAGCAGCTGCGGGCGCGCATTGGCCAGCGCCATGCGAATGGTAATGGCATCGGACTGACGCCCCATCCGGCCGCTCCCCCGGCGTCGACGGCCCCTGCCCTCCCGGCGGCGGCGGCGCAGGCGAGCCCGGCCGAGCCGATGCGGATACGGGTGATCTGCGCGACGCGCGCGGACCGGGAGGGTTTCTTCGCATCCACGGCATTGGGCAAATCGCTGACGCTGCATCGCCCGCCGGGAGTCGAAGTGCGCCTCTTCCCGCGCAACGAGCAGGGGCTGTCTGCGGTCTACAACACCGCCATCGCGGAGGCGGCCCGCGAGCCGGCCGTGCTGCTCTTCATCCACGACGATGTGCATCTTTGCGATTTCCATTGGCCGGAGAGGCTGCGCGAAGCGCTCGGCACTTTCGACGTCGTCGGGCTCGCGGGCAACCGCCGCCGCGTCGCCAGACAGCCCGGCTGGGGAATCACCGACGAGAAATTCACCAAGGACAAGCGGGTGAATCTCAGCGGCACGGTCGCCCACGGCCCGGGGTTCCCGCCGAGCAGCATCGATGTGTTCGGCCCGTCGCGCCAGAAGGTCGTGCTGCTCGATGGCCTCTTCATCGCCGTGCGCAGCGATGCGCTGCAGGCGAAGTCGCTGCGCTTCGACGAGCGCTTCGAGTTCCATTTCTATGACCTCGATTTCTGCCGCCAGGTCGAGCGCTCAGGTCTGACGATGGGCACCTGGCCGATCTCGGTCGTGCACGAGAGCCCGGGCGGCTTCATGAGTGACGGCTGGCGGCGAGGATACGACCGCTATGTCGACAAGTGGGGAGATTGAGGCCAGCCACCCTATTGCCATGAAATACAAATACATCATTTATTCGCCGCCATACGATGAGAACGGCGGCGGCGCGATCGCGCTGCACCGACTCTGCCATCTGATCAATGAATGCGGCGGCGAGGCGTACCTGCACCCTTTCATACCGAGCTTCGAGCTGCATCACTACAACGCCGCGGAGATCGGCGTCTATGCGAAAGCCATCTACGACGCGACGAACCTGGCGAACTATCGCATCAACGAGACATTCAGGACCCCGGTCCTCAGGCCCCAGGAGAGCTCCGCCCCGGGAACTGACTGCATCGTCATCTACCCGGAGATTGCCTTCGGCAACCCGTTGCGCGCCAAGAACGTCGTCCGCTGGCTGCTGCACAACCCGGGGCACCACACCGGCAAGATCTATTTCGGATCGGGCGAGGTCTACTACCGGTACGCCGACTACTTCAGCGGCGACTTCAAATTCCCCGGGTCGGAATTGGCCGACATGATCCTGCGCATCCAATACTCGCCGCTCGACCTGTACCGGGCAGGAGCCGGCGAGCAGACACGGGAGCGCCACGGAACGGCCTATTGCATCAGGAAGGGCAAAGACCGGGCGATGGTTCACGACAGCGAGAATTCCATACTCATCGACGGCAAATCGCACAAGGACATCGCGGCGATATTCAGCTCGGTGAAGCGATTCATCAGCTATGACCCGCAGACCCACTACTCCTATCTGGCGGTAATCGCGGGCTGCGAATCGGTAGTCGTGCCAGCCGACGACACAACGAAGGAACAATGGAAGCCCAACGTCGAGGATCGTTATGGCCTTGCGTACGGCTTCGATGACATCGAGTTCGCCCACGCGACGAGACATCTGGCGCTGGAGCGTCAGCTTTCGCTCGACAACGACTCGCAGCGCAGCGCAAGGGACTTCATGAGCGATATCGAGGGCAGGTTGCGCGGGCGATCGAGCTGAGCGGCACATGACAGACTGCAACCCCCATTGCGCTTCGGGGCGCGAATACGACCGCCTGCTGATCTTCGGCGCCGGCGGATTCGGCCGCGAGGTTGCATGGCTCGCGCAGCAGTGCCGGGGCGCGCATACCGACATCGTGTTTTGCGTCGACCAGCCCCGCTACCTGTCCGAAGCGGTCAACGGCATCCGCGTGCAATTGCTTGCCGACTTCGCGCCCGACGACAGCAACCAGCTCGCGTATGTCATCGCCCTGGGCGACCCCGTGCAGCGCAGGCACGCCGCCGGCCTTTGCGCGACAATGGGGCTGCAGCCGGCTACATTGGTTCACCCGCGCGTCGAAGCCTCACGTTGGATTGAGATTGGCGGCGGCTCAATTCTCTGCGCGGGCGTGATCGCCACCACGAACATCGTCATTGGCGCGCATGTGCACATCAATCTGGACTGCACCATAGGACACGACGTGGTCATTGGCGATTACGCAACGTTATCCCCGGGAGTGCACGTATCCGGGAACGTAGCCATCGGCAGCGGGGCATTCATTGGCACTGGCGCCGCGATCATCAATGGCGGCACGGATTCGCCCCTGTCAATAGGCGCTGGCGCGGTAGTCGCAGCCGGCGCATGCGTGACCAAGCCGGTCGAGCCCGGAGCGATGGTTGCGGGTGTTCCGGCGGTACGAAAGCGGTGAGCCCAAATGATCAAACCTAGCGCCCGACTGCTGCGGCAGCCGATCGAAAACGGCGACGAGAAGGCTGCCGAGCCGATCTACGTCACCCGGCCCCTGCTGCCGCCGCTGGAGGAGTTTCTCCCCTACCTGGAACAGATCTGGGAGAGCGGCTGGCTGACCAACGCGGGGCCATTCCATCAGAGGTTGGAGAAAGCGCTGTGCGAGCATCTCGGCGTCGAGCACCTGGCGCTGTTCGCCAACGGCACGATCGCATTGGTGACGGCCCTGCAGTGTTTGCGCATCAGCGGCCAGGTGATCACGACACCCTATTCCTTCGTGGCCACCTCGCACGCGTTGCTATGGAACAGCATCGAGCCGGTCTTCGTCGACATCGACGCCACGACCTGCAATCTCGATCCGGAACGGATTGAAGCAGCCATCACACCGCGCACGACCGCAATCCTGCCTGTCCACTGTTACGGCAACCCCTGCGAGGTGGAGCGCATTCAAAAGATAGCCGATACCTACGGTCTCAGGGTGATCTACGATGCCGCCCACGCCTTCGGCGTGAATTACAAGGGAACGAGTGTACTCAACTTCGGCGATCTCTCGGTGCTCAGCTTTCACGCCACCAAGGCGTTCAATACGTTCGAGGGCGGCGCGATCATCTGTCCGGATGCGAAAACCAAGCAGCGGGTGGATTATCTGAAGAACTTCGGCTTTGCCGACGAGGTCACCGTGGTGGCGCCCGGCATCAATGGCAAGATGAATGAGGTTCAGGCTGCTTTCGGCCTGCTGCAATTGCGCCACATCGATGCATCGATAGCCAAGCGGCGCGAGATAGACCGGCGCTATCGCGCTGCACTGAGCACGGTTACCGGGATTCGCTGCCTGCCGTTGCCCGGCGACACGCGGCACAATTACTCGTACTTCCCGATCCTCGTCGAGCGTGAATATCCGCTGACGCGCGATGAGCTTTACCACCTGATGAGGCAGTCGGGGATAATCGTGCGGCGCTACTTCTACCCGCTGATCACCGATTTCCCGATGTATCGCGGCCTTGCCTCTGCGGCACCCGATCTGCTGCCGACCGCCCGGAGCATTGCCGCCAGAGTCCTATGCCTGCCGATCCATCCGACTCTGCGCCTCGACGAGGTGGATCGAGTCGTGAATCTGATCAGACGGGGAACGCCCGTCCGGAGCGCGGGCTAGAAGGCCTCTCCCACGCGCAAGACGTCAGTCGACGAACCGCCGCGCGTTGCGAAACAGACGCATCCAACCGCTGTACTCTCCCGCATTACGCGGGCGCCACGAGTTCTGTACGTAACGGAATGAGCGCTCGGGGTGAGGCATGGTGATGGTGACGCGGCCGTCGAGGTTGCTGAGCGCGGCGATGCCGAGCGGTGAGCCGCTCGGGTTGTAGGGATACCGGCTGGCGACGCTGTGGTCGTGGTTGACGTAGCGGAAGCCGACCCATCCTCCTTGCAAACACTCCGCGGCCGCCGCAGGCGATTCGAACTCCGCGTGCCCCTCGCCGTGCGCCACCGCGATCGGCAGGAATGAGCCCTCCATGCCCGCGAGCACCACCGATGGCGAGCGCAGCACCTCGACCAGCGAGAAGCGGGACTCGTATTGCTCGCTGCGATTGCGAACGAAGCGCGGCCAGTGCGCGGCGCCGGGAATGATGCTCTTCAGCGCGGCAAACATCTGGCAACCGTTGCACACACCCAGGGCGAAGGTCTCCCGTCGCTCGAAGAAGCGCTGGAAGTCGTCGCGCAGGGCGGCGTTGTAGAGGATCGACTTCGCCCACCCCTCGCCCGCCCCGAGCACGTCACCGTAGGAGAATCCGCCGCAGGCGACGATTCCGCTGAAGTCCGCCAGACGGTGCCTGCCGGCCACGATGTCCGTCATGTGGACGTCGTAGGGGGCGAAACCCGCCTGGTCGAATGCCGCCGCGGTCTCCGTCTGACTGTTGATTCCCTGCTCCCGCAGTATCGCGACTTTCGGTCGCGCTCCGCGCGAGATGTAGGGCGCCGCGATGTCCTCCACGGGGTCGAAGCTCAGCGCGACGCCGAGCCCGGGATCCGCGACCGCGGTCTGTGCCGCGTACTCTTCGTCGGCGCACTGCGGGTCGTCACGCAGCCGGCGCATCTGCCAGGAGGTCTCGGACCATGCTCGGCGCAGATCCGCCCAGGATTCATCGAGCAGCCGGTCAGGGCCGACATGAATGCGCACGCGCAGCTCGGGTAGCGGCACGGCCACCCGGGTGGCAAGCTCCGCGAGCCCATGCCGCGCGAGGATCTCGTGCACCCGCGCCTCGTCGGCGGCCGCGATCTGCAGCACCACGCCCAGCTCCTCAGCGAAGAGCTGCGCCGGGGGCGATCCACCCTGCACCGGCAGTCGGATGTCGAGGCCGCAGCGGCCGGCGAATGCCATCTCCAACAGGGTTGCGAGCAGCCCGCCGTCGGAGCGGTCGTGATAGGCGAGCACGAGCCCGGCCTGCCTGAGCTCACCGAGTGCCGCGGCGAGACGCACCAGCCGCTGGCTGTCATCGAGGTCCGGTGGCTCCGCTCCCAGCTCGCCGTAGACCTGGGCGAGCGCCGAGCCGCCCAGGCGGTTGCGCCCCGCGCCGAGGTCGATCAGCCACAGCGACGTCGGACCATCCAGGGTCGATAGCGTCGGAGTCAGCGTCAACCGTGCATCATCGATGGGCGCGAAAGCCGACACGATGAGCGATACCGGCGCAACCACGCTGCGCTCGACTCCACCATCCTGCCAGCTCGTGCGCATCGAGAGCGAGTCCTTGCCTACGGGGATGGCGATGCCCAGCGCCGGACAGAGCTCCTTGCCCACCGCCTGCACCGTCTCATACAGCGCCGCGTCCTCTCCCGGCTCGCCGCAGGCCGCCATCCAGTTGGCGGACAGGCGAATGCGGCTCAGTGAGGCTACGTCGGCCGCCAGGATGTTGGTGATGGCTTCGGCAACCGCGAGGCGTCCCGAGGCGGGCGCATCCAGCACCGCGACGGGCGTGCGCTCACCCATCGACATCGCCTCGCCCGCATGACCGCGATAGTCGGCCACCGTCACCGCCACATCGCTCACCGGCACCTGCCACGGGCCGACGAGCGGGTCGCGGCTCACCATGCCGCTCACGGTCCGGTCGCCGATGGTGATGAGGAATGTCTTGTCCGCCACGGCCGGCAGGCGCAGCACACGATAGACCGCCTCGTACAGCTCGATGCGGTTGAGATCGAGCGGGCGCGACTGCATCACCAGGGTCCGCACCTCGCGCACCATTCGCGGCGGCTTGCCGAGCAGAACCTCGAGCGACATGTCCACCGCCTCACCGCCCAGGAGCGGGTCGGCGACCCGCAGCCGGCCGCTGTCATCGATATCGCCGATGACGGCGAGCGGACAGCGCTCGCGCGCGGCAATGGCCGCGAACGTCTCGAGGCCCTCGGGGGCCACGACGACGACATAGCGCTCCTGCGCCTCGTTGCACCAGAGCTCGAGCGGCGACATGCCCGGCTCCGCGCTCGGGATCGCGCGCAGGTCGATCCGCGCGCCGCGGTGACTGTGCGCCACGGCTTCCGGCACGGCGTTGGAGAGTCCACCGGCACCGACGTCATGGATGAGCAGGATGGGGTTTGCCTCGCCCAACGCCCAGCAGCCGTCGATCGTCTCCTGCGCGCGTCGTTGGATTTCCGCATTGCCGCGCTGCACGGAGGCGAAGTCGAGGTCGGTACTCGAGGCGCCGCTGCCCACCGAAGAGGCCGCGCCGCCGCCCAGGCCGATCAACATCGCCGGGCCGCCCAGCACGATGAGCTTCGCGCCCACGGGCACCTCGGCCTTCTCGACATGCGCGCGGCGGATGTTGCCGAGGCCGCCGGCGATCATGATCGGCTTGTGGTAACCGCGCGCCCTGCCCGGCGGATCGGTCGCCACGGCGAGCTCGAAGGTACGGAAGTAGCCACAGATAGCCGGCCGGCCGAACTCGTTGTTGAAAGAGGCGGCGCCGATCGGGCCGTCCAGCATGATGTCGAGCGCGGAAGCGATGCGTGTTGGAATCGCGGCCGGACGCTCCCAGGGTCGCTCATAGCCGGGAATGCGCAGGTTCGAAACCGAGAAGCCGGTGAGACCGGCTTTCGGCCGCGCACCGCGTCCGGTCGCGCCTTCGTCGCGGATCTCACCACCGGAGCCGGTCGCCGCCCCGGGAAAGGGCGAGATGGCGGTCGGGTGGTTGTGGGTCTCGACCTTCAGCAGGATGTCGATGGGCTCGCGACTCGCGCGATAGGCGCCGGAGCGCGCCTCGGGAAAATAGCGCCATCCGGTCGTACCCTCGATGACCGCGGCGTTGTCGCGGTAGGCCGAGAGCACGCCCCGCGGATTGCACGCATGCGTGTGCCGGATCATGGCGAACAGCGATTCGTCGCGCTCACGACCGTCGATGATCCAGCGTGCGTTGAAGATCTTGTGCCGGCAGTGCTCGGAGTTGGCCTGCGCGAACATCATGAGCTCGGTGTCGGTCGGATCCCGCCCGAGCTGCCGGAAGCTCGCCAGCAGGTAGTCGACCTCGTCCGCCGAGAGCGCGAGCCCCATCGCACGATTGGCTGCCTCCAGGGCCGTGCGACCGTCGGCCAGCGAGATACGGCGCAAGGGTTGGGGCGAGGCGTGGCCGAAGAGCCGGCCCGCCTCCGCCGCATCGAGCAATGACATTTCCGTCATGCGGTCGAGCAACGCGGGAGCGAGTTGCGCCAGCCGCTGCGGCCCGAGCGGTCGGCGGGCCGCGAGCCGATACTCGATGCCACGCTCGATCCGTTCCACCGCCGCAAGTCCGCAGACATGTGCGATGTCCGACGCCTTGCTGGACCAGGGCGAGATGGTCCCTTCGCGGGGGACCACGAGGAGCCGCTCGGCGTCCGTGCTGCGGGACACGGCGGCGGCCCTGGGCCCGTAGGTCAGCAGCTGCTGCAGAAGCCGGCTCTCCGCCTCGGACAGCGGTCGCGCCAGGGAGGCGAAATGCAGGAAGTGAGCCTCAAGGCCGGTCACCGCCGGTTCCAGGGCGCAGACGCGCAGGAGAAGCTTCTCTATCCGAAAACCGGAGAGCGCCGGGGCGCCGGGCAGGACGAGGAGGCGTCCCGGCATTTACTTCTTCTCGCCAGGCGATGGCGAATACACCGGCATGGGGAATTGCGCCACGTTCGCGCCGCCCTCGAGCGTGGTGATTTTGCTCACGCCCTGCTTCTTGACCTCATCGATCCGCAGCACCGAATGCAGCGGCAGAAAGGTGCGCTTGACGCCCGTGAATTCGCTCTTGACGCGTTCTTCGGAAGGGTCCACGACCACCGAGGAGCGCTCCCCGAAGACCAGCTCCTCGACCTCGATGAACCCGAAGAGCTCCCCGTGCCCCACCTTGCGGGCGTAAACCTCGTAAACCTTACCCTGGTTCACGAACATGATGCGGAAGATGTGACTGGCTGCCATGGCTCTGGTCAGGCCCGCTGCTGCTGTGGGGCCGACATTATATTGCACGTGGCTACCGGCATCGAAAAGGCGGTCAAAAAGAGGCCCTGGCCATCGGCACGCGCTCGAGTCCCTGTCCGGAACGTCGCCCGCAGTAGGCA
>JBOIAB010000064.1:0-5059 GCA_050738635.1 Steroidobacteraceae bacterium
TCCAGGGTGTCCATGAAGGTGTCCATAAGCTCGAAACTGGATGCTCTGAAAGACTGGTCGGAGCGCCGAGATTTGAACTCGGGACCCCTTGCACCCCATGCAAGTGCGCTACCAGACTGCGCCACGCTCCGACGGATTGTTCTTGAGCCTGCGAAAGGACGCGAGTGGGGTCGTCTCGCGCGAGGTGTAATGATACGCCGAAATGCCGGCTAGCGCCGCAGGACCTTGATCAGGTCCTCGAGCTCGAGCCTCACCTGCTTGACGATCTGCTGGCTCTGCGAGACATCCGTGCGCGCTTCCTCGCCAGTCAGCTTGTTGCGCGCGCCGCCGATCGTGAAGCCCTGATCGTAGAGGAGGCTGCGGATCTGGCGGATGACGATGACGTCCTGGCGCTGATAGTAGCGGCGGTTGCCGCGCCGTTTCACCGGCTTCAACTGCGGGAACTCCTGCTCCCAATAGCGCAACACGTGCGGCTTCACACCGCAGAGTTCGCTCACCTCTCCGATGGTGAAGTAGCGCTTGCCGGGAATCGCCGGCAGCTGCGAATTATTCTTTGGCTCCAACATAGGCTTCGACCCGCGCCTTTAATTTTTGTCCCGGACGGAAGGTCACCACCCGGCGGGCGGTGATCGGTATCTCCTCGCCGGTCTTTGGATTCCTCCCGGGACGCTGGTTCTTGTCGCGCAGGTCGAAATTGCCGAAGCCGGAGAGCTTCACCTGCTCCCCTCTCGACAGGGCCGCGCGCACTTCCTCGAAGAACAGGTCCACCAGCTCTCGTGCCTCCCGTTTATTCAGCCCGAGCTGGTTGAAGAGTGCTTCCGCCATCTCCGCCTTGGTCAGGGCCATCTCTTATTCTCGTATTTTTGCGTTCAAGCTCACGCGCAAATCCGCGACGACCGCCGTCATCATGCGGGCCACGTCGTCCTCGGTAAGAGTGCGAGAAATGTCCTGAAAAATCAAGCCCAAAGCGACGCTTTTTCGACCTGCTTCTACGCCTGGGCCGCGATACACGTCGAAAACGCGGAGATCCTGCAAAAGACCTGAAGCCGTGAAGGTTACACGCTCAGTGAGGCTACTTAAAGCTACGGATTCATCCAGCACCACCGCGAGGTCCCGCCGGACCTGCGGAAAGCGGGAAAATTCCTGATAAGCGGGCCTTGCGACGGCCAGCGCGGCCGCGACGTCCAGCTCGAAGAGAACCGGCGCATGTGTAAACTCGAGGGCCTTCACCAGCGAGGGGTGCAACTCCCCCAGCCAGCCGACCGGCAGGCCCTGGCGCAGCAGACGCGCCGCCCTGCCGGGATGCAGGCACGAGAGCGCCTGCGGCTCGAAGCTGAATTGCGCCTGGGCACCCGTTGCGGCGAGCAGCGCCGCGACATCCCCCTTCACATCGAAGAAATCCACCGGCACGCGCATCTCCCGCGGCAGCCCCCACTGTTCGGGCAGCCGATGGCCACAGGCAATGCCGGCCAGAGTGTCTATCTCACGCGTCGCGTCCCGGCCCTTGCCCTCGGTCGCGAGGAAGCGTGCGCCGTGCTCGAACAGCCGGATGCGATCCTGTTGCCGCCGCTGATTATCCAGCGCCGCTTTGATGAGGCCCGGCCAGAGGGACACCCGCATGACAGACAGGTCGCTTGCGATCGGATTGGCGAGCATGCTCGCTGGGACGTCCGGGAATAGACGCGTCTGCACTTGAGGATCAACGAACGCGTACGTGATCGCTTCGTAATAGCCGCGCAGCGCCAGCGTCTCGAGCAAAGGCCGCTCCAACGGTCGCGCGGTCGGCAGGCTTCCAAAGTGCTGTGGCACTTGCGCATCTGCTTCCGGAATCGCCTGATATCCGACAATGCGCGCCACTTCCTCGATCAGATCCGCCTCGATCGCGATGTCGAAGCGATGGGGCGGAGGCGTCACGAGCCAGCCCTGCTCCGTTGGCTGAACGCTCATCTGCAGACCCTCCAGGCTCGCGCGCACACGAGCATCTTCGAACCCTATACCTAAAAGGCGCGCCAACTGCTTGCGCCGCAGGGTGACCGCAGGCCGCGCCGGCAAATGCGCGGCAGCCCTCACCGAAGTCGGCCCTGCCTGGCCGCCCGCTATGGACAGCAGTAGCGTAGTTGCACGCTCCACTGCCCGCTCCTGCTGCGACGGATCAACGCCACGCTCGAAGCGCTGACTCGCATCCGTCGTCAAACCCCAGCGCATTGCGCGCCCGATGACAGCATCCGCTGCGAAATACGCGGCCTCGAAAAAGACGTCCGTTGTCTCAGCACTCACGGAGGTGCGCTCCCCGCCCATAATTCCCGCAATGCCGATAGGCCCGGCGCCGTCCGTGATCAACAGAACGTCCGGCTGCACTTCCACTGTCTTCCCATCGAGCAGCGTGATGGTTTCGCCTGCACGGCCAAAGCGGGCATGTATCTCGCCGCTCAGCCTCGCCAGGTCATAGCTGTGCATCGGCTGACCCAGCTCGAGCATCACATAGTTGGTGACGTCCACCACTGGGCTGATGGAGCGAACGCCGGCGCGGCGCAGGCGCTCCCGCATCCAGACTGGAGTGGCAACTTTGTTGCTGACACCACGCACGATACGGCCAACGAACTTCGGGCATCCCGCCGGTGCGTCCAGGTGCACGGCAAGGGTATCGCGCAGCTCAGTAGCACGGGGCAACTGCCCCGAGGGCGCGGGCGGTTCCTTCACTTGCCCACCCGACAGCGCCGCCACCTCGCGCGCGACACCGATGACCGACATCGCATCGCCGCGGTTGGGAGTGATATTGAGCTCCAGAATCATCTCATCCAGAGCGAGGTAGTCGCGCAGATCCTTGCCCAGGGGAGCATCGGCCGGCAGCTCCACGATACCGCTCGAGCTGTCCGCGAGGCCGAGCTCCCTGGCGGAGCACAGCATGCCCGCGGACTCTATGCCCCGCAGCTTCGCCGCCTTGATCGTGAGGTCCCCCGGGAGCCTCGCTCCCACCACCGCCAGGGCGCTCTTCAGGCCTGCGCGCGCATTGGCTGCGCCGCAGACGATCTGCAGCGGTGCGCCCTGCCCGGTCGAGACGCTGCAGAGGCGCAGCTTGTCGGCCTGTGGGTGTTTTTCCGCGCTCAGGATCTCCGCGACCAACACCCCGCTGAAGGGCGGCGCGGCCGGCGCCAGCGCGTCGAGCTCAAGACCTGCCATCGTGAGTCGCGAGCCCAGCTCCTGGGCACTCCAGGGCACACGCACCCACTCTGCCAGCCATGAATATGGAATGCGCATGCTCAGAGCGCCCTGAACTGCTCGAGGAAGCGCAAATCATTCTCGAAAAAGAGCCTGAGGTCGTTCACCCCGTAGCGCAGCATCGCCAGGCGATCGATGCCCATGCCCCACGCGTAGCCCGTGTAGCGCTCCGCATCGATGCCGCTCGCCCTGAGGACGTTGGGATGCACCATGCCGCAGCCCGAGATCTCGAGCCAACCGGTGTGCTTGCAGGTACGACACCCTTTGCCCTCGCAGAACACGCAGGACATGTCGACCTCGGCCGACGGCTCCGTGAAGGGGAAATAGGAAGGGCGCAGCCGCATGGCGAGGTCACGCTCGAAGAACGCCTGCAGAAAGCCATGCAGCGCAGCCTTCATGTTGGCGAAGCTGATGTTCTCACCGACCTTCAATCCCTCGAGCTGGTGAAACATCGGCGAATGCGTCATGTCGGAATCGCAGCGGTATACGCGCCCCGGCGCCACGATGGCGATCGGCGCCCCCTGGGTGAGCAGCGCGCGAATCTGCACGGGCGAGGTGTGCGTGCGCAGCAGCCTCCCATCCGGGAAGTAGAACGTGTCGTGCATCGCCCGCGCGGGGTGATGCGGCGCGAAATTGAGCGCCTCGAAGTTGTGGAAATCGTCCTCGATCTCAGGCCCCGTGGCGACCTCGAAGCCGGCGCGGCGGCAGATCTCCTCTATGCGCAGCCGCGCCAGGGTGACGGGGTGCAGCCCTGCACGCTGCTCGCCTCGCCCCGGCAAGGTGACATCGATGCGCCCGGCAGTGAGCTCACGCTCGACCTCCGCGCGCGCCAGTGCCTCGCGCCGGGCCTCGATGGCGGCCTGCGCGCGCTCCTTCGCCTCGTTGATCCGCTGGCCGGCCGCGGGCCGCCCGGCGGCCGCGAGGCCGCCAAGGGACTTCAACTGCTCGGTGAGAATGCCCTTCTTGCCGAGCCAGCGCACCCGCACCTCATCGAGCGCAGCGAGGTCGGCACATCCGGCCACCTCGCCCAACGCCTCGGTGACGAGGGAGGTCAGGTCCTGCATGACGCAAGCCCCGCCCGGGGTCAGGCGATGCCGAGTGCGGTCTTGGCCTGCTGCGCGATGGCGGCGAATGCCGCGGTGTCGTGGACGGCAATGTCCGCCAACACCTTGCGGTCGATCTCGACGCCGGCCTTGCCCAGGCCGTTGATGATGCGGCTGTAAGACAGCCCGTAGAGGCGCGCCGCGGCATTGATGCGCGCGATCCACAGCGCGCGGAATTCCCGCTTCTTCGCGCGCCGATCGCGGTACGCGTATTGACCGGCCTTGATGACGGCCTGCTTCGCTGCGCGATAGACCTTGCGGCGGGCGTTGTAATAGCCCTTCGCCTTGCCGAGAACCTTCTTGTGACGGCGCCCGGCCGTCACGCCACGCTTGACTCTTGCCAGGTTGAATTACCTCGTGCGCGCGTTACTTGTGGTACGGGAGCAGCTGCTCGAGACGACCGGTATCCGTCTCATGCACGAGGCTCGTTCCGCCCGAGCGGGCGTGGCGCTTCACCTTGCGGTCCTTGTGGCCGAGGTTGTGGCGTCGTTTGGACGCGTACCGCTTGAAGCCCTTCGCCGTCTTGCGAAAGCGCTTGGCCGCGGCCCGGTTGGTTTTCAACTTGGGCATCGACTGAAACTCCTCATTTATTACTGTAGCCCCGGTCGCCAGGCGTCTCTAAGAGACACACGCTACGGGCGAACGATCCCAGGTAGATCAACTACTTGGAAGCGTTACTTCTTTTTCGGTGCAAAGACCATGATCATCTGCTTGCCCTCCATGAGCGGGTTCTGCTC
>JBOIAB010000065.1:0-5403 GCA_050738635.1 Steroidobacteraceae bacterium
GCACGGTGATGCACGACGCCCTGATCGGTCTCGCATTCGCTGGCCGGCACGTGCCACAGGCGTGTTGCGGCTGTCAACATCATCTGGCGCCCAGCCGCGCCTGCGCGCCGCATTGGATCGTATTGCAGCGGTGTATTCAGGCTCCCGTACGAGAACTGCATCCCGTACAGAGCGGGATTCACCGGAGCGTTTTCCACATGCACGCTCGTCCAAGGCACATCCAGCTCGTCGGCGACGATCATCGGCAGCGTGGTCTTCATGCCCTGACCCATATCCGGACTTCTGGCCATGATTGTCACGAGGCCATCGCTCGCGATGAGGATGTAAGCCCCCAGTCGTATCAGGGACGCCTGGGCGTCGTGCGGCTCCAGGCCTGCTTGCGCAATGCCCGGTACGCTCACCGTCAGCATCAGGCCTCCACCGGCGGTGAGGCTGGCAGATAGGAAGGCACGGCGCGAAGGATCCAAGGGCGTGTCGGTTTGAGACCCAGGCAGGACGCGGCTGGTGCGAGCCATGGTCACACCTCTCGGGTATCGGTGGTGGGCAAACCCGCTGCCTGCTTGATGGCGGCACGGATGCGGGTGTAGGTCGCGCAGCGACATAGGTTACCGCTCATCGCCTGATCGATATCGGTGTCGGTCGGACGTGGATTGCGCGTCAGCAGAGCCGTAGCCGCCAGAACCTGTCCGCTCTGGCAGTAGCCGCACTGCATAACGTCCAGCGCCAGCCAAGCGGCCTTCACCCGTCGACCCACCCCGCTCGCATCGATTCCTTCGATGGTGGTGATGGCGGCATCCCCGACACTGGAGATCGGTGTTATGCACGAGCGGGTCGGCTTCCCATTCAGATGCACGGTGCAGGCGCCGCAGAAGGACATCCCGCAGCCGAATTTCGTGCCCTTCAGCCCCAGCTCATCCCGCAATACCCATAACAGCGGAGTTTCCGCCTCCACATCCACAGTCCGCCGCGCGCCATTCACCGTAATCGTGTAGGCCATGCATTTCTCCCGGGCGGCACTTAGCCCCTCGTGAGCATATCACGGGCCTCCCGAGGCCTCGGCAAAGCCTCCGGTGTCGGGCGCGATGGGCTTTATCTTCGGATCATGCCGAAGCGCGGCCGATACTGGCTTTACTGCTATCGGTTTCAAGGCCGGGAGAACCTGCTCTCGTTGGGCTGCAACCCGAACGTCGCAAGCGCTAGCGCCCGACATCACGTCGCGCGGCAAATGCCTGCCCTTGGCGTCGATCCTCCCGGTCGAAGCAAGGCTCTGCGTCTGACATCTGCCAAAAAGACTTAGCCCAAATCGTCCACCAGCTGCGCCCGTCCCATCGGAGACAAACGCAAAATCGAAGCTACACAGGCAGTTGTCCTGGAGACCCCTCTGCATCATGTGCTCAAAAATATCTTCGGCAACCCGCATAGTCTCCTGTCGCGCATTCTACCGAATGGCGGGACCGACTGGCTTTGGCAGGGTTGCGCCGGGTGGCTGTGCCGCGAAACTAGCCCTTCGCCGCCGATCTCTATTGCGCGCCTTCGTGAAGGCACATTTGTAGCCTTTCTCGATGGCGAGTAACCTGTCGCACTGGAGGTCCTAATCATGCTCAAGCATGGCGCCACGCTGGCATTGTTCATCATCGGAGACTTGATGATCGTGATCGGGAGCATTGCGATCGGCAGCTCCATTGGCACCAGCGTCATTGGTCTCGCGTTGTTCACCGTCGGATTTGCCACTGAAGTCACCGTTTGGCATCGCATCTCCCGTCCTCACGGCGCACACTGACTTCGACTATCCTGATGACCCAGCGTCGCTTCTAGCCAGGCCGCACGACCGCAAACGGGAGTTCTGAATTGGGCCACCAATGTCCGGTCCGCGGTAGGCCGTCTTGACGAAGCCTTCCGCGAAGGCCGAAGTTGGAGGCGACGGCGTTTGCGATAGGGAATAACCGTCCGGAACATGTTCCGCGCAGAAATCACGAGGTAATGGCACAGCATCGCCGATCTACTCGTAGCGCAGCGCGTGCACCGGGCTCGTACGCGCCTGCCGCAGCGTGTTGCCGTAGACCGTGGCCCAGGCGATGAGCAGCGCGACCGCTGCGGCCAATAAGAAATAGATCGGACTGAGGGGAATCCGGTAGGCGTATCCATCGAGCCAATGCCGCAGGTAGAGGTATGCAACCGGCCACGCGATGAGGTTCGCGCCGAGTACCGGCACCGAAATCCGCCACAGCATCAGTTTCACGATGTCGGCTGTACGCGCGCCGGCGACTCTTCGGATACCAATTTCCTTGGTCCGCTGCTCGGCCGTGAACACCGCGAGTCCATAGAGCCCCAGACATCCGATCAGAATCGCCACGATCACAAATACACCCAGCATCGCGCCCTCGCGCTCATCCTCGCGATAAAGCTGATCGAAGCGCTGATTAAGGAATGCGCGCTGGATCGCCAGCGTCGGTAAGAACGCGTGCCATGTGCGATCGATGAAGCTCAAGGTCTGAGGAATCCGCCCCGGACGCAACCGCACCGAGATGTTCATTGCGTAATCCGGGACGTAGACATAGACCATCGGCGCGACCGGCTGCAGCGCGCCCTGAACCTTCGCGTCGGCGAGCACGCCTACGATGCGCAGATGGTTGTGGTTGTAGAGGATGGTCTGGCCCACGGCCTGATGCGGACTGAAGCCGAGCCTCCTCGCCGCCGCGGCGTTGAGGAGGACGTCACGGCCCTCATTGAGCGAATCACCGCCAATCCCGACGCTGTGCAGGCAATCCGCGCCGCGATCCGCTGACAGAAGCCTTCCGGCAACGACCGGTATGGCGTACACAAGGGAATAATCAGGCCCGATGATCGTCGTGTTCATCGTGAATAGTCGCGCCCGGCCGGGCACTTGAATGTCCGAGTTCGACTGACCGGACGAGAACGGCGTATAGCTTGAAAGGCCCACCGCAGCCACACCGGGGTCGGTCCGCAGAGCCTGCGCGAACGCCTTCTGCTTCTCGCCCGTCAGCTGCCTGGTGCCGCTGATGAGCACGATGTGGTCGCGATTGAATCCCAGGTCCATGGTGCGCCCGTAGCTCACCTGCCTGAAGACGATAGCGGCTGCGATAGCCATGCCGATCGAAACGGAAAACTGCAGAACGACCAGGACGTTGCGCAGTCCCGCCGAGCGCGGACTCCTCGTCTCGCCGCCGCGCAAACCCGTCACCGGACGAAGCCCGGACAGCACGAGCGCAGGGTAACTGCCGCTGATGAGGCCCGTCGCCACGGCGACACTGGCGAGCAGAAGGAGCAAGCGCCAGTCACTCGTATAGTGAAGTTGAATCGGCCGTTGCAGGAACTCATCGAACAGAGGCAGCAGAACTTCCGCCAGTGCCAGGGCGATTATCCATGAGAGCAGTGCGACAAGTACGGCCTCGCCGAGAAACTGCAGGATGAGCTGTCTCCGGTGGGCGCCCAGTACCTTGCGTAAAGCGATCTCCCGCGCCCGCAAGCTCGCGCGGGCGGTCGTGAGATTCATGAAATTGAAGCAAGCGACCAAAAGCGTCAGGACACCAATGGCCGCGACACCATAGAGCGTGCTCCAGCTGCCCGGAGCCCCCAAGTTGTATTGCCACCGCGATGAATCGAGGTGAACACGCGTAAAGGGCGTGAGATGCGCCTTGTAGATTCGGCTGGCGAGAACATTGGCACCGGTCTCCCTACGGATGACGGGCGTCACAGTCTGATCGAAGATCGTTGCCATGGCCGCCACCACGGCTGTCGGAGAGACACCCGGAGCCAGGCGCACGTAGCCGCCCCCGTTTTCGCTGAACCAGTCCTCTCTCGCGCTCTGCGAGATCGGATTCGCGAGCGAAGTCGTGGGAATGAAAGCATCGCCGCTCAACTGGGTGTTGTGCGGCAGATCGGGGACGACGCCTGTTACCCGCAGCGAGATCTGCGGACAGGGCGCGCGCTGATCGCCGCAATTGCCTTGAGCCACCGTTAGGGTGCGGCCAATGGGGTCGGCCTCGCCGAAGTACTCTCTGGCGGTGGTTTCGGATAGCACGATCGATTCGGGCTCGCGGAATACCGAGCCGGGAGTTCCCCTCGCGAGCGGCAATCGGATGATCCTGAAGAAGTCAGGATCCACAATATCGACGTTCTGCAAGAACTGCCTGTCCTCGCTCGTCAGGGTCACGGCCCATGACTGCAGCACGGTCGCGCCGGTCACTCCCGGGATCTGATCGCGCATGGCGGCAGGCCTCGGGTACGGAATGACCGCCAGCGGCAGGGGCGCACGGCCGGGCATGTACATCGTGAGCTCCACTCGATAGAGGTTCTGAGTGTCTGGAATCCATCTATCGTACGAAAGCTCGTCCCGCACAAAGAGAGCGACAAAGATGATGCAGGTGAGGCCAACAGCGAGGCCCACCACATTGATGAGGCTGTAGAGCCTGTGGCGGAGGATTCCGCGAGCGGCCATCGACAGATAGTGACGCCACATGTGAGCCGCCTCAGACCACCATTCGGACCTTTTCCGTGACCATTGCACCACCAAGCAGATTGACGATGCGGTGAGCGTATTCGGCGTGCGGGCGTGAGTGCGTCGCTATGATGATGGTCGTGCCCTCCCCGTTGAGCTCGGTGAGCGACTGCATCACCTCTTCGCCCGTCGCGGAGTCGAGGTTATCCGTCGGCTTGGTCTGCTCGAGCTGTAACCTCGTGCTCTCGCGGCCCGTATCTCCTATCGAGTGCAAGGGACGATCATCTCCTTTGCGCAAGTCCATGGGGGCCCGGACAGCAACGGATATGCCAATGAGGAGACCTTAAAAATCAGCATGTTGCTGCCGATCGACTGTTCGGCGGTGTACACCTGACCGGACACCTGTTCGGATTTGAACACTTTCGCCTGATACTCTCCATCCCCCCGGATCCTGGTCAGTCGTCCATTCGTTCGGCGATACGAATCGCAGAACCGACAGCGTAAGCAGCGTCGTAGCAGGGCTCATGGCAGTCACGGAACGACGCACTATGGCGCCGCCGTCGTCGACCGCTCGTCGTGCGCACCAGGAAGGCGCTGCACCAAATCTCTGCGGTTCAGCAGGGTCCCTGGGCGCGCGGCCGTACCTCCGGGAGCAGCGGCTTGAGGGTTCGCCATGGTTTTCCCTGTCGTCGTCTTTGCACGACTCGAAACTTAGCTTGCAGGTTCCAGGATCTTAAAGGTTACCGAAGCTCCTGGGCTTGCCGTCTGTCCTGGACCAGTCTAGCGCCGTGGCGCGCTCATCGGCAGCTGGGCCGGCCGGCGTGGGCCCCCAGGTCCAATAGAGAGCTACATAGCCGTAGTTCTCCGTTTGACCTGCGACGCTGTGGCCATACGCAAACAGGAACTGGAATCCAGGGTGTTGGGGGTTAAACGTGTAGTAGCCG
>JBOIAB010000066.1:0-1672 GCA_050738635.1 Steroidobacteraceae bacterium
ATCGTATTCTGGTTCATGATGCAGATCGGCATGGTCCTTGGCTTCGCGACGACGTATCCCGCCAACTGGCTGCTGGTCAAGTGGGGGGTGAAGCCAGGGATGTAGCCTGCCCGCCCACACGCTCGAAGATGGCTCCGTAATGATAGGGCGGCAATTCGATGACCAGTTTGAGGCCAAGCCCTGCTGGCTCTATCACGGCGCGTAGCTCCTCGGGGGCCATCCTCATCTCGGTTCGCGGCCCCCGGGGCTTGCCCAGAACGGTGGTCTCCTCGCGCTGCCGCCGATGCCAATTCACCACGACGAAGCGACCACACGGCTTGAGGACGGCGGCGACGGCCTTTACGAGACGGCGCTTATCGGGGACACCATGGAAGGTGTTCGCCATCAGAACCGCGTCAGCCCGCCACGGCGCAAGCCTCGCGATATCGTAAGCGTCTGCCTCGATGAACTCGCAGTTGATGGACCCTCGCGCCCTCACCTTCTCTCGAGCTCGTTCCAACATGTGTGGATCGAGGTCGAGGGCGCTTACGCGCCTTGCCAGGCGGGTCAGTGGCGCCGTGAAAAGCCCGTCGCCGCAGCAGAGGTCGATAACATCCATTCCTGCGCCGATTCCGAGCACCACGAGCACTTGATGCGGGTCAGGCCACAGCTCGCGCCACCAGTCGCAGTCCGGCATCGTGGTGGCCGGGAAGTAGCCACGGATTGAACCTTCGCTCGCAGTCATATCTGCAGTCCTGGGTTGGAGGATAGCACCGGTGAGGTCGATCATCGATCGGCCGCCTTGCGGGTCTTGACTCCGTACCCCAGTACGGAATCTATACTCTGCACGTGCTGCTTGGCCCGCTATGTGGGCCTGGGAGGTCACTCGTTGAGGCTCAAAGTCATCCGCGGGGCCGCGGGGCTGTCTGTGCTGCTGAGTGGATTCGCCTCCGCGCTGGCATTGTGCTGCTCCGTTCCGTGGGTCGTTGCGCTGGTGGGCGTCTCGGGTGCCATCCTCTTCGCACGCGTGGGCGAGATCAGGCCTTACTTCATCGGCGCCGCAGCCGGCCAGCTTTGGAACGGAGCGAGACCACCGCTGCCTGAATTCTGGATGGAGCAGCTCGGCGGATTGCCGAAAGGGCGCTACTTGAACGCGAGGGTGTTCGCGAGGCAGGTGGCGCGTCAGCTCGCGCGGGGCCAACCGGCAGCGGCAAGTCGGAAGACGGGAACGTGAAGATGCCTGAGCCGAAGCGCATCAGCACGATAACATGCCCGCAGTGCGGGCATCGCCGCGCCGAGGAGATGCCGGTGGACTTCTGCCTCTATTTCTACGAGTGCACCGCCTGCCACACGCTTCTCAAGCCGTTGCCGGGCGACTGCTGTGTGTTCTGCTCCTATGGCAGCCTTCGATGCCCACCCCGACAACAGACCGCTGGGGAGTGCCATTGTTGATCTGGAGGGCACGGGCCAGGCGAGTGCGAGATCGATCCTCACGACGTATCGAGGGGTGACTCGAATGAGCGTCTCAAGCGCCGGCGCAAATGCAACGAAGGATTGGGTCCGTCAGCCAGTCAGTCTGATTTTCTGGTGGTTGCTGCCGACTCTCCTCGGAGTCGTTGGGAGCATGCTGAGCCTGTCATTCGCGGCCACGGCGTTCGTGTTGGCGGGTGCTTTTGCGTGGATGGGAGTAGGC
>JBOIAB010000067.1:0-2594 GCA_050738635.1 Steroidobacteraceae bacterium
GCGTCGAATACCTGCCGGAAGCGGAGAAGAAGATCGAGCTCTACACGCGGTTGGGGTTCGGCAGTCTGCCGGTCTGCATGGCCAAGACGCATCTGAGCGTGAGCCACGACCCCAGCCTCAAGGGAGCGCCGGCCGGTTTCACGGTGCCGGTGCGGGACGTTCGCGCGAGCGTCGGAGCGGGGTTTCTGTACCCACTGCTGGGAACGATGAGCACGATGCCAGGCTTACCCACGCGTCCAGGCTACTACGACATCGATCTCGACCTGGAAACGGGGCGCGTGATCGGGCTCTCCTGACTACGGCTTCACCGACTCGAGCAGCGCCTCTGCCTGATGAAGCGCCTGCTCGTGCCGCTGCGTTTCAGTCGCGACCCGCTCACCCAGCGAAGCGGTTTCGGGCGTCAGTTGGCGGACATTGGATTGCGCGCACAGCAGAAATCCCCGCAGCGCGCCGGCGAGGAGAGCGGCGGCGACGCGAAGATCGGCGACCAGCGCCAGCGGCGTCAAAGCGGACGCGTCGGTGCACAGCTTCAGGCCTGCTGCGGCCTCCTGCGCCGCCTCGAGTGGCAGATCGATTGCACGGCGAGCGGCGCTATCGATGCCCCGTTCCCGCGCCTGGCGCTCGGAATCGGTCGCGCGCGGCAATCGTCTCGCGGCCAGGTACGCCTCGAATGCGGCGCTGTCGTCGCCTGCCAGCTGCAACATGCGTTGCGATGCGGCCTGTGCCGCGGCGGAGAGTGCCTCGAGCCCGGGGGCGTCTGCCTGGAGCTCCTGGCGACGACCGCTGATCGTGTGCACTTTCGCGATCAGGCCGAGGGCGAAAGCAGCGGAGACGGCGGCGACAGCTACACCCGCCGGGGTCGGCTGTTGGCCCGCCGCCGCATGGCGGAATTGCTCGAGCGTGGAATCGGAAACTCGCGTCGGCACGGAAGCCCTCCAGGAACCTCCCGCCGATTATAGGCCTTGGTTTGGCGCGGGCCGACGCCGCGCGCCACGGGCGCCGGCGCGGGGGGGCGGCGCTTTGGGCGGCGGCAGGACCACCGCCTTGCGAAGGTGCGCGTATTGCGCCGTGGAGTGCGGAATCCCCATCGCTTCCACGAAGTGGCTCTGGAACCGCGGCTCGATCGCGGTCTCGACCTTCTCCACCTGGTGCACCAGCGTCTCGATCGTCGCGCGCGCGCCGAAGTCGAGGAGGGCGATGCGCGCTCCCGTTCCCGCCGCATTGCCCGCGGATGAGACCTGCGACAGATCGCAGTCGGGAATCATGCCGAGCACCATGGCGTACTTGACATCGATGTGCGATCCGAAGGCGCCCGCCAGTCGGATGCGATCGACGTGGTCAGTGCCGAAGCGGTCCATCAGTAATCTGATGCCCGCGTACAGAGCCGCCTTGGCGAGTTGGATAGCGCGTACGTCGTTCTGAGTCACCGTGAGAGTCTGCGCGCCCTCGTGGACGACGTAACCGAACGTACGGCCCTGGGGTACGACGCGCGGACTGCGCGCGGCGAGCTCGCCGTCGACTACACCGTCCTGACTGATGATCCCCGTGAGGTACATCTCGGCGATCACTTCGATGATGCCCGAGCCGCAGATGCCCGTGACGCCGGTGGCTTGCACGGATTCCTGGAATCCCGACTCATCAGACCAGAGGTCGGAGCCGATCACCTTGAAGCGCGGCTCCAGGGTCGCCGGGTCGATCCGCACGCGCTCGATCGCGCCGGGCGCGGCGCGCTGGCCGCAGCTGATCTGCGCGCCCTCGAACGCCGGTCCCGTCGGGCTCGAGCAGGCAAGCAGGCGCTCGCGGTTGCCCAACACGATCTCGGCGTTGGTGCCGACATCGACCAGCAGCGTCACAGCCTCACCAAGGTCGGGTCGCTCGGCCAGGACCATTCCCGCAGTATCCGCCCCGACATGGCCGGCTACACAGGGCAACGCATACGCCCGCGCACCGCGGTGCAGGTGCAGGCCGATCTCCGTGGCCCAAAACTCCAAGGCCTCGTCGGTCGCGAGCGCGAACGGCGCGCCGCCGAGCTCCACCGGGTCGATGCCGAGCAGCAGGTGATGCATGATCGGATTACCGACCAGCGTCACCTCGAGAATATTGTCGGTGTGCCCTTTTGCCTGACGCGCAACGTCGGCGGCGAGCCGATTCAGCGCTTCGCGCACCGCGGCGGTCATCTGCTGCGCCCCGCCTGGATGCATCATGGAATAGGAGACGCGGCTCATCAGATCCTCGCCGAATCGGATCTGCGGGTTCATCACGCCGCTCGAGGCAAGCACCTCGCCGGATTCGAGATTGCAGAGGTGGGCGGCGATGGTGGTGGAGCCAATATCCACGGCGAGCCCGAGCGCCAGCTCGTGAAAGCCCGGCCAGACCCCGATGATCCGCTCGCCGCCGTGCACGGCGACAGTCACTTTCCAGTCTCCCTTGCGCAGCGCCGGCTGCAGCCGCTGCAGCATGTGCAGGTCGCAGCTGAGGCCGGTCAGCTGCCATTCGCGCTGCAAGGCTTCCTCGAGACGCTGCAGGTCGCCCGCGGGATCGTGCATGTCGGGCTCGCGCACCTCGACGTAATGCAGGCGCGCCACGGGATCCAG
>JBOIAB010000068.1:0-4226 GCA_050738635.1 Steroidobacteraceae bacterium
CGTACCCCGTAATTCGGTTCGCATATTCCACGACTGTCGCCGTGCCTTGTCTGATCGCGTCGAGCAACTCGCCCGCCCGGTCATGTCCGTGCACGGCGAAGCAAACACGATTGCAGGCGTCGATGTCGGCCTCGATAGCCGGCCGTACGCTGCGGCCGGGAAGTTTCACGGCGAGAGACGCGCCCTGCATGCAGGCGAGCGGTTCACGCACGTCAAATCCAAGTTTGGTGTACAAAGCGAGCGACCGATTGTGGAAGGCAGCCTGGACTAGACGCACACCCGGAGCTCTCTGCGCCGCGACCCGGGCCATGGCATCGTCCATCAAGAGTCGGCCCACAGACGTATTCTGTACGCTAGGATCGACCGTAATCGGGCCGAGACCATAGATGGCGTTGCGCTCGTCCAGAAGGTTGCTGCCGACGATCCGATCGCCTAATTGCGCCACGACGCAGTAGAAGTGCGGATGCGCCAGCATCCACTCGAGAAAGTTGGTTGCTACCTCTGGTGATGGAAAGTCTGGCGGGAAATTGTGCGCCTGTGAAATCGTCGTAAAAGCGTCGTAGCAAATCGGTCCGCAACCGCTTTTTGCATCTTCAACCTTACCGCGCCTTATCGTGATGTTCATCGAATGACACTCTCTGCGCGTCTCAACGTCCGTCACTCATGGACTGAGGGCAGCGCAGGCTAACTCACGGCGAGCTTCAGAGCAACCTTGACGGACCGCCAGCTCTGGGCACCCACCAGTTTGATAGAACTCGACGTCCCCGACGGGATTAGCCGAGCCATGCGCTGCAGTGTCGCGGGCAGGGTGGCACCTTGTATGCGCGGAACAGCGTCAGCTTCGATATTATCAAGGCGCCCCTGCCGCAGATCGTCGATGTATTACTTCGCCGCTGCCTGGGCCTGCGCCGACGCGAACCTCTGCCACTGAAGCGCCATTCGGGTGTCCGCTTATCCCATCTTGCATCCTCACGCGTGGCCATGAAGGGTCCGCCGCGACTGGGACACTTTGGGGACAGCTGCAGGATGACATCGAGTGAGGCCAAGTGGCTGTTGCAAGAGGGGGTTGGCCTCGCATATGTCTGATTCGTAAGTCCCTACCCTATCTTCCACACGGCAGGGGCGACTAGTTCGATCCCAGTATCGCCCACCAGAAATCAAAGAGTTGGCGGCCAAAGCCGCCCCCGTACGGAAATGGTACGGCAAAAATACGGCAAAGCGCCGACTCCGATTTGCCGTGGTCGACCGCATTTCTGCATGTTCGCACCAGAAATGCAGGCTTCCTTCCGCGTTCGTGCTGACCCACAGTATTTGCTCACTGATCCTCTGCCCGCACGAGTCGCTTGGAGATGGTGGTCCTATCCCAGGGTCGATCGCGCTTTAGCAACAGAAGCCGGTCCCCACGCCGCTGCACGCCGTCTGTCAACGCCCAGTACCATCCGCGACTGCTGGGACATTTTTGGGACACTTCGAGAATGACATTGCGTGATATCAAATGACATCAAGTGAGACCAAGTTCCTGAGCGACGAACTGACGAACTCGTCGCAAGGCAGTTATCCCGCAGGGATGCCGCATTGGGGCAATCTGCCCCAAGTCTCTCCCGGTACTCATGGCGTGCGTGGGGAAACCATGCCGCGTGCCTGAGCCACTGCAACGGCTTCGGCTCGTGAGTGCACGCCCATCTTTACCAGAACCGAGCATACATGATGCTCAACGGTCCTCGGCGAACGGTGCAACCACCGTGCGAGCTGCGCGTTCGTGAAGCCGCGGGCGAGCAGCTGTAACGCCTCCAGCTCCTTTGCCGTCAGGTTCCACGGGTTCCGCCGCGTGATCCTGATCGGCCCGCGCGGAACACCGCGTGCACCGCGGTCTCGCAAACGCTGACGCACGAGTGCGGCGAGCGGCCCGGCCTCGAGTCGATGCAGAATTGCGAGCGCCTCGCGCAGGGCATCTTCGCCTCCTTCCGTGAGGGCAAGCGCTCTTTCGTACGGCTGACCAATGTGCTCCCACGCATCGGCCGCCGCCCGCCAGTCGCCCGCCAACATCAGCCGGTACGGCTGCGCTACCTCGCCTGTGATCACGGGTGGTCCGGCCCGCGACTGCCAGAATAGCAACTCACCATTGAGCCATGGTGTCGTATGTGCAGACGCGTGTCCGAGGCCCGTGGCGACTTCGCGCGCGACGTCCGGGAGATCGCCGCGATACCATGCCTGCTCGGCGCGTGCTGCGGCTACGCGTGCGATGCGGCTGGTTTCCCCTGTAGGCAGCGCGAGCCGCAGGGCCTCGTCCAACATCTCGTCTGCGCCTTCTTCTCCGCGGCGCAGCCTCACCAGGGCCAGGGTGGTGATGACGGTCACGCGTTGGGTCACACCGCTGATGACTGAACCATGCAGCAGCTCGCCGGCCGAACGCGCCGCGTCCGCCCATCGCCCGCGATCGAGATCGCACACAGTGTAGTAGGCCCGGATGTAGGCGCTGTGCGAGAAAATTCCCCGCTCCTCGCAATACTCGACGCCATCGTGAAAGGCCCGTTCCGCTCGCGGGAAGTCGCGAATCAAGCCCGCATAGAACTGCAGGGTGCGGTAGGCGCGCGCCGCGTGATCCTCGAGCTCGTGCTCGAGAGCTAGCGAGAGACTCCTTTCGAGAGGCTCGTAGCCCGCGCGATCGCCAGTTCCGAGCAGCGCCCCGCCGATCTGACAGAGCGCGTGCGACTCGGCCGCGCGATCCGCAAACTCGCGGGCGATCGCCAATGCGCGCTGCCCGTAGTCGAGCGCTTCCCGGTTCCATCCTCGATTAAGTGCAAGGAGAGACTTCGCCCCGTAGGCCATCGCCGTGTGAGCACTGCGCGGCCGTGCTTCGAGCAGTGCAATGGCACCCGCGACAGACTCATCCGCGCCCGCGGTGTCGCCCGCCGTGCGATATTCCTGAGCGAGCAGTGTCAGCACGCGGGCCTGCGCCTCGGCATTGCCGAGCTCGCCCCAGGCTGCGGCAGCGGCGGCGCCGGATGCGATCGCGTCCCGCGTCTGATTTGCGAGCGCGCTTTCCAAAGCATGGCGCTCGAGAAGCTCCGCCTGCGCGATGGGCGTGAAGAGGACGCCGTGGCGCAGCGCGGCGCTCAAATGCGCGGCCGCTTCCCGATGTGCGCCGAGCCGAGCCGCCTGCGTGGCCGCAAGGGGCGCATTCTCGAAAACCGCAGCAGCATCCCCGGCCAAAGCGGCGTGGTGTACGAGGCGCGCGGGGTCCGCACCATGGCGCCCGAGCGCATCGAGCACCCTGATGTGCATCGCCCTCGCGCGCTCCGGTGCAATCGCGCCGAGTACCGCAAGCCGCGCAAGCTGATGGCGAAAGCCCACCGATTCGCTCTGGATTTCAAGCAAGCCGCGAACACCGGGTTCGTCGATCGCGAAACGGATTCCCAGAACGGCATCGATGAGCCAACTCTCGGCCCTGGTTGGCGAGATCGCGACGAGCTCCGTTAGCTCGCGGGCCGTGTTCGAGCAGCGAGCGAGCCGTGACAGGACCGCATCACGCACCGTCTCTGGAACCGGCTCGCCCGGGCTCGCAAGCACCTCGCGCACAAAGAACGGGTTGCCTCCGGTCACCTCATGCAGGATACGAGCGTCGCGCCCGCTCTCGCGCGCAAGCACCTCGACCGCCGCGAGCGACAGCGGCGCAAGCCGGAGCCGGATCGCCTGAGGTCCCGTCAGCTCCCCGAGAGCCAGCCGCAGAGGATGCGTGGCGAAGAGATCCTCGTCGCGATAGGTCGCGAGAAGGAGCGCGCTGGTGCGCTGCATGCGCCGACCGATGAAGCGAAGGAAATCGAGCGTCGCCTCATCCGCCCAGTGAAGATCCTCGAGGACGAGGATGCTTGTAGCGCCGGCACGGCGTGAGAGCTCCTCGAGTAGAGCGCGGAACAGCCGATCGTGCGATTCAGCCTCAACGGTGCCCAGCACCGCGAGGCCGATGGTCTGTGCGGCGATCTCGCGCACCGGCGCGAGCGGCCGCGGCGTAATGAGCGGATCGCATGCGCCCCATAGCACACGCGCTTCGCGCCGGTGCTCCAGTGCGAACTGCTCGACGAGCGAGCTCTTGCCGATGCCGGCTTCCCCAGCGATGAGGATCAGCTTGCCGGAACCCGCTCGGGTCTCCTGCAAGCACCGGCTCAACGTCTCAAGCTCGCTTTGCCGCTCGAGTAGATGCATACGCGCCGATTATGTAACCCAGG
>JBOIAB010000069.1:0-5064 GCA_050738635.1 Steroidobacteraceae bacterium
CCTCGATCTTGATCTTGATGGGCGCGTTGCAGGTGAAGAAGAGATCCGAGGCCTTCTTCTCCACCATGAGCTTGAAGAGCGGCTTCGTGTTGAGCTGCGGGTGCGGTCCGGCGCTCGCCGCGGCGGCCACTGCCGTGGGCCCGGCGAAGGTGCCGGTCGCCTCGAGTGAGGCGTGCGTCCCGGTCGCGATCAGCCTCGGATCCGCCGCGTCTTTGGCCGCTGTCATATCGGCCGGCCGTCTTCTTCTTCGACGATCTTCAGCACCCCGCCGTCATCGATCGCCTTGTTCTCGCGCTTGCTCTCCAGCTTGATCCGCAGGCGCAGCTCGTTCTTGGAATCGGCATTGCGCAAAGCGTCCTCGTAGGAGATAAAGCCGGTCTCGTAGAGCTCGAACAGCGCCTGATCGAAGGTCTTCATGCCGAGGCGCGTGGAGCGTGCCATGACATCCTTGATCTTGGCCACTTCGCCCTTGAAGATGAGGTCCTGGATGAGGGGCGAGTTCAGCATGATCTCCATGGCGGCGATGCGCCCCGTGCCGCCCTCGCGCGGCAGCAGCCGCTGCGAGACGAACGCCCGGATGTTGAGCGACAGGTCCATCAGCAGCTGCGAGCGGCGGTCGTCCGGGAAGAAGTTGACGATGCGGTCCAGCGCCTGGTTGGCGTTGTTGGCATGCAGGGTAGCGAGCACGAGGTGGCCGGTCTCCGAGAACTGGACGCCGTACTCCATCGTTTCGCGGTCCCGGATCTCACCTATCAGGATGACGTCCGGCGCCTGACGCAACGTGTTCTTCAGCGCCGCGTGCCAGGAATCGGTATCGACGCCGATCTCGCGGTGGGTGACGACGCAGCCCTTGTGCTGGTGCACGTACTCGAGCGGGTCCTCGATGGTGACGATGTGGCCGCGCGTCTTCTCGTTGCGGTAGCCGACCATGGCCGCGAGCGTCGTCGACTTGCCGGAGCCGGTGCCGCCGACCACGATCACCAGGCCGCGCTTGGACAGCACCACTTCCTTCAGGATGGGCGGCAGATCGAGCTCCTCGAAGCTCGGGATCTTGGCGTTGATCATGCGGATGACGCAGCCCGTGGCGCCCTGCTGCACGAAGGCACTGACACGGAAGCGGCCGATTCCCTGCGGCGCGATCGCGAAATTGCATTCCTTGGTGGCGTCGAACTCGCGCGACTGGCGGTCGTTCATGATCGCCCGCACCAGCGTCGCGGCCTGCTCCAGGGTCAGCGCCCGCTCGCTCTGCGGGCGGATCTCGCCATCGATCTTGATGGCGGGCGGGAAGCCGGCGGTGACGAACAGGTCCGAGGCCTTCTTCTCCACCATCCGACGCAGCAGGTCCTGCATCAGCTTGATAGCTTGATCACGATCCACGGCAATCTCCCGTTAAGAGCTGCGCGCAGCGCATCACAAAGCGTCTTTGTTCTGGGCTTTGTAGCGGGCTTCTTCCTTGGTGACCACACCCTTCGTCACCAGATCGGTCAGGCACTGATCGAGGGTCTGCATGCCCTGCGCCTGGCCGGTCTGGATGGCGGAGTACATCTGGGCGATCTTGCCCTCGCGGATGAGATTGCGGATCGCCGGGGTGCCGATCATGATCTCGTGCGCGGCGACGCGGCCGCCACCGTTGCGCTTCATCAGCGTCTGCGAGACCACCGCCCGCAGCGACTCGGAGAGCATGGAGCGCACCATGTCCTTCTCCGCGGCCGGGAACACGTCGACTATGCGGTCGATGGTCTTGGCGGCGGAGCTGGTATGCAGGGTGCCGAACACGAGGTGGCCGGTCTCGGCCGCCGTGAGGGCCAGGCGGATGGTCTCCAGGTCGCGCATTTCGCCGACCAGGACGATGTCCGGATCCTCGCGCAGCGCGGAGCGCAGCGCCTCGCTGAAGCCGAGCGTGTCGCGGTGCACCTCGCGCTGATTCACCAGGCAGCGCTTCGACTCGTGCACGAACTCGATCGGATCCTCGATGGTGATGATATGGTCGGGCCGGTTGTCGTTGCAGTGGTTGACCATGCCGGCGAGGGTCGTCGACTTGCCGGAGCCCGTGGGCCCGGTGACCAGCACCAGGCCGCGCGGCAGCATGCACAGATCGCGGAAGATCTTCGGCGAGTTCAGGTCGTCGAGCGACAGGATCGTGCTCGGGATGTTGCGGAACACCGCGCCGGCGCCGCGGTTCTGGTTGAAGGCGTTGACGCGAAAGCGCGCCAGCTTCGGGATCTCGAACGAGAAATCCGTTTCGAAGAACTCCTCGTAGGCCTTCCGTTGCTTGTCGTTCATGATGTCGTAGACCATGCTGTGCACTTCCTTGTGCGTCAGCGCCGGCATGTTGATCCGTTTCATGTCGCCGTCGACGCGGATCATGGGTGGTACACCGGACGACAGATGCAAGTACGATGCCTTGTTCTTGACGGCGAACGCCAGCAATTGCGCGATATCGACGGCCATTGGGGTTTCCTGGGCTACACCCGTTTGCGACGGCGGGTCTCAGAGGGGCCCGCGGGAGTATAGCGGAGCAGTTTGGGCCTCCATATGTTAAGGGTCTCGCAGAATCTATCGGAACGCATCGACGCGCTGCGCAACCGCATGGCAATGGCCGCCCGCAGCGCCGGTCGGAGTGTCGATTGCGTCACACTCCTCGCGGTTTCCAAGGGTCAGCCCGCCGAATCGGTCCGCGCCGCGGCGACGGCCGGGCTGACCGACATCGGGGAAAGCTATCTCGGCGAAGCGGTCGGCAAGATCACCGCGCTGGGCGACCTGCCCCTCACCTGGCACTTCATCGGCCGGCTGCAGAGCAACAAGACCCGTGAGGTGGCGGAACACTTTGCCTGGGTGCACGGGCTCGATCGGCTGAAGATCGCCGAGCGGCTCGCCGCGCAACGGCCCTATCACGCGCCGGCCCTCAACGTCTGTATCCAGGTGAACCTCGCCGGTGAGCAGAGCAAAGGGGGGGTGCCCGTAGGGGAGGTGCCGGCGCTGGTGGCCGCGGTGGCGGCGCTGCCGCGCCTCGCGCTGCGCGGGCTCATGTGCATCCCCCCCGAGGAAACCGATCCCGAGCGTCAGCGGCAATGGTTCGCCCGGCTCAGGGCGCTCAGGGACTCCCTGAACGGCGGCGGCTTCAGCCTCGATACCCTGTCGATGGGAATGAGCGGAGACTTCGAGGCGGCAATTCAGCAGGGCGCGACCATCGTTCGGGTCGGCACCGCTATTTTTGGGCCGCGCCCGGCGACCGCTCCACGTACAATCGCCGAACCATGAGCCATTTCGAGCTGACGATCCTCGGCGCCGGCAACATGGGGCGCGCGCTCATCGGGGGTCTGCTGCGCCACGGCATGCGCCCAGAGCAGATCGCCGTCGGTGAGAGCCAGGAGGCGGCACGCACGGCGCTCTCCCAGGAATTCGGCGTCGCGGCGACGGCGGACAACGCCGCGGCGATGAGCCGGGCCGACCTCGTCGTTCTCGCCGTAAAGCCTTACCACGCGGGATCCGTTCTCACACCGCTCGCCCCTCAGCTGCAGCAACGCCGTCCTGTCGTCCTTTCGGTGGTCGCGGGCGTCAGGATCGAGACGCTGCAGAGCTGGTGCGGCGCCGGGGTCCCCGTGATCCGCACGATGCCCAACAGGCCCGCCCTCGTCGGCGCCGGCGCGTCCGGATTATTCGCCTCCCCGGAGGTCGACGCCGCGCACCGCGCGATGGCGGCACGGATCATGCAGTCAGTGGGTGAGATCTTCTGGGTTGCAACCGAAGACGCGCTCGATGTGGTGACGGCGCTTTCCGGCAGCGGCCCCGCTTACTTCTTTCTACTCGCGGAGGCAATGGCGAAGGCCGGCGTGGACCTCGGACTTCCGCAAGATACGGCGCGACGTCTGTCGATTGCGACGTTGCATGGTGCGGGACTTCTCGCGCAAGTCGGTGACGGCGATCTCGCACGCATGCGTGCGGAGGTGACGTCCAAGGGCGGTACCACGGAAGCGGCGGTGCGTATCCTGCAGGCTGCGGGATTCAACGAGCTAGTCGGCCGCGCCCTCGAGGCGGCGGCGAGCCGCAGCCGGGAGCTGGCCGAGCAGAGCAAAACCACTCTATGAACCTACTGGCAATCATCATCGGCGAGCTGCTGTCGCTCGCCCTGTTCGTGGTGCTCATGCGCCTGCTGCTGCAGTTGGTGCGCGCGGACTTCCGCAACCCGATCTGCCAGGCGATCGTCCGCCTGACGAATCCGCTGGTCATTCCGCTGCGGCGCATCCTGCCGCCCATACGCAAGCTCGACACCGCGACGGTCGTCGCGGTCACGCTCATCGCCTGCATCCTGGTGGCGGTGGGCTTCGCGTTCTCGAACTTTCCCGCCGACGGCCTGCTCTGGATTCAGCAGGTCGTGCTGACAGTGGCGTACGCCGTGCTGTGGATCTACTTCTGGTCGATCATCGTCTACGCGCTGCTGAGTCTCGTCGCTCCCGGCGGCTACTCACCGCTGCAATCCGTGCTGGCAAGCCTCTGCGAGCCCGTTTTAGCGCCTTTTCGCCGCATCATTCCCGGCATCGCCGGCATCGATCTGTCGCCGCTCTGGGCGTGCCTGGCCATTCAAGTGATCCTCTACTTCCTTCCGCGCCCGGCCTTTTTCGCGTGGTGAGATCGGCAGCTCGCCCCTGCAAACCAAGCGCTTAGCGCCGACATCGCTGCAAACCCTTTAAAAAAAGGCATTTCAGCGCACCTCAAATCGAAAAAAACTGTCGCGCGGGCACGCGCATGTGCTATTTTCCGCGCCGAAACACATGGCGCGACTGCAGTACAGCGCGCTCACAACCATTAAATATCGAGGAGTGGCGCAATATGGCGAAAAAGGGTGGTGCTCCGACCAAGTCGGAAGTCCTGACTCAGATCTCCAAAGACACGGGGCTGTCGCGCAAGCAGATCGGCGGCGTCTTCGACTCGCTCAACGGCGTGATCAAGAAGAGCCTGAAGAGCAACGGCCTCTTCACCATGCCCGGCCTGCTCAAGATGAAGGTCGTCAAGAAGCCTGCGACGAAGGCCCGTGAGGGGATCAATCCATTCACTGGCGAGAAG
>JBOIAB010000070.1:0-4908 GCA_050738635.1 Steroidobacteraceae bacterium
CTTCACCATGAAGTCGCGGTGCTGCAGGTAGGCATTGCGCTCGAAGGCGTACGGATCGAAGGTCTTTTTCGCCATGTCGGTCAGCGGCAGCAGGTCCGCCCGGGCTTTGACGTCATAGAGCAGCAGCAGCCCATAGTCCCAGTAAACGTTGCGAATGTAGTGGCGCGGGTCCGCATACTCGTCAGGCACGCGCCCTATGGCATCCCGCACGTCGGCAGGACCCAGAAGCGGCAGCACCACATAGGGACCCGAGGGAATGCCCCACTTGCCGAAGGTCTGCCCGAAATCCCGGGCATCGAGCGTCAGCCCCATGCGGGTGGCCGGGTCGAAGAGCCCGCCGATCCCGATCGTACTGTTGACCACGAACCGGCCTGTATCGCGCGCGAAGGGCTGCAACTGCCCCTGCAGCAGCGCATTCACGATGGTGTCGGGCGAGGTCAGATTGTTGAAGAAGTTCGTGACCCCGGTGCGGACCAGCTGCGGCACCACGCGCACGTACGTCCTGGCGACAGGAGCGATGACGGCCGTATCGAGGGCGTCATTGAACTTGTAAACCCCGCGGTTGACCCGTTGCCAGGGGTCGCGCGGGTTTCGCTGCGATGGCGGCACGGTAGCGCAGCCGACCAGCACGAGTGCGAGTAGCGAGAGCGAGGCAATCGGGAGGGGCGTCGCCGGTCGGGTGCTTGTTGGCATGAGAGGTCCGTGCAGAGTCCTGGCTGGCATTGTATCAGCCGGGCGCGGGGTGCAGGATCCGTGTCGGAAATCGGCGACGAGGCCCACGACATTGCCGCAGCCGCCGTCAGCGAGTCATTCGCTCTGGCGCTGCTGCTGGCGGGCGCTCGCCAGATATTCGCTGACCTCCTGCAGGCGCGCGCTGATGCGCTGGCGCTGCACGTTGGTCAGACGAGGAGTGCGCAGCGCGAGCCGGTACTGCTCGGCGGCGAGAGCCAGATTGCCGTCGGCGATCTGGTATTCGCCCATGTAGAAGTAGGCATCACCCAGGTCGCCCGCCGCACCCGCGGCGCGTGCGGTGAGCTGAATCTGATCCGGCGTCGGCTCGACGTTGTTGAAGAGGTCCAGCAGCACATCGTGCGCCTGCGCGTTCCTACCATCCGTCATCAATGTCTGCGCGTAGCGGATCGTGACGGGAATGTTGCGCGGGAAGAGCTCCATCGCCAGGTGGAAAGTCGCGAGCGCAGCCCTCATATCGCCGGCCTTCGTCTGCGCCTGGCCGAGGGTGGCGTAGAGATCGTGCAGATCGCCATGTTGAGCGATCAGCGTCTTCAGCACCGGGATGGCCTGTGCCGCCTTGTTGTCCTGGATCAGCGCCACCGCGTAACCATACGTCGTGCCGAGGCTGTGGTCCCCGTTGGCGATCTTCTCCGCGTAGATTCGTGAAATGTCCTCATCGCCCGGGGCGGTGAGCACGCGCACCCGCTCCCGGATCAGGTAGTAGTCCGGGGAGCTCGTGTTGGCCACCGGCGGAAACTGCGCGGCACGCGCGCGCGCCTCGGCGATGCGGTCCGAATCCGTCGGGTGGTTGATCAGAATGGCGGGCACCCAGCCATCCTGCACACTCGTCTCGCGCATGATGCGCTCGAAGAAATCGGCCATGCCTTCCGGGTCGAATCCCGCCGCCGCCAGGTACTGGATGCCGACGCGGTCGGCTTCCTCTTCCTCGCTGCGGCTGAAGTCGATCTGCTGCTGCGCCGCCAGACCCTGAGAGGCGATGATGCCACCCTCGATGGCATCGCCGCCGCCGCCGCCGAGCGCCCCGAGGAGGACTGCCGCCAGCATGCCGGCAAGCGCCGTCATCGAGGCCCGTTGCTGATTCTGGATCCCGCGCAGGACGTGATTCTGGGTGATGTGCGCGGTTTCGTGCGCCATCACGCCGGCGAGCTCGGACTCGGTATGTGTGGCGGTGATGAGCCCGGTGAAGATGAACACCCAGCCACCGGTGACGGCGAAGGAGTTGACCTCGTCGGTGACGGGGACGACGTAGTGAAAATAGCCGCCGCCGTCGGCGCTCTGGGAGGCGAGGCGCTGCCCGATCCCCTGGATGTATTCCGAGGTCTCCGGGTCATTCAGGAGCGTGTGCTGCTCACGCATCTGCATCATGACGGAGTAGCCGACCTCGTAAAGCTCCTGCTTCGTGGCGAGACCGGCCTCCGGGCTGCTGAGGTCCGGAAGCTCCGAATTGATGGCCGACGGAAGATCCGTGGTCAGGGCGTTGCCGGGCAGGTACGGGAGTGGCGTGCCAGGCTGACCCGCGAGCGCCACGGTGGTGGCGTTCAGGAAGGCAAACAGGATGATCAGGACGAACGCGCGCATCTTGTGTTCGACCGCAGCCGCGAGGGCCAGTTTCCCTGCATTAACAGAAACTTACAATGTGGCTGGTTGCCGCGCTGGCAGCTCGCCAGCCGTTCTTGGAGAGCTTACAGGATATCGGAGGCGAAGTCCGCCAGCCGCGAGCGCTCGCCCCGGACGAGGGTGACGTGTCCCGAATGCGGCCAGCCGCGGAAGCGGTTCACCGTATAGGTGAGGCCCGAGGTGGTCTCCGTGAGATACGGGGTATCGATCTGGGCGACGTTACCGAGGCAGGCGAGCTTGGTCCCGGGCCCGGCGCGGGTGATGAGCGCCTTCATCTGCTTCGGGGTGAGGTTCTGCGCCTCGTCCAGGATGAGGAAGCGGTTGAGGAAAGTGCGCCCGCGCATGAAGTTGAGCGAGCGGATCTTGATGCGGTTGCGCAGCAGGTCGTTGGTCGCGGCTCGGCCCCAGTTGCCGCCCTCCTGGCCGCCGGTCAGCACCTCGAGATTGTCCATGAGCGCGCCCATCCAGGGCTCCATCTTCTCCTCCTCCGTCCCGGGCAGGAAGCCGATGTCCTCGCCGAGCGGAATGGTGACCCGGGTCATGATGATCTCGGCGAAGCGATTGCTCTCCAGCGTCTGCATCAGCCCCGCGGCGAGAGCCAGCAGGGTCTTGCCGGTTCCCGCGGGCCCCAGCACGGTCACGAAATCGACTTCCGGGTCCATGAGCATATTCAGCGCGAAGTTCTGCTCGCGATTGCGCGCCGTGATGCCCCAGACGTTGTGGCGCTCGTTGCGGTGATCGCGCATCAGCTCGATTACCGCCGTATCGCCACTCAGGCGCCGCACGACACCTTCGATGCCCTCCGGGCTATCCTCGTAGACGCCCTGGTTCGGCTGCCATTCACGCACGGCGGGACCGGTCACCTCATAGAACGTCCGCTCGCCTTCCTTCCACGAGCGCATGCCCTGGCCGTGCCGTTCCCAGAAATCGGGCGCGAGCGCGCTCATGCCGCTATAGAGGACGTCCGAGTCCTCGAGTGTCTTGTCGCTGTAGTAGTCCTCCGCGTGCACGCCGAGCACCGCGGCCTTGATGCGCAGATTGATGTCCTTGGATACCAGGATCACGCGCGCATCGGGCTGCTCGTTCTGCAACGCGAGGGTGTGCGCCAGGATGGCGTTGTCGTTGCCCTGACCCGGAAGGCTTTGCGGCAGAGCGCTCGGCAGCTGGCGCGTCTGGAAGAAAAGCCGGCCGGAGGAGGGCTTCTTGCCGTGATTGCCGGAGTAGCTGTTTGGAAGCTTCAGGCCGATGTCGATCTGCTCCTTGGTCGCATCGCGCATCATGTCGTCGAGAAAACGGCTGACCTGACGCACGTTGCGCGAGGCTTCCGACAGCCCTTTCTTGTGCGCGTCGAGCTCCTCGAGCACGATCATCGGGAGGTAAACGTCGTGCTCCTCGAACCGGAAGATTGCCGTCGGGTCGTGCATCAACACGTTGGTGTCGAGCACGAAGACTCGGCGACCATCGCGCGCTCTCGCCCGTACCTCCGTCTGCGCGCCGGCCGGCCCTGGATCAGAGAGACTTCGCTGCTTCAAGCACTTCCTCCGCGTGCCCCGGAACCTTGACCTTGCGCCACTCCCGCCGCAACACGCCTTTGGCGTCGAGCAGGAAGGTGCTGCGCTCGATGCCGAGATACTTCCTGCCGTACAGGCTCTTCTCGTGGATGACATCGAACAGCTTGCAAACCTCTTCCTTGTCGTCGGACAGTAGAGGGAAGGGCAGCGTTTCCTTGGTCTTGAATTTCTCGTGCGACGCGATGCTGTCGCGGGAGATGCCGACGATCTCCACGCCAGCCTTGCGGAAAGCCGCGTGCAGGTCGCGGAAGTCCTGCGACTCGCGCGTGCACCCCGAAGTCATGTCCTTCGGGTAGAAATAGATCACCAGGGCGCGACCCGCGGCGTCCTTCAGGCGCCAACTGGTCCCGCCGGTCGCGGGCAGGGAGAAGGGGGGCACTTTGGCCCCGGGCTCAACTTTGGACATCGTTCAGGATTTCACCGGTTCCAGAATGGCATCGAGGTTCAGGGAATCGCAGAACTCCATGAACTCCTCGCGCAGATGCGCCACCTGGATGCGGCTGGGCACGTTGACGATCATCTGCACGGAAAACATCGGCGCGCCCGTGTGGGCGGCCGGATAGCTGCGTGTCGAGACCTCCGCGACGTCGATACTGCGGCTGGAGAAGAAGCCCGATAATCCGGAGACGATGCCGGTCTGATCGAGACAAACGACGTCGATCGAATACGGCAGCATGTCCGTGCGCGCGGCGCGAGGCTCGGTTCGCTTCAGATGCACACTGAGGCTGGTCGTCTCGGCTAGACGCTTCAGCTCGGTTTCGAGCTTTGCCAGGGCGTGCCAGTTGCCCGAGACGAGCAGCAGCATCGCGAACTCGGTGCCGAGCGCTGCCATCCGACTCTCGGTGATATTGCCGCCGCACTCGCTGATCACCCGGGTCAGCTCGTGCACCATGCCGGTGCGGTCGCTGCCGATCGCCGAAACGGCCAGGTGCTGCTTCATCGGGTCAATGGGCTCGGTGCGTTCCAA
>JBOIAB010000071.1:0-2627 GCA_050738635.1 Steroidobacteraceae bacterium
GAACCAGGACCGGATCGCCGTCGCGGTGACGGAGCATGCGGCGTTGCTGGTCGTGGCCGACGGTATGGGCGGCCACGCCAACGGTGCGCGCGCAGCGGAGATCAGCCGCGAAACCGTGCTCGATGCCTTCGGCCATACCCCGCATCCGCTCTTCGATCCGATGGGATTCCTCCACCTGATTCTCGGCCGCGCGCACGAGGAAGTGGTCAAGCTCGGCGCACCGCTACCGCTCGAGCAGCGGCCGCGCGCCACCTGCGCGCTCTGCCTGGTGCAGCAGGGCGCCTCGTGGTGGGCGCATGTCGGCGACAGCCGCATCTATCACTTGCGCGCCGGCACTCTCGTCGGCCGCAGCCGCGACCACAGCCATGTCGAGGTGCTGCTGCGCGAGGGACTGATCACCGCGGAGCAGGCCCTGACCCATCCGCACCGCAACTATGTCGAATGCTGCCTCGGCGGCGATCCCATCCTTCCTGACATGGCGATCGCGCGGCGACGCCCACTGCAATCCGGCGACGTTCTGCTGCTCTGCACCGATGGCCTGTGGAGCGGCCTGAAGGACGCGGAGATCGCCACGGAGTTATCCGCGCCCGGCGGGGTGCAGGGCAGTCCAAGCGGAACGCCGGCCGCGCCGCTGCGCGAGAAGCTGCTCGAGCTTGGCCAGAGGGCCGTGACGCGCAATGGCGCGGGCAGCGACAACACCTCCGCCACCGCGCTGCGTTGGCTGTCGTGACGCGCCCCAGCGGACGCGCGCCCGAGGAGATGCGCGCGGTCAGCTTCACACACCGGTTCGCCAAGCATGCGGAAGGCGCGGTGTTGATCGAGGTCGGCGACACTCAGGTGTTGTGCACCGCCAGTGTCGAGGACAGCGTGCCCCCTTTCCTGCGCGGCAAGGACCAGGGCTGGGTGACGGCGGAGTATGGGATGCTGCCGCGCGCCACCCACACGCGCTCGGCGCGCGAAGCGGCGCGCGGCAAGCAGAGCGGCCGCACGCAGGAAATCCAACGCCTCATCGGCCGGTCGCTGCGCGCGGTGATCGACCTCAAGGCGCTGGGACCGCGCACCGTCACCATCGACTGTGACGTGCTCCAGGCCGACGGCGGCACACGCACGGCCTCGATCACCGGCGGCTACGTCGCGCTCGCGCAGGCCTGTCAGAAACTGACCGCGCAGCGCGCGCTGGCTTCGAATCCGCTGCATGGACAGGTCGCTGCCATCTCCGTCGGCATCGTCGCCGGCGGCCCGGTGTTGGATCTGGATTATCGTGAAGACTCCCAGGCCGAGACTGACATGAACGTGGTGATGCGCAGCGGCGGCGCCTTCATCGAGCTGCAGGGCACCGCGGAGGGACACGCCTTTCGTCGCCACGAGCTCGACGCCATGCTCGCCCTGGCGGCCGACGGCATCGAGCGCCTGTTCGCATTGCAGACCGAGGCCCTGGAAAGCGTTGCCGCGGCAGCGCGCGGCGCATGAGAACCGTCCTCGCCAGCGCCAACGCCGGCAAGTTGAAGGAGCTGGCGGCGATACTCGCGCCGCTCGGCCTCGAGCTCATCGCGCAGAGCGCGCTCGGCATAGAGTCGCCGCTGGAGACCGGCACCACCTTCCTCGAGAACGCGCTCATCAAGGCGCGCCACGCGGCCCGAAAGTCGGGCCAGTCGGCGCTCGCCGATGACTCCGGCATCGAGGTCGACGCGCTCGATGGGTGGCCGGGCGTGCGCTCGGCGCGCTTCGCGGGCGAGAGTGCGAGCGATGCCGACAATCTCCACAAGCTGCTGGCGGAGCTGCACGAGGTCCCGCTGGAATTCCGCCAGGCGCGCTATCACTGCGTGATCGCCTTCGTACGCCACCACGACGACAAGCAACCGATCGTCGCCCATGGCACCTGGGAGGGCCGCATCGCGCTGGAGCCAAAGGGCAAAGGCGGTTTCGGCTACGACCCGATCTTCATCCCGGGCTCCCTCCCGAAGCCCGCAGGGCGTAGGGAAGCTGAGATGCAATGCACGGCGGCGGAGCTCGATCCTGCGGTGAAGAACGAAGTCAGCCACCGTGCGCAAGCGCTGCGCGCGTGGGTGGTCGCCGCGCGTGAAGCGCTCGAGCTCGGCACGGCCCGGACGACGCCCAGCACGCGCGGTACGCTTTTCGTGCTGGCGGCACCATCCGGAGCCGGGAAGACGTCCCTGGTCAAGGCGCTGCTCGAGCGCATGCCCCGTCTGCAGATGTCCGTTTCCCACACCACGAGGCCGCGACGGCCCACCGAGGAGCACGGACGGGAGTACTACTTCATCGACGTGCCCGAATTCAATCGCATGGTCGCCGACGGGGAATTTCTCGAGCATGCCCGCGTGTTCGACAATCTCTACGGCACGGCACGCGCCCCGGTCGAGGGGCGCCTCGCACAGGGCGGCGACATCGTGCTGGAGATCGACTGGCAGGGTGCGCGGCAGGTGCGGGCGGCAATGCCCGACTGCGTCACGATCTTCATCCTGCCGCCCTCCCGCGAGACGCTCGAAAAGCGGCTACGCAGTCGTGCGACCGACTCTCCGGAGGTGATCTCGCGCCGCCTGCGTGATGCCGTGAGCGACATGTCGCACTGGCGGGAGTTCGACTACGTCGTCGTCAACGATGACTTC
>JBOIAB010000072.1:0-8527 GCA_050738635.1 Steroidobacteraceae bacterium
GCTGGCCGCCAATGTGCTGAACGGGGTCATCTCGGTGCTGGCGACGTTCCTCGGCATCGCGCTCGTCGGCCGCACCGGCAGGCGGCCAATGCTGGTGGTCGGCCTGATCGGCACCACCTCCTCGCTCCTGCTGCTCGGCGTCGTTTCGCTGCTGTTCCAGCCTTCGCCCTCGCTGGCGTATCTGGTGCTCGGCGCCATGTCGCTATTCCTCTGCTTCCAGCAGGGCTTCGTGTCGCCGGTGACGTGGCTGCTGCTCTCCGAGATCTTCCCGCTCAAGGTCCGCGGCCTTGGGATGGGCGCGGCCACCCTGGTGCTCTGGGGTGCGAACTTCGTGGTCGCCTTCTCCTTCCCGCAGCTGGTGGCCGGTTTCGGGGTATCCGCGACCTTCTTCGGCTTCATGGTGGTCGGGATTCTGGCGGTCGCCTTCTCCGCCCGCTACGTTCCGGAAACGGGTGGCCGCTCGCTGGAGGCGATCGAGGAGCTGCTGCAGGGGCGCTACTCGCGCGACGCCGGAACTCGCTGAGCGTCAGGCACAGGGACTGATGCCGCGCTCGGCCGGGCAGGAGCCCGGTTCCAGCGCCATAGACTAGAAGTTGTAGCCCACCGTGAAGTTGACCTCTCGGCCTTCATACGGCCGGGCCAGAACCACATCGCCCACGCCCACCGCGCCGCCGGTCACGCGGGCATTGCCCTCGGTCAGCGCCAGCGTGTTGGTGAGGTTCGTTCCCTGGACGCGCAACTGCCACTTGTCACCGATGTCGGCGACCAGGCCGCCGCTCAGCATGTTGTAGCTTCCCAGGGGTTGCGTGCCGGCGATGTCGCTATAGCGCTGACCGGCATGCTCATAGGTGAGCCACGCGGTCAGATCGCCCCAAGGTGTCGCCGCGAAGTAGCTCGGCGTCACCCGCACCTGGAACTTCGGCTGGCGCTGCAGCGGCGCGCCGTTGATCGAGGCGCAGGCCGAGGTGCCGAGGATGGTGGTGTAGCGAAGACAGGCATAGTCGTGATCGTAGTGGCCATTGGTGTAGTCACCCACCACCCGCACCGTCAGTCCCTTGAAGACGGTGATGTAGCCATCGAGGTCGATGCCGTTGGCGAGAGCACCGTACTGCCCGTATTCACCGGGAATCGCCACGCCTTCCAGGGTAGTGCCCTGATAGCGTATGCCATCGAAGGTTCGATGGTAGGCGCTCAGGTCGACATAGGCGAAGGAGGTCTGAAACTTGAACCCGGCCTCGTAGTTGCGGATGTTCTCAACGGGAGCAAACGTCTTCGGCGCATTGACGTGCGCGTAGGTGATGTCGTCGAGCGAGGCGAGGTGATTGCCCGAGTTGGCGCGCACGTAGGCGCTCATGTTCTTCGAGAACTCGTAGTTCAAACCGCCGGTGAATGACGGCATGGTGTGAGTGTAGTGCTCGTAGTCCCAGCCGCCGTTGCAGACCGGCACCTTGCTGTCCCAGGTGTCGTAGACCGTGCCCAGCATCTCGGCGCTGGTGAGGCAGGCGCGCTCGCGCAGATCTTCGTTCTCCAGCCGCGCGCCGACATCGGCGAGCCACGGACCGTCATGCCAGCTATCGGAAACGTAGGGCGCGATGTTGCGTCCATCGCCGTGCCGCGCCGGATTGTTGTAAGTGCCATTATCGTTGACGAAGCCCTGCGGGCTGGTCAGATTGTAGATGTTGCCGCCCTGTGTGTAGTTCAGCGTGATCAGCGAGGCGTTCGGCGTTGCCGTCATCAGCGCCTGGTCCGCGATCCAGTTGTCGTTCTCGGTGTAGTCGGCGAAATACACGCCCCCTGTCAGAGTATCGCCCGCGAACAGTTCGCGGCTCGCGCGCAACTCGTCGGTGAGGCTCTGGACCGACTTCTGGATGTAGTGATAGCTCTGGGTGATGACGTTGCTCGACAGGGGCACGGCCTGGCCGCTGCCGGCGTACAGCGCCTGGATATTGTAGGTGGCGGGGTTGAAGCCCAGGCCGCCGTTGAGATTGTTCTTGTCCGTCGGCGTCGTGCCGTTGCACCAGCCGGCGGGCTCCGCGACGTTGCAGCCGTAGAGGTACATGCTGAGCGGCCGCGGGTTCTGCCCGGAGAACCAGCCGTTGGTATCCATCCCGCCGCCGTCGATGAGAAAACCGTTGTGCAGCGTCCAGCCACCGAGGTGCTGGTCATAGTTGGAACCGAGGAAGAAGACCTGGCTGCTGCGTCCATTTGCGAGGTTCGTGTTCTCGAAGTTGCCGTTGGAACCGATGAGAGTGACGTTCTGCGTACCGTAGCCGTTGAACGTCGCGGTCAGCGGATTGAAGCCAGGATAGCCCGTGAAGGAGGCAGTGCCGTTCTCGACCAGTGGAATGGGAGTGATGTACTGATCCTTGTCATCGAGCGCGCGTCCCCAGAAGGTAATGGATCCACCGTCGAGGTCATGCTTGAGTGTGGCCGTGAATTGGCCGCCGGTGTCCGCCGGAAACTCCGAATTCCGCACGCCGTCGGACACCCGGTAAAAGCCTCCGACGCTCCCATACCACCCATTGGCGATAGTGAAGCCGTCGTAAGCGTCTCCTCGCCATTCCCCCTCGGTGCCGTAGGTGGCACTCACAGTCCCGCCCGGCGAGGTGTCGCCGGTCTTCAGGATATAGTTGCCCGTGCCGCCCATCTGGCCGGGCCCGAACACCGCGGCCGGCCCACCCTGCACCACCTCGAGACGCTGCACCGTATCGTCCAGGCGGATGAACGACGCCGTGTCCATATAGGAGAGCATCGGGGAGCCGTAGACCGGCATGCCCATGATCATGGTGGTGAAGAACGGCGTGTCGCCGCCGCTCGGGAAACCTGCCACCTCGACGTTGAGACCGGTCTCACCTCCCGATGACTCCGGCCAGATGCCCGGCGCGATCTTGAGGAGGTCAGCGGCGCTGAGAGCGTTCGATTCCTTGATCAGCTCAGCATCAGCCGTGACCACGTTGTAGCTGGCATCGAGCTTGCGGACCTGCGTCGCGGTGGCCGTGACGACCACTTCCTGCAGGCTCTGCGAAGTCTGCGCCGAGCCCGGCACGATCTGGGCGTTCGCGGCCGCGCTCTGCGTATCGGCCGGCGCGTTTTGGGCATGCGCGGGCGCGGCGACGAGCGCAGCCGCACCGAGGATGCCGGCGACGACGGCCGCGACGCTGCCGGCGCGAGCATCCCTGGCGCGGAAAACCGGCCAATGCGCACAGCGGTAGCTAACGGGCTTGCGGGGGGTAGCGGCGGACCGCCGGCTGGAGCGCGCAGTCTTGCCGGGCACTTTGTTGGGTCTCATCGGCATGAACTCCCCGAGAACGTCTTCCCGTGAGCATACTGTAATGAAAATTTCGCTGTCAAGATTATTGGAACAGGCGTTTTGGCCATGGATGCGTTCGCAGGCGGCGCGAATCGCGGGGCGGCATTCTGGCCCGCGATTGTTGCCGATGGACTACAATCCGATGACGCATTGCGTAGGGGGCTTCATTGAAACGGCTGAAGATGGGTCTCGTCGGCCCGGGCTTCATCGCCACCCAGCACATCGAGGCGGTGCGCCGCCTGGGAGACGTGGAAGTGATCGCGCTCGCCGGCTCGAGTCGCGAGGCGGCGCGCCGGCGTGCCGCCGAGTGGCGTGTCGAGCGGGCCTACGGCGATTATCGCGAGCTCGTTGCCGACCCGGACGTGGATGTCGTTCACAACACAACGCCGAACCACCTGCATCTCGAGGTGTCGCTGGCGGCGCTCGCGGCAGGCAAGCACGTCATCTCGGACAAGCCGCTCTCGGACAGCGCAAAGCACAGCCGCACGCTGTGGCAGGCCGCGCGGCGCGCGGGCGTCGCCCACGTGGTGACATTCAACTATCGCGGCAATCCGCTGGTGCAGCAGGCGCGATCCATGGTGAGTGGCGGGGAGCTCGGCCCGCTCTGCTACGTACACGGGCAGTATCTTCAGGACTGGCTGGCCGATGAGCGGGTGTATTCCTGGCGGCTCGATCCGGCGCGCGGCGGTGCCAGCTCCGCGCTGCGCGACATCGGCTCGCACTGGTGCGATCTCGCGGAGCACGTGACGGGCTTACGGATTGAGGCGGTACTGGCGGACCTCGGCACCGTGGTCGCGCAGCGGGAGGTGTCGCAGGCTGCCGGCGGCACCTTCTCACGCATGACAACCCGGGGACGCCGCAAGGTACGCATCAAGAGCGAAGATCTCGCGACTGTCCTGCTGCGCTTCCGCGGCGGAGCCAAGGGCTGCGTCGCCATCGGCCAGGTGCTTCCCGGTCACAAGAATGACTTGCAGCTCGAGGTCTGTGGTCGCAAATCGTCGGTGCGCTGGCTGCAGGAGCGGCAGAACGAGCTCTGGGTCGGCCGATTCGGCCAACCGAGCAGTGTGATCGGCAAGGACCCTTCCATCCTGTCCGCGGACGCCGCACGCTACGCGCATCTGCCGGCCGGCCACCAGGAGGGCTGGGCGGATGCCTTCCGCAATGTAATCGCGGACGCATACCAATGGATAAGAGACGGTGCGAAGCCTCAGGCGCGGCCTGCGCCTCTTGCAACCTTCGCCGACGGCTATCGCAGCGACCTGCTCGTCGAAGCCATGCTCATGAGTCACGCCGCGGGCGGCGTGTGGCGGAAAGTTCCGCCCGCATGAGGCCGGCCGGCGAAACAAACATTCCAATGTTTTTGACAGCGAAATTGCATTGCAATAACCTGCGTGCCGGCCCACGGGCGACGGCGCGGCGGCCGCTGCGACGCGCCGGGCTCGCATTTTTCGACTGAGGCGCCCTCCCGTGCTGAAGAACACCATGCTGCTGCGGCTGAACGCGATGATGTTCTTGGAGTTCTTCACCTGGGGCGGATGGTTCGTCACCATGGGCACCTTCCTGGCCATGAACCTGCACGCCACGGGAACACAGAGCGGGCTGGCTTATTCGACGCAGGCCTGGGGCGCGATCATCGCGCCCTTCATCGTGGGCCTGATCGCCGATCGTTACTTTCACGCGGAGCGATTGCTCGGGATCATGCACATCGTCGGCGGCGCGCTCATGCTGATGCTGGCGCGCGCGCACGATTTCGCGCATTTCTATCCGTACCTGCTGGCGTACATGATTCTCTACATGCCCACGCTGGCGCTGGTCAATGCCGTCGCCTTCCGGCAGATGGACGTGCCGGCACGCGACTTCCCCAAGGTGCGGGTGTGGGGGACGATCGGCTGGATCGTCGCCGGACTGGCGATCAGCTATGTGTTTGGCTGGGACGCATCCGCGGCAGCCGTGCAAGGCGCGTTGCAAAAGACTTTCACGATGTGCGCGGCGAGCTCCTTCGTGCTCGGCATTTACAGCTTCACGCTGCCGCGGACTCCGCCGCTCGGCGGAGCACGGGGCAGGCGGAGCCTGGGAAGCCTGCTCGGCTTGGATGCCCTCTCCATGCTGCGCGAGCGCAACTTCGCGATCTTCTTCTGCGCCTCGATCCTCATCTGCATACCGCTCGCCTTCTACTACCAGGACGCCAACCAGTTCCTCACCGAGATCCATATTGCGCACGCAGCCGGGAAGCAAACGCTGGGACAGGCGTCGGAATTCTGCTTCATGCTGCTCTTGCCGCTGTTCCTCAAGCGCTATGGTATGAAAGCGACCTTGCTGATCGGCATGGTCGCGTGGGCCGTCCGGTACGCCCTCTTCTCCCTGGGGGATGCCTCGCAAATCGAATGGCTGCTGCTCGTCGGCATCGCCCTGCACGGTCCCTGTTATGACTTCTTCTTCGTCTCCGGCCAGATCTACACCGATACGCGCGCGGGCCAGGAGCGCCAGGCGGCCGCGCAAGGCCTGATCACGCTGGCCACTTACGGCGTCGGGATGCTCATCGGCTTTTCCGCTGCAGGCATCATCACGGACCGTTACGTTGCAGCAGGCGGCCACGATTGGGTGACGGTGTGGGCCTACCCCGCGGTCTTCGCGTTTGCGGTAGCAGTCCTTTTCCTGTTCTCGTTCCGCAACGAGAGGCTCGGACATGCCGTCCCCCAGCAGTAGCGGCGGCGCATTCCGGCCGCGGCCGATGAAGCTCAGCATCCTGACGGCGGCGCTGCAGGAGCTGACACCCAGGGAGCGGCGGGAAGCGGACCCCGACCTCGCCATCGAGGAGTGGCTGGCGTTCGCAGCGCAAATCGGCGCGCCCAACATCGAGCTGTCATGCGCGCTGCATCCCACGCAGAGCGACGTTCCGGCTGCGGCGCTGCTCGATCCGGTGGCCAACACGCTCGACCTGCGAAAGCCCTTCACCGCGGCGCGCGCAAAACGCGTCGCCAGCGCGATGCGCGCCAGCTCCGTGGGGCTCTCGGAGCTCGGCTATTTCGACAACATGCTGACCGCGGACGATGCCGCCCGCAAGGTGAAGCACGAGCTGATGCTGCGCGTGTTCGACGCCGCCGTGCTGCTGCAGTGCGACGCGGTGGTCGGCTTCGTCGGCCGCAATCCGAAGATCGGCATGGACGCCAACCTCGACATGTTCGAGGAGATATTCATCCCGCTGTTGCGGCAGGCCAAGGCCCGGGGGCTCACCTACCTGGTCGAGCAGTGCCCGATGCCGGGCTGGAACGTGACGGACGCCTGGCACAACAACATCGCCTATGCGCCCGGCCCGTGGATCGCGCTGCACCGCATCTGCGAGCGGCACGGTGTCGGCAACCAGTTCCGTATCCACTACGATCCTTCGCACGCCATACTCATGGGCCAGGACTCGCGTTCGCTCTTCCAGTACCTCAGGGACTCGGGTTATGCCTTCCTCATCCAGCGTTTCCATGTCAAAGGACAAGTGATCGACTCGCGCGGCATTGCCGCCTGGGGCTATGGCGGACAGACGATGCAGCGGGGCGACCGCGACGGCGACGCACCACGTGCCAACCCCACGGAGCAGCTGAACGCGTGGAAGAAGCAGACGGTCTTCGCCGAGCACGAGCTCCCCGGTACGGCGCGCCACGACCCGCTGGCATACCTGCAGAACCGCTCGGTGGACTGGCTGGACCATCAGCTTGCGGCGCGCGAGCTTCTCGACCTCGACCCGGAGCGCACCTACCTGGTGCTGGAGCACGAATACCCCAAAGCGCGGGTGCAGGACAAAGCGCTCCTCGGCCCGATCCTCGCCGGCTCACTCGCTTTCGCGCGGGCGATCGACGAAGCGGCAGCGGCGATGTACGCGCTACAGCACGAAGTGCTGGCAAGCCGGGGGATCCCGGTTCAGGGGTACGGCAGGGAAGCCTACCGAACTTAAGACAACTTCTACGAAGGAGCATTGATCGATGCCATTCGTGACGGCAAGTACTCAACGGGGCCCCTACGACGTCATCATCGTAGGGTCCGGCGCAGGCGGCGGCCAGGCGGCCTACACCTTGTCCATGGAAGGCGTGAAGGTGCTGATGCTCGAGGCCGGCCGGCAATACACACCGGCAAGCGAGAGCCCGATGTTTCAGACGCCGGACATGGCGCCGCTGGGCGGGGCGGGCACTCCGGATAAGAACAAGGGCTTTTACGACGCCACCATTGACGGCGGCTGGGATGTCCCGGGCGAGCCCTACGTGTCGCTCCCCGACAAGTGGGGCGCGCACTTCACCTGGTGGCGGGCGCGCATGCTGGGCGGGCGCACCAATCACTGGGGCCGCATCTCATTGCGCAACGGCCCCTATGACTTCAAGCCGCACAGCCGCGACGGGCTGGGATTCGACTGGCCGATCACCTACGACGATGTAGCACCGTACTACGACAAGGTCGAGCTGCTGATCGGCGTCTATGGCGGGGAGACCTCGCTGGAGAACACGCCCGCCGGCCCCGGCGACACGCTGCTGCCGCCGCCGAAACCCTTGGTCAGCGATTACCTCCTCATGAAGCACGCGCCGCGGTTCGGCATTCCGGTGCTGCCGGGGCGGCGGGCAGTCCTGACACGCGCGCAGGACCATCGCACCATTCCGGGCAAGCTGCACCCGGGCAACCCGCACGCGCAGCAAATCCTCGCCGAGGCGATGCGCAAGCGCTCGCCCTGCCTGTGGGCGACACCTTGTGGCCGCGGTTGCGCCGTGGCCGCCAACTATCAGTCGACTACCGTGCATCTGCCGCCGGCGCTCGCGACCGGCAACCTTGACATCATCACGCACGCGATGGTGTATGAAGTCACGCTGGGCAAGGACGGGCACGCGAACGGAGTTCGATTCGTCGACGCCACGACCGGGCGACATGAGCATGTAACCGCGCGCGTAATCGTACTTGGCGCAAGTGCGTGCGAGAGCGCGCGAATTCTCCTCAACTCCAAGAGCGGCCAGTTCCCGAACGGTCTGGGCAACTCGAGCGGACTCGTGGGCCGCTATGTGCTGGACACCGTCGGCAGCTCCGTCAGCGGACAGATTCCGCTGCTCGAAAACCTGCCGCCGCTAAACGAGGACGCCGCCGATGGCTTGCAGGTGTATGTGCCCTGGTGGTTGTACAAAGAACAACTGGCTCACAAGCTCCCCTTCCCCCGCGGCTACCACATCGAGTACGGCGGCGGGAAGGGGA
>JBOIAB010000073.1:0-3782 GCA_050738635.1 Steroidobacteraceae bacterium
GCCGCGCGATCCGGGATCTGCTCGAGTTCCTGCCGCGCGCCATTTCGGTGCGTCGCGCGGGCGGGGTTTCAGAGGTCGATGCGGATGAGCTTGCCTCCGGAGACGCCGTGCTCGTCAATCCAGGCGGCCGGATCCCGGTGGATGGCACGGTCATCGCCGGGCATTCGTTCGTCGATCAGTCTCGCATCACTGGAGAATCGCTTCCCGTCGAGAAGACACCCGGCACCAGCGTCTTTGCCGGCTCGATCAACCAATCGGGGGCACTTGAGATTCGCGCCGAGCGCATCGGGCGCGACACGAGCTACGGAAAGATCATCGAGGCGGTAGAGCAGGCCGAGCGCTCCCGTGCGCCTGTGCAGCGCCTGGCTGACCGGCTGGCGGGCTATCTGGTGTATTTCGCGCTCGCGGCCGCGGTGCTCACGTACCTGCTGACACACAATATTACCTCGACTATTTCGGTCATCATCGTGGCAGGCGCCTGCGGCATCGCGGCCGGCACGCCGCTAGCGATTCTCGGGGCGATTGGCCGGGCGGCGCGCAGCGGCGCCATCGTGAAAGGCGGTCTCTATCTCGAGCAGCTTGGCCGGGTCGACACGGTCGTGCTGGACAAGACCGGTACGCTGACGTTCGGACAACCCGAGATCCGGGCGCTGCGCCCGGGCAAAGATGTCGCCCCAATGGCGCTGCTCGACGCCGCTGCGGCTGCCGAGGTGCGGTCTGAACATCCCTTGGGCAAGACCATAGTCGCGTATGCGCGAGCGCAAGGGCGTTCGATCGTGGAGCCCGAGCGCTTCGGTTATCAGCCGGGCCGGGGCATCGATGCAACGGTCTCCGGCGAGCGGATCTTCGTCGGAAATCTGGCTCTAATGCGCGAGCACAACATCTATGTACCCGGCGACCTGGCGAACGATCAAAAGGGAGCTACTGAAGTCTACGTGGCTCGCAATGGGCTCCTGCTCGGCGCCGTCGAGATTGCGGACCGCGTCCGACCGGAAGCACAGAGCGCTATTACGGCCATCCAAGCTCTCGGTGCGCGGGTCGTGCTATTGACCGGAGACGCCGGAGCGGTAGCTGAATCCGTCGCTGCGCAGCTCGGCATCGCGGAGGTGGCGGCCGACCTCCTTCCCGAGGACAAGCGAGTCTACATCCAGCGCCTCGTCGGCGAGCGGCGCGTCGTCGCGATGGTGGGCGACGGAGTCAACGACGCACCCGCGTTAGTGGAGGCGCAGGTGGGCGTTGCCATGGGCTCGGGGACAGACGTCGCGCGGGAGAGCGCCGATGTGGTGCTTCTCGGGAACAACCTCGTAAAGTTTGCGGAGACGCTTGCTATTGCCCGCCGGACCCGACGCATCATCTGGGCTAACTTCGCGGGTACGATCGGCGTAGATACGCTCGGTATTGTCCTCGCCGCAGTCGGGCTCCTCAACCCGCTACTGGCGGCGTTCATTCACGTTGCATCGGAACTGACTTTCATTCTGAATTCGGCGCGGCTCTTGCCCGGGCGGTCAGGGAAAGTTGCCGGCGCTCCGCTCGACACCGCGACGATGGTCTCGGGGTGATCTCTTGCACGAGCACTGCTGCCCGAGCGGGGGTGGGGTTCTGATCCTCGGTGTAATCGGCGTCGTCGGCGTCTGGGCGCGCGCTGAGGAAGGACATGCCGGAGACCAAGATTGCCCCGCGCATTTCGGCACATTGAGACCTGTGTGCCACAACCCCTGTCTCGCAGCCGTGTTGCAGGTCTCGTGGACTCAGTCCAGTCATCCGGGCCGCAGCGGGGGCAAGCGCCGGCAGTGAGGCATCAGACGAACTCGGCAGAAGATCATCTGTGCGCGCTCGACGCACGGCCCGGCCTATTTGTAATCACCCCAGTCGACCTTTACGGCGGGCCACTCGCCTCCGGTGAGCGCGGACATCAGGTAGTTGTCGATTACAGAGCGCGTAGCCTTCAGTACCGCATCGATCCGTTCTGACAGCGGTCCATCATGGCTCGCCAGACTAAGCTGCTGAATGATCTCTTTGGGAGCGCTTATCTGTTTCGAAAAGGTGTCCACCATAAAACCACCAGTCTGGCCCTTGTGCAGGAAAGTGGTCAGCGCTTGCCGGACTTCTAGCTTGCGAAGTGTAATACTCATTCCTCGTCCAATGCTTGGAGCCGACACTTCGACAGTGAGGTGGTCTCCCGTCGGATAATGGGAACTCGTTGCGACGGGAGATAGTTTAAAGCCTTGAGCCTGTAGGCTTCCGAAGTGCCGGCTGACTGCCTCCTGGAACAGGTTCTGCTCATCTGTCGAGAAACTCATTTGTTCCCCCATAGGTCGGTTATCTGTCAGAGACCTCTGCTGCCGCCCAGGTAGGTCGACGTGCCTTGCGTCTGCGGTTCCGTTATGCTCCGGCCGACATAACCAGAAAAGACGAAGGCCCGGGTTCGTTTGATTGGCGTCAGACCCCCCGGGCACCTCGGTGCTCAGCGCCGTAGTGACCGTCGCGCGCTAGCGATGTTCCTGGTCACTCCTCAATGCAAGCGGGCGCGGTTATACAAGAGCTCCTCGATGGCGCTCCCCAGGTGAAACCCAAGCCGCTCGAAAGCAGCGAGGTTTTCGGGGGGATCCGAGTCGGCCGCCTGACAGCGCAACTCGATGACCCCGTACACAGTGGTACAGGTCTGCACCGCAAACCACACCGCCGACTGCAAGCCGACCCGACTCAAGCGGCGCGGTCGGCGCCGCAGGTCACAGCCGAACGGAAGTGAGTCGAGAGAGGATGGATTCCAGACGACGATTGGCCGCAAGCGCCGCTGCACGTCGTCGACCGCCCAGTAGGCTCCCCACTGACACGCAGATCCCCAGCCGAGGAAGTACAGAACCGTTTGCGCGATTTCGGCATGTTGACTCGACGAGCGGAGCATGGAGATCGCGCGATCCGCAGCGCGCCCGAGATGTGCCACACGATGCCGAATCATGAATGGCCCGGGGTGCTCGCGGCCCAAGCGTCATGATCGCCCGCCACGCCGGGCGCCGTGGCTCGGCGCTCGCTTGGGTGCAGTGGAAGGCGGTTCATCGGCAGACGGCACCCAGGGCTTGCCGGTGCGCTCGAGGATGTACTGCCGAATCATCCTGCGGACCACCTGAGAGGGCGTCGCGTCCTCCTCCGCGCACAGCCGTTCGAATAGGGCCTTCTTACGCGGGTCGATGAGGATCGTGAGACGGGCGCTGCGGTCTTCGAGAGTCAAGGTTGTCATCCCACGCACATTCGACTGTGCGACGCTTTTGATTATAATCCAAGGTGCATCCCAGTTGCACTTGCTGTGACTTCCCTGCACATATCCGCACTTAGCGCTTGCCTAGCGGTCCTGGGCCTCTGGGTCCTGCTCGGTCTCGCGGGGCTCCTGCGCCCCACGAGCGTGGGACTCGTGGGGCGCACACTCTTCCCCCTGAGTGCGCTCTGTAGCGTCGCTCTGGCGGCTATCGCGGCCGTAAGCCTCGTAATTCCGGCCGAGACCGCCGTTCTGCCGATTGGATTACCCGACCTGCCGATGCACGTGCGCCTAGACGCCTTGAGCAGCATCTTTCTCTTGCTGCTAGGAGTCTCCTCGGCGGGCATCTCGGTATTCGCCGCCGGCTATTTCCGCCGTGGGGAAGGCACGCCGCCGGGCTTGATGTGCCTGCAGTACCACCTGTTCCTCGCCAGCATGGGCTTCATCCTGTTGGCCGATGACGCCTACGCGTTCATGGTCGCCTGGGAGACGATGGCGATCTCCTCCTATTTTCTCGTCACGACGCAAC
>JBOIAB010000074.1:0-60472 GCA_050738635.1 Steroidobacteraceae bacterium
CCTCGACGCTCAAGCGGCAAGGGCGGCGCGACTGATCATCAGCGACGTGCCCAGCGACCGCCGTTCATGTGCCAACCGCGCCCACCATGCACCCAGTGCCGGGGGACCCACCGATAGCCCGCGCGCGGCGCGGCCCAACGACCGGGAGCCCAGGCGTAACCGCCCGGTCCCCAGCGCCAGAAGCCGCCGATCCAGAAATAGCCGGGATAGGGCGCCGCCCCGTAATACTCCACACGCGCCGCCGGCGGTGCGGCAGCCACATATCCGCCGCCGTAGTAGGGCGCTGGCGCTACGACGCAGCCTCCGACTGCCGCGGCCAGTCCGATGACGATTGCTACACTGCGTACGCGCGAGACAACACGGGTCATGTGAACCTCTTCACGAACTACGGTTGCGGTGATGTTTACCGCTCTTACATGATGAACGCGGTACCCGGGCCAGGGTGCACAAGCGGCTCACAGTTCCCGCCTCCGTCGCGAAAGAACGACACCCTATTGTAGACTGCCGCCATGAGTTACCAGACGCTGCGCCCGCCGCATCACGAAACACTGACGGTACGCGGGTTGCGCCACCGCGTGACCTGGTGGGGCGAGCGCACCGCATCACCCATAGTGCTGCTGCACGGCTTCCAGGATTGCGGTGCGACCTGGCAGTTCCTCGCCGATCGCCTGCCGGCCGACTGGTCGCTGGCCGCACCCGACTGGCGCGGCTTCGGCCACACGGACCGGGCTGCGGAGGGCTACTGGTTTCCGGACTACTTCGCCGACCTCGAGGCGCTGTTGCAGATGTTGGTGCCCGATGAGCCGGCGCGCATCGTCGGCCACAGCATGGGCGCCAACATCGCGCAGATCTGGGGCGGTATCCGTCCGCAGCGTCTCGCCTGGCTGGTCAGCCTGGAGGGTTTCGGGTTGCCGCGGACCCGGCCGCAGGAGGCGCCGGCCCGTTATGCGCGCTGGCTGGATGAGCTGCCGCAGCCGCCGCGCGCGGGCCGCTACCCTTCGGTGGCGCAGCTCGCCCGGTTCCTGCGGGCGAAGAACACGCGGCTCACCCCCGAGCACGCGGAATTCATCGCCGCTGCGTGGACGCGCCCTGCGGCGACGCCCTCAGGGACAACCGACATCGAGCTTTTGTTCGACCCCCGCCACCGCCTCGTCAATCCCGTTCTCTATCGCCGTGAGGAAGCGGCAGCATGTTGGGAGCGCATTCAGGCCCCGGTGCTGCTGGTGCGTGGAGACGGGGGCGACGACAGCCGCTCGAGCGCAATGCGTGCCGCCGCTGACGATACGGCGGCGCACATCCGCAACCACGAGATCGTCGTCGTGCCGGGCGCCGGCCACATGCTGCATCACGAGGAGCCCGGGATCCTTGCGCAGCACATCGTGGAATTCGAGCGCGCCTGCCGCGGCAGGCTCAGAGCAGAGCCACCGCCGATAGCATGATATTGCGGCGCGGCAGGACGCTCACCAGCTCGGGACCGAGCACGGAAGGCCCGGCGTTGCTGCCTGTGACCCATAAGTTCGACAGCACGCCGCCGTCGGCAGCAGCGCGAGGGTGCAGCCGCGAAGAGCAGAATTCTATTGGCGAGAGACATGCGATGAGGCATCCAATCAACGCCGGCTGCGGGCGGTCAACTCCTGCAACGCGCTCATAAAGGCCGACAATGCCGGCGAGCGCTGCTGCGCGGGATTGAGAGCGAGTCCCAACTGCCGGCGGATGCGCGGCGAGAGAGGCAGCAGCACGACCCCGGGCGGCGTCTCCGGAAATGCAATCCGCGGCACCGCCGATACGCCGAGTCCTTCCCGCACCAGGTTGACGAGGGTGGCCAGGTCCTGAACGTCGAACTTGACGTTCGGCGCCACGCCCTGCGCCGCAAACGCGGGCCACACCAGACGTTCGCTCACGTATCTCGAGGTCACGAAGGCTTCCACCGACAGGTCACGGATGGAAATGTGGCGGCGCCCGGCGAGCGGCGACGATGCGGCGACGATCGCGCAGTACTCATCGTCCATGAGCAGAACGGTTTTCACCTGCGCCAGCGGCAACTCGACCACGGCGACATCGATGGTGCCGCCGCGCAGCCATTCGAGGAGCTGCTGCATGCCCTGACTCGGCTCCTCGAGCAGGACGACTTCGATGCCCGGATGCTGTCGGCTCAAGCGGGCGATGACTTTCGGCAGCAGGGCGACGCTCGCGCTCGGAATCGAGCCGATCCGCAGCCGGCCGCAGAGCATGCCGCGCGCGCTTGCCGCCTCGCCGCGGATCGACTCCAGCGCGGCGAGCGCCTGCCGCGCGTGCATGACCGCGCGGCTGCCGACCTCGGTCAGGCGCGCGCCCTGACGGCCGCGTACGAGCAGCGACACGCCGAGCTCGTCCTCGAGATCCGCGATGGCGTGGCTCAGCGACGATTGCGAGATCTTCAGGACCGCCGCCGCGGCGGTGAATGAGCCCTCGGCCGCGATAGCCACGAGAGCCGTGAGGTGATGCAGTCTCATGCATGCATATATTAGATGTTTCTTATCTATTGCATCAATTTGATTCATGCTTGGCCGAACCCTAGAATTCGGCCATGAAAGAGCATCGGGTGCAGTTCGATTTCGAGATCGATTTCGCCAACGGCGGCGGCATTCAGGGGCAGGGGTTCCGCCTCGACATCGACGGCGATGACATCGACGACCGCTCCCTCGCGGATCTCATCGTCGCGGATCTGCGCCTGCTCATGGTGGCGGCCGTCCGCATCCGTAACAAGGAGATCATCAGCGAGGCGCACAAACGCACGGCGCGAGCGCCGGCGGTTGGCGCTGCGGCTAGCGAGGAACTGATCGACCTCAATCACGTCATCGAGAGCGGCATGATCACCTACAAGGGACTCCCCGCGCCCCTGGTGTGTGACTTCCTGAGCCGCGAAGCCTCGCAGCGGCTGTATTCGCCCGGCACCAGCTTCCATATCGGCCGGATCGACATGGTGGCCAATACCGGCACCTACCTCGACAGCCCCTACCACCGCTTCGCACACGGCGAGGACGTATCCGACCTCACGCTCGCGCGCCTCGTGGGGCTCGAAGCGGTAGTCGTGAACGTTGCGGGGATGCGCGCCAGGTCGGTCGAGCGCGAGGTGTTCCTGCCTTTCGACGTTCGCGCCAAGGCCGTGTTGGTTCACACCGGGTGGGCGCGGCACTGGCGCACCGATGCGTACTTCGAGGGTCACCCCTTGCTGACGGAGTCCGCGGCGCAGCACCTGCGGGATCGGGGCGCGGCGCTGGTCGGAATCGATTCCCCGAACATCGACGATATTGCCGGCGGCGAGCGGCCGGCGCACACCATCCTGCTCGGCGGCGGCATTCCGATCGTCGAGCACCTTTGCAACCTCGAGCGGGTGCCGGCCGCGGGAGCGCGCTTCAGCGCCGTCCCGCCGAGAATGAAAGGCATGGGAACCTTTCCGGTGCGCGCCTACGCCAGCCTGCCGGCCGTATGATCGCCACCGCCATGCTCATCGAGATTGCCGGTTGGCTCGGAGCGGCCATGCTGCTCGTGGCCTTCGGGCTCGTGTCTTACGGCGTGCTCGGCGCCCGCAGCCGCTCGTATCAGGTGCTCAACACGCTCTCCGGGCTGCTGCTCGCCGTGAATTCGAGCTGGCATCAGGCGTGGCCTTCTGCGGCGGTGAATATCATCTGGATCGCCATCGCGGTTAGCGCTCTTGCAATCGGTCGTGCTAACGTTCCTTCATGAAAACGCGTGGCAGCGGGTCCGGTCGCGCCATGGAGCGCGCGATCGGGATCAGCGTTCACACCGGATGGGGAGCGTGCGTCGTAGTGGGCGGATCACTACGCAGGCCGGAGATCATCGGCAACACGGTGATCGAGCTTCTCGAGGGTACCGAGCGCTTCTGCTATCACCGCGCCGCCGAAACGGATCGCGCGGCGGTCGACGAGTGGCTTACGCGTGTGCGCAAAAAGGCCCTGGCCCGGGCGCGGAGTGAGCTCGCGCCGCTATTGACCGCGAATGTGCGCGTCGGCGCGATCGTGGCGAAGGATGGCCCTCTGCCGGATCCGGACACCGCCCTGGCAACTCACATGCGCATCCACATGGCGGAAGGCCTGTTTTACCGCGACATCTTCCGCGAAGCCTGTCAGATCCCCTGTCGCATCACAGCACCGGCGTCGCTCGATGTGGCGGCGGTAGGCAGACTCGATACCAAACCGTGGGGTCGCGACCAGAAGCTGGCGGCGCTGGCGGCGTGGCAGGGCATGAGCGATTGAGGCGCCGGTCCGGCGGCCATGTTACCTTTCCCGCATGAAGGTGCGCGACAGCGGCATGCCGGAGCGAGTGCTGTGGGAATCGTTCTTCGAGCCCACGGAGATCCTCGAGTTGCTGTCGCTGCCTGTCAGCGGTGACATCGTTGACTTCGGCTGCGGCTACGGCACGTTCACACTGACGGCGGCAACGCTGACCCGAGGCACGGTCTACGGGATCGACATCGATCCTGAAATGGTGCGCGCCACCGCCCGGGGGGCGCAGGAGGCCGGCCTCAACAACGTGCAGGTGGTCGAGCGGGATTTCGTCAGCCGCGGCTCCGGTCTGCCGCCCGACAGCTGCAGTTATGCGATGCTCTTCAACATCCTGCACGCCGAGGATGCGCTGGGACTGCTGCACAAAGCGCACGAGATCCTTTGCCCGGGCGGCCTGGTCGCCGTCATTCACTGGGTCGTGGACCCCGGCACGCCTCGCGGGCCGCCGGTGGACATCCGTCCCACCCCGCCGCAGTGTCAGCAATGGATGCGGGCGGCGGGCTTCGACGTTACAGCTCCTGTCGTGCAGCTGCCTCCTTATCATTACGGCCTGGTGGGCCGGCGGAGATGATCGAGACGGTTCCAGACGCCGAGCAGGCGCAGATAAGCCATCAGATGCAGTGGGTTCGCCCGACACCAGAGCTCGAACTCCGCGCCGATTGCAGCCGGCGCGTCCGGCCGGTCTAAACGAGCCAGCCAGTCTGCGGCGCAGCCCTCGGTCCGCTCACCCGACGCCATGCGCCGGTTCCCGGGCATGAAGAATAGACCTCAGTTTGGGTGGTACCCGTCGCCTGGAGCAGCCGCTCGGCACAGAGCCGCACACCGTGACTGAGATGCTTCTCCACCGTGTGCTCGGCGATCCCCATGCGCAACGCGATCTCCTTTTGGGAGAAGCCGTGAATCTTGCGCAGGACGAGCACCTGCCTGCACTTTTCGGGCAGCGATGCGATCGCTCCCGCGAGCAGGCGCCGCTCCTGAGTGAGATTCACGATCTCCTCGGGTCTCCGCTCCTGGCTTACGCGCAATACGACGTCCGCTGCGTGGATTTCCGGTAGCGCATCGAGAGAAACGATCTCGCGCCGGCGCAAATGATCCATGGCGACGTTGCGCGCGGTGGTGAACAGGAAGGCCCGCCAGGTGCGCACGACGCTGCGCCGTTCGGGGGACAGGGCGAGGAGCCGGGCGTAGGTCTCCTGCACGACGTCCGAGACATCATCGCGATGAGGGAGGGAGCGGGCCAGGAACGCACGCAAATCCCGCTCGTGCGCCAAGACTTCAAAGAACCAAGCTGATGTGCTCGTAGCGTCCACCGGTGGCAGGCGCGCGTCCCCCTGATTCACTTCCAGGTCAGGCTATTGCACATTCGCAACAGCGGCAAGCATACCTGGGTCATTTGCAAGTGCGGCTTGTCTTTTTTTAGCTTCGCACTACCGGAAATCGCGCCGCGGCCAGTCGTATCCGGCAAATGGGAGCGCCGGGCCACGTAGCTCGGTGACAAAAATGTGACACTGACACGACGCGCCTTGCTGGCCCAGGCTCTCGTCGCACCCGCGGCGTCGGCGCCTGTCCGCGCGCGCGCCACTGCCAAAGCGGCCGGGAAACCGATGGCAGCCCACCCGAGCTCGCCGGCGGCGATCGAGGCCGACCTGCCTGCGGCGGAGCGGCTCCTGGCCCTCTCCTATACGCCCGCCCAGCGCACCCAGCTCGCTCGCACTTACGCCCCCGTGCTGCAGGAGCTGGCGAGCGTCCGTGCGCTCGATCTGCCGAATGACGTGTCGCCGGCCACCCGCTTCGATCCGCGGATCCCCGGCAAGAGCTACCGCATGCCGACCCCGGGGGTGCGCGGCGCAGCACCGGCAGCCGGTCAACTGCCGAGCGCGCCCGTCGATGTGGCGCTGGCGCCGGCCTGGAAGCAGGCAGCGTGGCTGCGCGCGAAGAAGATCTCGAGCGTCGAGCTCACTCATCTCTACCTCGATCGCATCCGCCGTCTGGCACCGGAGCTACAGAATTTCATCACGGTCACGGACGATCTGGCGCTGCAGCAGGCCTCGAGCGCCGATGCCGACCTGGCGAAAGGCCGGGTCCGTTCGGGCCTTCATGGCGTTCCGTACGGCATCAAGGACTTGTTCGACGTTGCACACGTGCGCACCACGTGGGGGGCCGAGCCCTATAAGAACCGGGTAGCCAGCAGCAACGCGGCCGTGGTCGACAAGCTCGAAGCCGCCGGCACGGTTCTCCTCGGGAAGACCACCGCTGGCGCACTCGCCTATGGGGACATCTGGTTCGGCGGCCAGACGCGAAATCCGTGGAACACCGAGGAAGGATCGTCCGGCTCCTCGGCCGGCTCCGCGTCCGCCACCGCGGCCGGTCTCGTCGGGTTCTCGATCGGGACCGAGACCCTGGGATCGATCGTCTCCCCCTCGAATCGTTGCGGGTGCACGGGCCTGCGTCCGACCTTCGGCCGAGTGTCCCGCCATGGGGCCATGGCTTTGGCGTGGAACTGGGACAAGGCCGGACCCATCGCGCGCAGCGTCGCGGACTGCGGACTGACCCTCGACATCATCAATGGCGCCGATTCCCGCGACTGGGGCTCGCTCGATGCACCGCTCGGCTGGGACTGGCAGGCGAGCGTGCGCGAACTGCGGGTGGGCTACGTACCGGAGTGGTTCGACAGCAAGAAGGCGTCGTCGGTCGACCACGACGCGCTCGCCGCGCTGCGCAAGACCGGAGCGCAGGTCGTCGAGGTGCGCATGCCCGATGTGCCGTTCGCGCTGCTCACCCCGCTGGTGTTCCTCGAGGCGGCCGCCGCCTTCACCGAGCTCACCCTGAGCCACCGCGATGAGGAGCTCAAGTGGCAGGCCGACATGGCGTGGCCCAACACCTGGCGGCGCGCGCATCTCTTCCCTGCCGTCGAGATGATCCAGATCGAGCGTCTGCGCCGCCAGGCGATGGTGGCGCTCGACCGGTTCTTCGACGGCATCGATGCATTGATCGGACCGGTCAATGGAGACGACTCGCTGGTGGCCACCAACGCCACGGGTCACCCCTGTCTGGTCATGAAAGGCGGCTTCCTCGAGCTGCCGACCCGCCGGATCGATGACAAGCCGACGAACGCGCACGGGCCGAAGCATCGGGTACCGCGCGCGGTCTGCCTTTGGAGTGCCCTGTTCAGGGAGGACGTGTTGATGACGCTCGGGCGCGCGCTGGAAGCCGAGCTCGGCGTCGCTGATCAGAATCCTCCGCTCGCACTTCGATAGAGAGTTCAAGACATGAATCACCTCGACCATCACAGCGACTCGCGCCGCTCCCGTTGGCTCGTTGCGCCTCTGCTCGTCATGTTCGCGCTATGTGCGCAAGCGCACGGCGCCGCGCTGCCGCAGCCTGCTGCGCAGCCGACACCCGTCGCGCAGGCGCAGCCGGCCACAAAACATAAGCCCACCGCCAAAGAGAAGCGCGCCGCGCTGCGGTTGGCGCAGGCGCAGACCGTGCAGAATTCGAAAGCGCCAGCCAGACACACGGAACTCGAGGAAGTTGTGGTCACGGGCTCGCGCATCGCGCATGCGCTCAATGACACCCTGCAGCCCACTGTCGAGGTCTCGGGGGCCGCTTTCGACGAGCGCGGCTATAGCAACGTCAGTCAGGCGCTGGATGAGCTGCCCGAGTTCGGTGTCCCGCCCACGAGCCAGCAGAACCAGCAGTCGGCCTTCAGCGTCGGTCAGAGCTTCGTCGACCTCTTCTCGCTGGGCTCGCAACGCACCCTGACACTGGTCGACGGTCGGCGGTTCGTTTCTTCGAATACCGCGAGCCTGTCCGGCGCCGCATCGCCGGGCAGTCAGGTCGACTTCAACGTGATCCCGGTCCAGCTCATCGATCACATCGAGACGGTCACCGTCGGCGGCGCACCGCAATACGGCGCTGACGCCATCGCGGGCACGGTGAACGTCATTCTGAAGCACGATTATCAGGGATTCGACGTCCAAGCCCAGTCCGGCGTGTCCAATGAAGGCGATGCCTGGAACTACAAGTTGAGCGCCATCGGTGGCCACAACTTCGCCGATGGCCGCGGTAATGTCACCGTCGTCGTCGAGTACAACAAGAGCACGGGTCTGAGGGGCGCGTCGCGCTCGGATTACGTCGACCAGGGCGGCTTTGAAGCGCCTGCGACTCCGGGTAAATACTCGGAAGTCTGGATGACCCAAGGCGTCGTCAATCAGCTGAGCACTTCGGGGGTGCCTTACCTCGACAACTTCTTCTACACACCCGGCGTCCCGGACGCAGGTATCGGCTTCGTGAACTCAGCGGGGCAACCGCTGGCCTTCTCACCAGGGTCCAATGCGCTCAGCCCCTACAATCTCGGCACCGAGACCGGCAACCCGATCTTCTATAACGGCGGCCAGGGCATCAATCTCATCAACTACAGCAACCTGCAGGCGTGGACCGGGCGGCTCAATGCCGACACGCTCGGACATTTCGACTGGACCGACCACTTTCAGACCTTCTGGGAAGGCTGGTTGTCGGAAGACCATTCGCACTCCCTCATCTCCCAGCCACTTTACGAGGCCACGATCTTCGGTAATCCGGGCGGAGTCAACGGCCCGCTGTACATCAGCACCACCAATCCTTACCTCTCGGCGGGCGACCAGCAGCTCATCCAGAGCGAGTTGAATGCCTACCAGGCCGGCGGCTTCGCGCTCAGCGGCGGCTCTCCCTTCGACCCGAACTGGAGCAACAAGTACTTCTACCTCGATCGCGGCAGCACCGACCTGGAGGCAGGCGCTTTCACCGGCGACCAGCTGGTCGCGCGCGGTGTCGTCGGCATGAAGGGCGACTTCTCGCTGATGAGCCAGACCTATAAGTGGGACACGACGATGAACTACGGGTACTCCCGTAATATCTCGCGCCAGCCGGCGGTCGTGTTCCAGAACCTGGAAAATGCCGTCAATCCGGTGCTCAACTCGAGTGGCCAGATCGTTTGCCCGCCGGGGGTGGTGAATTCATTCATTGGGACCGAGTCGGAGACCTGCTCACCGCTCGATATCTTCGGCCAGGGCGACCCGAGCGCCGCCGCACGGGCCTACATCACGCACGTCGCCACGGCCGACTCCTACAACACGCAGCGCGATTTCACCGCCAACATCACCGGCCCGATCCTGAAGCTCCCCGCGGACTATTGGCAGTTCGCGCTCGGCTTCGAGAACCGGCGCGAAGCGGCCGTCTTCGAGCCTGACGCTTTCTACAGCACGGTCCCGGCGGTCGGTAATTTCAACGCGACCTTCATCGAAGGGGCCTACCACACGAACGAGGTCTATGCCGAAACCACGGTACCGGTCTTCGAGCCGCATCAGGACATTCCGGCTCTGTACCGGGTGGAGATGGACGGCGCCATCCGGCGCGTGAACAATTCGATCGCCGGCAATTCCGACACCTGGGACGCGGGCATGCGCTGGGCGCCGACCCAGGACATCCTCTTCCGCGGCAACCGGACGGTCTCGATCCGCGCCCCGGCCATCACCGAGCTCTTCCTGCCCGCCTCGACGGATAATGAGTTCTCCACACCCGACCCGTGCGACAAGAACTTCGTCACCCAGGGACCCGATCCGGCGACCCGTGCCAAGAACTGCGCCGCCGCCGGCATCAACACCGCGACGTTCACTTCCAATGCCAACAATGCGAGCGTAGCGGGTCTGACATCGGGTAACACGGCGCTGGCAAGCGAAGTCGCCAAGTCCTACACCTACGGCTTCGTGCTGACGCCGCGCTGGGTCCCGCGCCTCAGCATCGCTGCGGACTACATCAGCATCAAGATGTCGAATGCCATCGAGCAATTGAACCTGAGCGACATCCTCGAGGCCTGCTACGACGCACCGTCCTATCCAAACGTGGACGAGTGCAGCGCCTTCACGCGTAACGGTCAGGGTCAGATCACGGACTTCCACGACGGGTTCGTCAATGCCGGATTGCTCACCTTCCAGGGCGACACCATTACCCTGAACTGGCAGTCGACCCTGCCGCGAAACCTGGGCAGGGTGACCTGGTCGGGCAACTACCTCGACACCAAGACCATGAAGCTGCAGGTGGGTGGCGCGACACCGCTGAACGAAGCCGGTGAGCTCGCCGACACCAGCAATGTCCTCGTGCCCAAGGATCGACTCAGCGTCTCCGCCAACTATGTCAAGGGATCGTTCGACTGGTACTGGCAGGCACAGTTCACCAGCGGCATGAACTTCAGCAATCTGAATACGCCGACGTCGCAGGACATACTGACGGTGAACCACTGGTGGCTGATCAACTCCTCGATCGGCTACTACCTGACGGATCACATCAATCTGCGCCTGGTCGTCGACAATGTGTTCAACAAGGAGCCACCGGCGTTCGCGCTCTCGGGCGCGGCGGCCAATTTCACGGCCTCGACCTCGTACTACTTCGCGGGCATCATCGGCCGCACGTACCAGCTCACGGTCGACGTGAATCTGGACTGAGCACGCAGTAGGGAAGTTTCGCAGCGCCTGCCGCACGCAATGTGCGGCAGGCGCCTCGCGAGGCGGTCAATAGACCGCCAGAGGCCTTTGTATCGCTCCCATGCGCTCCTGCAGCCGCTTGCGATAGCGGCGGCTCAAACGCAGTCGCGCCTTGGATCGCAGTACCACCTCGTACTCGCCTCCGGACTGCAGCTCGAGCCCGCGAATGCGGTCGAGGTTCACGATGGTGGAGCGGTGGATCCGGACGAACTTCTCGTCTCCCAGGTCCTGCTCGAGCTCCGATAACGGCCGGCGTAACACATGCGTGTCGCCGCCGACGTGCAGGCAGGCGTAGTAGCCCGCAGCCTCGATCCAGTCTATTTCGGTGACCCTGACGAAGAGCACCTGTCCCTGATTGCGGACGACGAGCTGCTCGGCCACCAGTGCCTTAGGCGGCGGATAATGGGCAAGTTTCTCCTTCGCGCGATTCAGCGCACGGGCGAAGCGCGCATCATCGAATGGCTTCAACAGATAGTCGAGCGCTCCTGTCTCGAAGGCACGCAGGGCATACTCGTCGTAGGCCGTCACGAAGATGATGGCCGGCGGCAGATCGCCGCCCAGGAGCTCGAGCACATCGAAGCCATCGCATTCCGGCATCTGCACGTCGAGGAAGACGATACCGGGCCTCGATTTGCGGATCTCCTCCATGGCGGCGGGGCCGGAAGAGCACTCGGTGACCGGGCCGATGTCCGGATCACCGCGCAGCAGCAGGGTGACGTTGCGCCGCGCCAGCGCCTCATCATCGACCACGAGCACGCGAATGGGCGAGCGTCGCTGCTCGGCTGACTCCATCTACGCTTCCCGGAAAGGCAGCGTCACCAGTACTTCGACTCCCGTGGAGCTGGCGCGCCGCAGCTGCAGCTCGGATTGGTTGCCGTGGAGGATCTGCAGACGCGTGCGCAGGTTGCGGATGCCGACACCGGTCTGCGCCGCCTCCCAGTCCGGCGGCAACGCGGGGCCGTCATTGTAGACGCTGAGGCAGAGATGGCTGTTGTGACGCTCGCCGGCAACGCGCACGGTCCCTCCGGCGACACGCTTCGCTATGCCATGCTTGATGGCATTTTCCACCAGCGGCTGTAGCAGCAGATTGGGAACCTCCGCCCGCAGCAGCTCCGCCGGAATGTCCACGCTCACCTGCAGCCGCTCGCCGAAGCGGACCTTCTGGATGTCGATGTAGCGCTGCAGGTATTCGACTTCCTCCTGCAACGCGACCTGCGCCCGGTGTGAGTCCTCCGAGGAGCGGCGCAGGAACTCGCTCAGCCCGACGATCATGCTGACCGCGGCCTCATTCAGATGGTCGCGCACCAGGCCGGCGATGGAATTGAGGGTGTTGTAGAGGAAGTGCGGATCGATCTGCCGGCGTAGCGCCGCGAGCTGCGCCTTCGAGAGCTCCTCGTTGAGCCGCGCGGCCTCGGTGATCTGCAGGGCCATGCTGGCTTTTGCGTCCATGATGAAGGTGACGGTCACTATGAGCGCATAGGCGGTGAGAAAGGTGACGGCCTGGTAGAGGCACATCATGGTCCAGGTCTCGACGAACGCCGGCCGCTGCGGGTTCTGCCAAGGGTTGAAGACCATCTGCAGCGCCGTCGACCAGGTTTCGGTCACCGCGCTGACAGCGGCGAAGAGCACCAGGTGGATGCCGACCGTGCGGACATTGATGCCGCGAAAAAGTGGATAGCGCCGCGCCGCCGCGATCACGAGCGGCGTGGCCAGTGCCCAGGGAATCCAGGACGCCAGTTCGCTTGCGAAGATCGGCGGCCAGGGCACCTGCTTCCCTTCCGCGCGCATGGAGAGTACCGTCTGACAGGCATCGCACAACCCGCCGGCAAACCAGATTCCGGCAATCCAGCGCCAACTGGTCGCACGCGTATCATTCCGGCCTGAGATCATGGCGGCACTCTACGCCAATCCATCGGCGGCGCGAACTCGCCCTGCAGCGAATCGCCGGCCCGCTGCAGCAAGCGGCCTTCGGGAACTTCGCTCGCCGCACGTACACTGAGACTGGAAATCCGATTGGAGGCGGTGGAGTGTCTGCTTGGAATACCCGGGCTCTGGTCGTGCTCGCCGGCTCCCTGATCATGATTCTCCAGGGGGCGGCCGCACGCGCCCAGCATGCAGACGACAATCCCGTCGCCTCCGCCCAGGATGCCTTCGGTCTCACCCTGGGACTGGAGTCGGTCGGCATGTACAGCCCGGGCGGGGTACGCGGATTCGTTCCCCAGACGGCCGGTAACATACGGATCGATGGCTTGTATTTCGATGAGCAGGGGTCGCTCTCCAATCGTGTCGTAGAGGGGTCGACCATCCGGGTCGGGGTGAGCGAGATCGGCTATGCCTTCCCCGCGCCGACCGGTATCGTCGATTATGAGCTGCGCCACCCGGGAGACGGGACAGCCGCCGCCACGATCATCGCCAATGTTGGCCCCTTTGATGCCTATGGCATCAGCATGGATGGCACCGTGCCGTTGGCGGGCAAGCAGCTCATCCTGCCGATCGGGGTAGCGACTCAGATCAGCACGCAGGGCGGATACGGGTCCTACCCCGGATACACGCAGCGAAACACCAGCTTCGGCGCGACACCGCAATGGTCGCCAAATGACAGAGTGACGGTGCGGGGACTCTTCGATTGGCAGCAGACCCGCAATGCGAACACCTTTCCGCAGTTCTTCAGCGCCGGTGACTTCCTGCCGCCCATGATCGCCCGCGGCTACCTCGGTCAGAAATGGGCCCAGGGCCACAGCCTGACGGAGAACTTTGGCGCGCTCGTCGCCGCGCAACTGAGCCGCACGTGGTCGCTGAATGCGGGCATCTTCCGTTCGATCTCGGACACTCCATTGAGCTTCTCGGACCTCTATGCCGCCGTGCAACCGAACGGCGATTCCGACCATTTGCTGGTGGGATATCCGGATCAGAACAGTGCGTCCACTTCAGGAGAGACGCGCCTGACGGGCCGGTTCCAGACAGGCGATTGGCACCACGAGATCATCCTGCTCGCGCGTGCCCGCGACGTGCTCGCTCGCTACGGCGGCGATGATGTCGTCGATGCAGGTCCGGCCAACATCGACGACATTCGCCAGGTGCCGCCGCCGATCTTCAGTTATTCGCCGCGCACGAACGATCGCACGAAGCTGTGGAGCGTCGGCTCCGCCTATCACGTCGATTGGGACAAGTTCGCCGAGCTCGAAGTGGGCATCCAGCAGGAGCATTACCGGAAGACCGTCATCTCCCCTCGGGAACCGGCAGGCACGCTTACGGACCAACCGCTGCGGGGCTACGGCAACTCGGCCGTCGCCCTCACCCGCCTGCTGACCCTTTACGCCGGCTATACCCAGGGACTGGAGGACTCGGGGGTGGCTCCCAGCGATGCGCAGAATCGCGGCGCCGTCCTGCCCGCGTCCCGCACCTGGCAGGTGGAGTCCGGATTGCGCTATCTCCTGACACCTCGACTGAAGCTGATCACCGGCGTGTACGAGCTGCAGAAGCCCTATTTCAATTTCGATACCAGCAACGTCGATCGCGAGCTGGGAGTGCAGCGGGCCAAGGGCTACGAGCTGTCGGTCTCCGGCCAGCACCTGGGCAATTTCGACATCAACCTCGGCCTGCTCGTCAACAAGGTCGCCATCGTCGGACCGGACCTGGCCGCCGAGGGAGTGGGTCCCGTGGCGCTGGGACAGCCCCGCCTGCAGTACTCGGCCAGCGTCAATTACACGATACCCTGGTGGTCGGTCGCGTCGCTGGATCTGTCAGCCAATCATTTCGGCCAGGCGCCGAGCAGCGTGGACAACCGTATTTACGTGCCCGCGATTACGGTCCTCAACATCGGCGGGCGCTACCGATTCAGGATATTCGGCCGCAACAGCACGTTTCGCCTGGAGATTCAGAACGTGTCGGAGACTTCCGTGTGGACGGCCGCGTACACGCCCGGATACTTCCTGACGTCTCCACGGACTATCTTCGCGTACCTGACGACGGATATCTAAACGCTTTCGCCGCTATGCACCACGACTTCATAGTGCGTAGCCGTCTCGTCGAAGTCCGACAGCGCGGCACGCGCTGCAGGCTCCACCACGGCTTTCTCCGGCTCGGGTCCGGCGAATCCGCGAATCGCATCCATGGACGCCCACAGGGTCAGCACCAGGAACTCGATGGTATTGCCGACGGAGCGCCGTAGCAGATAGGCGCCGCTATGCCCGGGAAGGGCCTGGATTTCCGGAAAAACCTTCTCGCTGGCGTGCCGAACGTAATCTCCCGCCTTTGCCGCCGTGGCGTGCGCCTTCCACAGGCGCAGAATTCCGCTCGAGCTCCCGGCTGTGGGCGGTACTTTTGCACTACCAACGGTTCCGTCGGGATAGACCGGCGTCATTGCGCCCTCACCGGCGACAGTGGTCCATTCCCGCACGTACCATCGCGTGACCGCACCGGAAGTGACGTAGGGATCCGCTTTGGCGAAGTCCTCGGCAACCTGCTTCGATTCGCCCTTGAAGAGCAGCGCTGCACCCTCGGTCGCGTCGGCAAAGGCGCCACCGAGCAGCAGCTCGCCGCGCTCACTCGCCTGCCAGGCTTTGGTGAGATGCTCGGCCCGATACTGTGCGCGCCGGGCCACGTAGTCGGCGGCGACCTCGTAAAACAAAATGAAGTGCTTCATCCCGTTCTCCAGCCTCAATGAACTGCTTCGACCCATCCATGAGGGTCCGGCGCGCGGCCGGTCATGACCGCGACCAGCTGCTCGCGAACCGCCGGACCGACGGCGCGCTGCGCCACCGGCGGTAGCTCGATGGTCTCGCTCCGATATCGGATGCGGCCGAGGTGCGCGACGGTAGCCGCGGTTCCTGTGCCGAAACTCTCTTTGAGCATACCGCTGTCGCGGTAGCGAAGGAGATCCTGAATGGCGATGGGCTCTTCGCGCACGTGAATTCCCATCGCGCGCAGCAGCGTGATCACGCTATCACGTGTTACGCCGGGAATAATGGTTCCACTCAATGGCGGCGTGACCACTTCATCGCCGATCACGAAGAATACATTCATGACGCCGCATTCTTCGATGTAGCTGTGCTCGCGACCGTCCAGCCACATTACGGAATGGGATCCGACGGAGCGCGCCTCCTGCTCGGCGATCAGGCTTGCGGCGTAGTTGCCGCATGGCTTGATGTCCCCGGTGCCACCGGGGAAAGCGCGAACGTAACGCTCCGTCGCTACGACATCCACTGGCGCGGAGTAATAGGAGCCATAGGGAAAGGTCAAGATCAGAAAGCGAAAGTGCTCAGCCGGTTTCACACGAATGGAGGGGTCCGTGGAGAAGAGCAGCGGGCGGACATAAAGCGCGCCGGCGTCGGCAGACGGGACCCAGGACTGATCGACCCGAATCAGCTCCCGCAACCCGTCGAGGAAGAGAGACTCAGGCGGGAGCGTCATTGCCAGTCGCTGCGCGGACCGCTGCAGCCGTCTGGCATTTTGTTCGGCTCGGAAGAGGAGCGGTGCACCCGTCGGGCCACGATGAACCTTCAGGCCCTCGAAGACGGACACGCCGTAATGCAGTGCGCTGATGCTCGGCTCGAGGACGATTGGCCCGTAAGGCTCGATGCGCGCCGCCGTCCACTGGCCGTGGTGACACTCGGCGCTGAACATGTGGTCACTGAAGACGCTGCTGAAGGCGACCGTGGCGACATCCACCTCACCAAGCCGTGAGTGCCCGACCCGCTCCACACTGATTGCCGTCACGTCCCCACCTGCGCAGTTCCAACCTGTCGCGGCAATCTAGAGTCGCGATAACTATATTGCAAATGAATAATAGGACTCGCTAATATTCTTGGATGGAATTGAATGACGTACGCGCTTTCGTGCGTGTGGTGGATCGGGGCTCGGTGAGCGCCGCGGCACGCGATCTGCACATTACTCAGTCAGCGGTCACCAAACGATTGCAGCGCCTGGAGGCATCCCTCGGCGCGAAGTTGTTCGACCGCACCCAACGGCCCGTTGGATTGACCGCGGCGGGACAGAGCGCGGTGGAAAAATGCCGCCGCCTGCTCAATGACATGAATGATCTGCGCGCAGCGGTTTCGGATGGTCATGCCGCCGCACTTGCAGATGTGCGCGTCGGTGTTGCACACGCTCTGGGTGAGGTCGTACTCACGGAGCCGCTCGGCATCGTAAGAGAAGAGTTTCCGCACCACGGACTGCGACTGACGACGGGCTGGAGCCTGGATTTGCTCGATCTGGTGCGCACGGGCGCGCTCGATGCCGCCATCATTCTGCTGCCGGAGGCGGATCGTTTGCCCGCGGAAGTGCTCGGAACGGTCCTGGGCAAGGAACGGCTCGTGATCCTGGGTCCGCGCCCGATGCGCAAGATGCGCCGGACGCGGGCACGAAGGATAATAGACCTCGCGGGCGTGCAATGGATCCTGAATCCGGAGGGCTGCGGAGCGCGCGCCATCCTGCGCCGCGAGCTGGCGCGCGCGGGAGTCGACGTCGTCGCCGTGGTGGAGTCATACACCTACGAATTGCAGCTCTTGCTCGCAAGCCAGGGGCGAGGCCTCACTCTGGCGCCGGAGCGCCTCTTCCAGATGAGCCGCTCACGGTCGCGACTGGAGATACTCAGGGTGGCGGGTCTGCACCTGCCGTTCACCATCTGGTCGGTGCAGCGCGCCTCGGCGGAGCTGGAGCCCCTGTTTGGGAGACTGAACGCGCTGCTGCAGGCAACTCTCGCGCAGCCGCGTCGCTCGCGATCGGCTAGATCGTGATGCTGCCCCGTCCGAGCTCGATCACATCACCGCTGACGTGAATGCGCCGATCCGCTTCGACGTCCAGGTAGAGAATCGAGGGGCGGCCCGTCTGCTCGCCCTGCGCGATCTCGAACCGGCACGGCCGCTGGCGCTCGAGTGCGAGACACCAGCCGCCGAGATTGGCGGTGGCGGAACCGGTCGCGGGATCCTCCAGCACGGCCGGTCCCTGCGGGAAGAAAAAGCGCGCGAGAAGCAGGTCCCGCTTGGCGCCGGTCACGGATTTTCGCGGCGCGAACACGTACGCCATGCTTCCGCCGTCTTCGCTCTCGATGCGGCCGAGTGCGTCCGGCTGCGGCCGCGCGCGGCTGACCGCCTCCTCGCTCGTCAGCGGAATGACCAACTGTTCGCGGCCGGTACTCACCCAGAGCGGGCGTTCGCCGATGTCACGCGGCGCGAGGCCGAGCATCGCGGCGAGTGTGTCGCGGGATTCCGCGACTTCCCGCCACTTGGGTGCATTGGCCTGTAGCGTCCAGCGATCCGACTGCGCGCTCACTGGGATGATGCCGGCGGCCATTTCGAGCGTCAGCTCGTTGCCACCGAGGCCGAGCGCACGACAGGCATGCGCGGTGCCGAGCGTCGGATGTCCCGCAAACGGCATTTCATAGGAGGGCGTGAAGATCCGCACGCGCGCGCTTGCACGGCTGGAGGGCAGGATGAATGTCGTTTCCGACAGATTGAACTGCCGCGCGAGCGCCTGCATCGTCGCATCGTCGAAGCTGGCCCCGCTCTCGAATACGCACAACGGATTGCCGGACAGCACTTCGCCGTTGCGTGTGAAGACATTCAGCAGCCGGTAAGGATGATTCGCCACGACTTTCGCGCTCCAGAGGTCGCCACGGGATCAGCGTACCCGAAAACTCAAGCCGCTGCCGCGTACACGTCGCGCCGGAAAGTCTGGTGTACGGCCGGCGGCTCCGGGCCATCGAATACGCGCTGCGTGAGAAGGATGGCGCTCAGCCCGTTGGCCGGATCGTTCACCCAGGAGGTGCCAAAGCCGCCGCCCCAGCCGTAGGCACCCGGCTGTACACCCCAGGAGTTGACGGTCACGTGAACGCCGAGGCCCAGACCCCAGCCGCGACCCGGCAAGAGGATCAGCTTGCCGTCCGCCATCTGCGCAGGGGTGAGCCTGTTGGTCGTCATGGCTCGCAGCGTCTCGGCCTTCAACAGCCGGCGGCCATTCGGTGCAGTGCCGCTGAGCATGAAGCGGGCGAACGCGCCGTAGTCGTCGGCCGTGGAAACAAGTCCCGCGTCGCCGGCCAGGAAGCTCGGTCGTTTGCCGTAAAGCTGATTCCACGGCTCGAACGGCGCCAGCTTGCCGTGCTGATTCACGTATCCGGTGACCAGCCGGTCCTGCTTGTCGGCGGGGGCGAAGAACCCTGTGTCGTGCATGCCGAGCGGCTCGAATATCCGCTGCCGCAGCACGATGTCGAGAGGCCATCCCTCCGCGCGCGCCACGAGAACCCCGAGCACATTCGACCCGGTTGTGTATAGCCAGCGCTCCCCGGGTTGGGCCTGCAGCGGCAGGCGGCCCAGAGCCTTGAGGAAGGAGTCATCGTTGCCGGGCCACGCGGGATTGGGCATGCCGAAGCCAGGCAATAGACCCAGCGCCTGTACGAACGGCGCTTTGACATTGAAGTCGAGCCCCCAGCCAAGGCGGAAGGAGAGCACATCCTCCACGGTTATCGGCCTATGCGCCGGGACGGTATCCTCCATAGGTCCATCCGGGCGCTGCAACACCCGCCGGTCGGCAAGCTCCGGCAGAAGCCGCTCGACCGGCTCGTCCAGCTGCAGCTTGCCGTCTTCGACGAGCATCATCGCGGCGACCGCGGTGATCGGCTTCGTCATCGAGGCGATGCGGAATATCGAGTCGCGCGCGATCGGTGGGCCTCCGAAGGCCGTCGCGCCGACCGTTAGGATATGAGTCTGATCGCTGCGGCTCACCCATGCCACCATCCCCGGCAGCTCCCCTTCCGCCACATGCGCCGCCAGGTCCGCCTCGAGCTTCGCCAGTCCACCTGCCTTGAATGCCACCATCGCCTACCTCCACTACCGCATCGTGGACGAACGGGTCGCCTGCATCCATGCACCGGTGCGCAGTGTGACGGGCGAGTAGTCGACAAAGGTGCCGCGCAACGCGGCGGCTCGCGGACGGAACCAGCCTCGGGTCAAACGAAAGTGCCAGATGCGCTCCGCGCCCTCGAACTCTTCCTTGGCCGCCGAGCTCCAGTCGATGGACGCGAGTCCCTGCAGCTGCAACAGATCGCCGGTCGCGAAATCCAGGAACAGCAGCGATGACCGCGGCTCCCCCAAAAGGTTGCCAAGCGTATTCAGGTAGTGATTGCCGCGAAAGTCAGGAATCGACAGTACATTGCCGTCCACGCGCACGAAGCCGGGGCGTCCGCCGCGATGGGAGATGTCGGCGCCGCCAGCAGGTCCCACATCGGATCGCGACCGGCTCGCAACGAAGAAGGTATCGGCGCGCAAAATGAGTTGGCGTGCATCGCCATCCAGAGATTCGAACGCGCGGACCGGACCTTTGGTGACCTCGGCTCGCGAGAACGTGCGCCGCTGAATGTACTGCGGGCAGTTGCCGAAGCTCTGTTGCACTGCGACGGTGAAGGCAGCGGCGTCGACTTCGCAGATCACTCCGTTGGCGCGATTGCGCCGGCGGGTCGCAAGCTCGATTCCGAGCAGGCCAACCTCCTGACCCTTGCGGATCGTCCCATGAGCCGGATCGTCGGCATCGGGCAGCGACCGGATGCGGAGCGTCTTCAGGTCAGGCGAGCTTATGAATCCCGGCTCGCCTTCCAGCAGTGTCGCGAGCGGCCAGCCCGTGGCATCGAGCGTGGCGACGAAGAGATGCGGTAGAGCGGCGAAGAAGGTCCGATGCTGCTCGGGCATGAAGTCACGGATCCCGCCGCTTCTCGTCTCGAAGCCGGCGCGAGCCTGCGCGGTGAGCTCATCCGCGTGGAAGCTCATCGCGTGACATCTCGGCAGGCAGCTTGGAGGCCGGCATCGGCTGGAAGCGCGGCAGTGCCTCGACGCGCGACAGCCATTCCCGGATGTGCTGATACGGCTGCAGCGAGAGTCCTCCCTCGGGCGCATGCGCCGTGTACGAGTAGCAGGCAAGATCCGCGAGCGTGGGATGCGCTGCCGCCAGGTAGGCGGTATCGCGCAGATGCGCATCCATGAAATTGAATAGCTCGGCGCCAATCTCCAGGGCCCGCTGCCGATCACCCGGGCCGCCCCACTGTGTGATCCGGCGGGCAAGGGCCGGACCATGGGCCAGCTCGCCGGCGGCGATCGACAACCAGCGCTGGACGCGTGCGGCCGCGACGGGCTCTTCCGGGAGCCATGGGCTCCCCGGGGCGTATCGCTTGGCGAGGTAAATCAGGATCGCGTTGCTGTCGGCGATGACCGTAGAGCCATCCTCCAGCACGGGTATCTGGCCGAGCGGATTCACTCGCAGGAAGTCGGCCGAGCGGCGCACCTCCGCCGGCGTATGGACGAGACGATATGGAATCTCCTGCATCCGCAGGAACAGTACAACGCGATGCGCGTGGCCGGAGTAGTCGGTGCCGTACACGGTGATCTGGGGTTCGCTCATGCAGTCCTCCCGGGGCCAGCGCGAATTCTATCGTTGCGGGGAACAGCAGCAATCTGGCACTCTTGAAAGAGATAATTTCACTTTCTGGAATGATCCCATGGATCGTCTCGATGAGCTGGCGGTGCTCGTCGCGGTCGTCGACGAGAAGAGCCTGGTCGCCGCGGCGCGGCGGCTGCGCCGCTCGCCACCCGCCGTCACACGCGCTTTGTCTGCGCTCGAGAACCGGGTCGGCGCGCGGCTGGTGGAGCGGACCACGCGCAGGATCTCTCCGACCGGAGCGGGACGAAAGCTGGCGGATGAGTCGCGGGCGCTCTTGAGCGCGTACGATCTGGCCGTTGCCGAAATCTCACCCGCTCCGCTTCGCGGCCTCATCCGCATCACCGCACCGGTGCAATTTGGCCGGCGGCACGTAGCGCCAGTCGTCACCGCGTTCCTGAAGAAGTTTCCGGAGACGCAGGTGGAGCTGGTTCTCCATGACCGCCACCTCGATCTGATCGAAGAGTCGCTGGATCTTGCGATCCGCATCGGCCCGCTGTCGGATTCCTCGCTGTTGGTGCGGCGCATCGGCGAGGTGCGCCGGTTGCTCGTTGCCAGTCCCGGATATCTGCAGAAGCACGGCACGCCGGCCAGGCCCGCGGATCTGACGAACCACGATACGATATTCAGCACGAGCGTTTCGCCCGCGGTCGAGTGGCGCTTCGGTCCGCGTCAGCGCACGGTCGTGCGGCTCTCGCCTCGCCTCCTGGTGAACGACGTCGACGCACAGCTCGCAGCGGCGCGCAGCGGACAGGGAATCGTCCGTGTGCTGTCCTATCAGGCATTCGACGACCTCGGCGCGGGACGGCTGATCCGGTTGCTACAGCCATTCGAGCCGCCTCCGCTGCCCGTACAGCTCGTGCACCTGAGCCGAGCGCATGTGCAGCCGAAAATCAGAGCGTTCCTCGACTTTGCCGCGGAGCAGCTCAGCGGGCTTCGGGTCATCCAATGAAGGCGAATTTGTGTATCACATAATTCGTCATGTATGGCGATTATCAGCTATTTACGATTAATACTCGTCGAATAAGACGAGTTGTATGATCAACTTAATCGGTATATAATTCGCCATGTACGGCGCTTTATAGCTTGATTATCTAGATACTCGCTATTAATGACGACTTATGGATATCAATCCAGAGCTAACGGATTCCGCGATCGCCCAGATTCTGGGTGAGCGAATCGAGCGCTATCGCATCGAAGCAGGCCTGACGCAGGCCGAGCTCGCGGAGCGGGCGGGAATTGGCAAGCGTACCGTCGAGCGTATCGAGGCCGGCCGCGGTGCCGAGCTCATTACTCTCATCCGCGTACTGAGGACCTTAAACGCCCTCGCCGGCTTCGACAGACTCCTACCGGAGCTGCCGGCGAGCCCGATCGAGCAGCTCAAACTTCGAGGGACGCAACGCCGGCGGGTCTCGCACCGACGCGGCCGGACCAACGTGGCCGAGCATCTCAACGGGGTAAGGGAAGGCGCACAGGCAAAGCCGTGGAGCTGGGGCGTGCCTAAGCGGAAAACGTGAGCCAATGGCCACGATTGCAGAGATTAGACTTTGGGGCCGCCGCATCGCGGCGGTATCGCTGGACAAAGGGACTGATGCGGGCGCCTTTCAGTATGACCCTGAATTCGCCCGCAGCGGCATTGAGGTCTCGCCGATCGTCATGCCGCTTTCACCGCGCGTCTACATCTTCCCATCGCTGTCACGAGTCTCCTTCCACGGCCTTCCGGGATTGCTCGCCGACTCCCTGCCCGACAAGTTCGGCAATGCGCTCATCGACGCCTGGCTGGCTACGCAGGGCCGCACACCCCAGAGCTTCAATCCCGTCGAGCGGCTCTGCTATATCGGCGCGCGCGGCATGGGCGCTCTCGAATTTGTGCCGGCAACCGGCCCGCGGCCCCGGCGGTCGACGAGAATCCGAGTCGATGCACTCGTTGCACTGGCATCCGACATCCTCACTCACCGCAAGGCGGTTCGCGGCTCTTTCACTCCGCGGCAAGGAAACCGAGCACTCCAGGAAATCCTCCGCGTCGGCACATCCGCCGGCGGGGCACGAGCGAAGGCCATCATCGCCTGGAACGCTGAAACGAACGAAGTCCGCTCAGGTCAGGTGACGGCCCCCGAGGGATTCGGGTACTGGTTGCTGAAGTTCGACGGGGTGAGCGGCAACCGCGACAAGGAGTTGGAGGATCCAACGGGATACACCGTCATCGAGTATGCCTACTCGCTCATGGCACGGGCTGCCGCCATCGAAATGACGGAGTGCCGGCTTCTCGAGGAGGGTCGGCGCCGGCACTTCATGACTCGCCGCTTCGATCGGACGAGCGAGGGTGGCAAGATCCACGTGCAGTCGCTCGCCGCGCTCGCGCACCTTGACTTCAATACCGCTGGCGCAAACTCGTACGAGGAGGCGTTCGGCGTAATCAGGCGGCTGAAGCTCTCGATGAGTGCCGTCGAGCAACAGTTCCGCCGCATGATTTTCAACGTCGTCGCGCGCAACCAGGACGACCACGTCAAGAACATCGCTTTCCTGATGGATCAGCGGGGCGAGTGGTCGCTGGCGCCGGCTTTCGACCTCACCTATGCGTACAATCCGGATGGCCTCTGGACCAAGAGCCATCAGATGACGATCAATGGCAAGCAGGACGGCTTCACGCTCGAGGATTTTCGCGCCTGCGCCGCGACCGCAGGCCTCAAGCGCCGTCGCGCCGAGACGATTCTGGATGAGGTTCGTACGGTGGTAGCACGCTGGCCGAAATATGCGGAGCAGGCCGGAGTCAGCCGTGTCCAACGGGACGCGATTGGCTCGACACTTCGCCTCGACTTTCGCCCGAGCGAGCCCCGACGGCGAGGGGCAGGCACAGGCGAATAGCAGCCGGCTCCAGTGACAGCGACTGCCGTCAGCGCTACATTCGGACAACAGGCGTTGTACCTGGAGCGGTCATGACTGATCCAATTGAACACGTAATCGTGCTCATGCTCGAGAACCGGGCGTTCGATCACATCCTCGGCGACTGCCCAAAGGTCAAGTCGAAAGTCGGGCATGCGCCCAATGGAGTCAATCAATACAACGGGTTGACTTATCCGCAGCAGCCGGGCGCCGCGCGCCAGGTGGCCGATGATCCGAATCACGAAACCCCGGATGTTCTGGTGCAGCTGCAGGGATTCGGCTCCGCGTCGACGAACGGGGGCTTTGTGCTGGATTACGCACGCACTTTCCCCAGCCTGGCGGACCCCGGGGAGGTGATGAGGTACCACGCGAATGGCACGCTCCCCGCGATTCAAACGCTCGCAGAGTCTTTCACCGTCTGCGATCAGTGGCACGCCTCCGTACCGGGCCCGACGTGGACAAATCGACTCTTTGCAATGAGCGGCACCAGTCTCGGACGGGTGAAGATGCCGAACGGCATCATGAATCTCAATCTCCATTGGTACGACCAACCTACGGTCTTTGATCGCCTCAACGAGCGCCGCAAAGAATGGAAGGTGTATTTCGGCGATACGCCGCTCTCGCTTCTTTTGGTGCACCAGTGGGAGCCGGAGAACGCCGTACGACATCAGCACATGACTGACTTTTACAAGGACGCAGCCGGAGATCCGAAGGATTTCCCCGCATTCGCCTTCATCGAGCCCGCGTATCTGTCGCCGGGTGCGAATGACGCTCATCCGCCTCATGACATCGTCGATGTCGATGTGCTCGTCGCGCGGGTCTACAACGCCATCCGGGCGAACGACGCCCTATGGAAATCGTCCCTGCTGGTAGTCCTGTTCGATGAACACGGGGGTTTCTATGACCCGGTGCCACCGCCAGCGGCGGTTCCTCCCGACCATCATGCCGAGGAGTACTCGTTTACCCAATACGGCGTCAGGGTACCTGCCATTCTCGTTTCGCCGTACGTGGGGAACGGCTTCTATTCGGAGCTTTTGGATCACACGAGCCTGCTGAAGTACTTGCAGGAGAGGTGGCAGCTTGGCGACCTCGGGGCTCGGACCGCGAACGCCAAGTCAATTGCCTCCGCATTGCAGGCCAAACCCGCAAGCGAAGGTCCGGTGAGCCTGCAACCCCTGAGGCCTGCGGGACCACCCCAGGTCGCACTGACGACGCTCAGCGATCACCAAAGCGCGTTGGTCGCACTGAGCCAGCACCTCGAAGCCATGACCGGGGAAGATGCAAATGTGATCGCGGCCCGCAGCCGCCAGGTGCTCAGCGGTCCGCAGAGCCAAATCGATGTCGCGGTGGATCGGGTAGAGGCATTCATAGCGCAGCAGAAGGCCCTGCTCGCCGCCGCTTAGATCATTTCCGGGGACCTGGTCTCGCGATCGCAACGATGTAGCGAGCAGGCTTACGCGTACGATTTGCGTATCCGATCGGCTCGGCAAGAGTCATGGCGAGGCAGTCGTCCTCAGCTAGATGATGTGTCGTCTCGCCAACGGTAACGTCGATGCGCCCTTCCTGAACCCACACCTGCTGATCGACGTCTTGTAGGGACGCGCTCTCGTAGGCGACGCGCGCTCCTGGTGGTAGGACGACTTCCACCAAGTGCATCGATGTGGAGAAACTCGACGGAGAGATATTCCGGCGCAGGTATGCCGACTCCGGGTCACGCCATACGACCCGATCCTCACGCCGTGAGATCGGGCTCGCCGGCAAAGCCGGGTCATCGAACAGCGCCGCGAGCGGTACGCCGAGTCCGGAGGCAAGTTTCTCCAGCACCACCGCCGTCGGACTGGTCTCACCGCGCTCGATCAGCGAGATCATGGAGCGGCTCACTCCGCACCGTCCCGAGAGATCCTCCAGGGAGACCTCCAGGCTCCCGCGCAACCCCCGGACGCGTGCGGCGATGCGCGCATTGATATCGGGTGAGGTTGCGGGGCTGACTCTCTCTTGCATATTGGATCTATTGTCTAATATAGTGGATGAAAGGTCAACCGAGAGATTCCTACCGTGGAGCTGCAAGAGCCATCCGCTTCGGTACCCTCCAACAATGAGTCCCTCGGAGTCGTCGTCCGCGACTCCAACGAGGCGGATATGGCGGCGGTTCAACGGATCTACGCCCAGCACGTGCTGCACGGGCTCGCGAGTTTCGAGGAGGTTCCGCCTACGGTCCAAGACCTTCTAACGCGCCGACTCGCTGTGCTCGCCGCAGGTCTTCCCTATCTGGTCGCCGAGCACGACGGTGAGGTGGTCGGATACAGCTACGCGACAGGCTTTCGGCCCCGCTCAGGATATCGCCATACGATCGAAGACTCGGTGTACGTTGCGGCGGGACTTGCCGGGAAGAGAGTCGGCAGCACGCTGCTCGCGGCGCTGATCGCGCGCTGCGAGGCCGGGCCCTGGCGGCAGATGCTCGCGGTCATCGGCGACAGCGGGAATACGGCTTCGATCGCCCTGCATCGCCGCTTCGGATTTCGGCTCGTGGGCACCTTCAGTTCGGTCGGCGTGAAGCTCGGTCGTTGGGTTGATGTAGTATTCATGCAGCGTTCGCTCGGCGTCGGCGATCAGACGCTGCCCGAACCGCATTCTCACTCCTGAATGTTCGACTGAGGTGCCCATGCCGCTCACTCACTGGCTTGCCTTCGTCGTCACCGCAAGCATCGTGATCATTTTTCCGGGGCCAACGGTGCTGACCGTGATCGGCTATTCAGCGACGCATGGGCGGCGCGCCACTCTCCCACTGGTGGCTGCGGTCGGACTGGGCGATACCGTGGCAGTGGCCGTTTCGCTGCTGGGCCTGGGGGCCCTGCTGCAGGTGTCAGCTTTCTGGTTCACCGTCCTCAAGCTCTGCGGCGGCCTCTACCTCATCTATCTCGGCATCAAATCCCTGCGCGCCGGTCTTGCGCGCGCCGAGGTCGCACGGCCGAAACAGCTCTCCGGACGTAGGCTCTTCTCGAATACCTTCATCATCACGGCGCTGAATCCCAAGAGCATCACTTTCTTCGTGGCCCTGCTGCCGCAGTTCGTCTACGGCAAGGAAGATGTCCTCGGACAGCTCTGGCTGATGGCTGCGACCTTCGTGGTCCTGGCAACCATCAATGCGACGACCTATGCGACTTTCGCGTCGACCCTGGGCCGCTGGCTGACCGCTCCTCGCGCGCGGCGAGGCTTTCATCTGGCAGGCGGCACTCTGCTCACTGCCGCTGGCACCTGGGCTCTGCTGGCGAAGCGTCAGAGCTGAGCGCCCTCGGGGCCGGGCCTCGCTGAGGCACCGCCTGCAACTTTTCGGTGCAAGACGGTGTTCTTTCGTCAAATTTCCTTCATTGGAGAGCTCTATGCGGATCAGTCCCAAGCTGCGGGGCATGCCTTTGGCGGCGAGTGCCGTTCTACTTGCCGGTATCGCGCAGGGCGCGGCGCACCAGGATCCGCTGGCAAAGGCCAAAGCCATCATCGCCGTACGCGAGAAGATCGTCTCGCCGCAGGGAATCCAGCAGCACCTCTACGTGCCCGTCGACGGCATCAAGCAATGGATCTCGATCCGCGGCAACGATGTGCGCAACCCCATCCTGCTGGTGCTGCACGGCGGACCCGGATCACCCGAGACGCCGGCAGCCTGGACGTTCCAGCAACCCTGGGAAGACTACTTCACCGTCGTCGAGTGGTCCCAGCGAGGCACCGATAAGACATTCGAGGCGAACACTCCCGCGCAAATGGCGCCGGGGATGTCCGTTGCGGGCATGACGGACGATGCGGCGGGAATCGCGAGCTATCTGCGGCAGCGATTCCACAAGAAGAAGATCTTTCTCATGGGTCATTCCTGGGGGACCGTGCTTGGCGTCGAGTTGGCACAGCGCCATCCGGACTGGTTCTACGCATACATCGGCGTCGGACAGGTCGTGAACGTGCGCGATGGAGAGCGCGGCGGATATCAATACGCTTTGCTGCAGGCCGAAGCGACACACAATGCCGACGCAATTCGCGAGCTGAAGGCTTTGGCGCCCTACCCCGGAAAGACCCTGACCGTGCAGCAGATAGGCGTGCGCAGCAAATGGGAGATGTATTACGGCGGTCTGGCTTGGGGTCGGCGCGACTTCAGCTGGGATGCCAATACCTGGGTGCTCTCGCCTGACTATTCCGCTGCTGATCTGAATGCGATCGGCAACGGAAGTCTCTTCTCGCTCAAACATCTGCTCGGACCGCTGCTCGCCGTCAACCTGGACAACGTGACGAATTTCGGTTGTCCGGTGCTCGAATTCGTGGGAGCGCACGACTACACGACCCCGACGAGCGTGGTCGTCGACTGGTTCAAGCGCATACAGGCGCCGTCCAAGCGGCTGGTGGTCTTTGCCGACTCCGGGCACATGAGCTTCGAGGAGCAGCCCGGCCGATTCCTCGTGCACCTGGTCGACGATGCGCTACCCTATGCGCGTACGGCAGGTGACGGCGCACCTGCGGAAAAGGAAATCACCAACTAACGCGGAGATGTAAGCGCCTGCGAGGGTCTATGGCCATGTCGCAGCCTGGCGAGTCGCGCATCCTTCGGCTCAATGCCGAGGATATTCCACGGCTCATCTATCTCACCCGCGTTCTGCGACTGTGCTTGTTCCCCGTGGCGACCGTGCTCCTTGGGGACATCGTGCTGCTCTTTGTCCCGCAGGCTCGGGAAACCCTGCGAGCGTTCGGCGACGGCTCCCGCTTCGTCAGCCAGATCATCGCACTCTGGGTTGCATATGCGCTGTGGATGGTTTCTGCCTGGTATGTGGCTCGTCTGCTGTTGGGACGGCGGTTCCAGCCTGACCTGGTGGGCATATGCAGATCACCGGTCTTCGCACAGCAGGTCGCCCGCTGGCTGCCGCGATCACTGGCGGTGCTCGCCGCTCTCCCCGTCCCCATCAATCTGCTGCGGGACCCGGGACTGCGCCTGACAGGCGCACTGCTCATTCTGACCGGGGCCCTCGTTCTGCTCGGCCTGGTGTTCAGGCGCCAGTGGGCGCAGAGCCGTCAGGACGCGTGGGTCGCCCGATGGCAGGCAGAAGGGCCCGAGAGCATCGCACGATTCGAGCAGCTGTCCATGGGCGCCTGGTCCTTCATCACGGCGCTCTTTCTCGTCTCGTTCGGACTCCTCGCGGCGCTTCTGTTGGGCATGGAAACCGTTGCGCGTCCGATCGGATCGCCGGCTCTCCTCCTCTTCGCACTGATGTCATGGGCGATCTTCGGTGGCTTCGTGCTCACCTATCTGCCGAAGTCCCTGGGGTATCCCGAGATCACATGGCTGCTGCTCATCGTGGTCGCGGTCTTTGCGCGATGGAACGAGAACCATTACGTCGCCCGTGGAACTGGCGCGCAGAATGCGCTCCCGCAACCCATATCGACAGTGTTCGCACAGTGGCTCGCGCGCCGACCTGATCCGCAGGCCCCCGTCATTTTCATTGCGGCCGCGGGCGGTGCCTCGAGAGCGGCTTTCTGGACCACCTCGGCGCTCGGACTGCTCGAAGATGAGTCCCGATCCCATGCTTATCCGCTATCGACGAATACCTTTCTGATCAGCGGGGTCTCGGGCGGAAGTGTGGGCGCGACGACCTTTGTTACTGCGGTCGACCTCGCCCACCGCACCGCAGCGAGCTCGGCATCCTGCCACAGCGTGCGGCATCTTGGGGATGCATTCACGGGTCGTGATGATTTGGCCACCGTCATCGGCCTCTGGCTCTTTCCCGACACGTTCCAGCGATTTCTCCCCTTCCCCATAGTGGCCTGGGATCGCTCCCGCGGTCTCGAGGAGGTTTGGGGCCGCGACTGGGCAGCTGTAATGGCGCGGTGCCCTGTTCAAGGAACGTCGGCGAATCCTTGGACACGACCCCTGACGGATCTGTATTCGGCCTCCTCGTCCTCTCCTGAGCTCCCGATCCTGGCTCTCAACTCCACGGCGATGAACGCCGGGCTTCCTGTGTTGCAGGCCAATTTCCAACTGTCCAGGGCGGAAGTGGTCCAGATCTTCTCGCCGCAGCTCGCGACCCGGACGCTGACCCTGGCGCAAGCGGCCCACAACAGCGCCCGCTTCCCATACGTCAGTCCTGCCGGGGTCGTGCAAATGACATCGCCAGTAAGCCCGGCTGGCGCAGCAGGCTCCGCCAAGCTCTTGTACTGGGATCGCCTCGGGGACGGCGGTTATGTGGAGGCCAGTGGAACATTCATGGTGGCGGAGGTTTTACGCGAGCTTTCGCGCGCCGGTTTGATTCGAGATGCGACCAGCCCGGGTGAATGCAATCGGGCCGACCCCCGTCTCGAGCAGAATTGCTTCGTGACGCGAAGACAGATCCATGTCGTGATCCTGGACAATACCCCGACGACTGGCACCGCCTACCTTTGTGCCCGCAATGGCACGGGATCATCCACGCTGCGCCCGGGACTGCCTCAAAACTCAATCGTTCCGGGAGACGAAGCGTGGCCGCCGGTCGCGGATGCCACGTTCCCGATCCTTGGCGCTTTCCGCACTCAGGGTGGACGCGGCGAGGCGGCGCAGCTGGACCTGCTGGGGCTGGTCGGCGGCTGTACCGAGCAGTTCGCGGAACTGCGCATGCCCAAGCCTGCCGATGGGGAAGCGGAACCGTCGATGAATTGGATGCTCTCGGGCGCCTCGCGAAAGTTCATCAATCAGGTCCTGAGCAAGCCCGACGGGTCTCAGGGGGATGCGTACGTTCAGCTCTCGCAGAATCTCGCGCGGGTGCGGAGTTGGTTCGGGCCAGCCGGCCCTGCGCGCTGATGCTCTTCTCGTCCGTGCAGCTCTAATAGGGCAGCCACTTGACAGATACATGCATCTACATGTATTGTGCCGAACATGAAACTGCACCCCCTTTCCTGTTACTGCGCAACCCTGCGGCAAGCCGCCCGCGCAGCGACCGTCTTCTATCAGGAGATCCTCGCCGACAGCGAGCTGCATGGGACTCAGTACACGGTCCTGCAGGTCCTCGAGACGGCCCCGAACCTGTCCACGACCGAGATTGCGGGAGTCATGGGGATCGACCAGACGACGGCAACTCGGACGCTGGCCCTCATTAAGAAGATCGGTCTGGCCAAAGACATGATAGGGAAAGACCGACGCCAGCGCCGCTGGTCTTTGACCGCGCAGGGGCAGACGCAAATGAAGAAGCTGAAGCCACGGTGGGAAGCAGCGCAACAGGCTTTCGAGAAGCGCCTCGGGCGGCCGGAGGCCCTGGCCCTCAAACAGGCGGCGTACTTGGCCGCAAGCCTCCTGGCTCCCAAATGAGGCGGCGGCCAGCGAAATAGAGACGATCAGCGGAGACCGAACATCAGCGTTGGGGCCTTGATCTTCGCACAATACATGTATCTACATATATATACTGAAGAGGAGTTCAACTTCATGTCAGCGCAGAGACTTCATACACTCGGTCGATTCCTGGCAATCGGGTCGGCCGCCCTGCTCCTGCAGATCGGCGGTGTCGCCGTCGCAAGTCAACAGCCCGACATCCAGCAGCAGATGCAGGAAGTGCTCTCCGGGCACCTCCAGGCCCATCCGACGCCACATGCAGAGGCCGGCCGCGACGAACAGCTGTCTCGATCGGGAGCCGACACGCAAGCGTTCGCCAGGCGTCTCCTTCAAGGATGGAGCACGTCCGTTGTCGCAAGGGCGCGGCCGGGAAAGGAGCATCCCGCCGCAGCCCATTCCAGAAAGTACGCGGACGTTCAGGCGCTGGTTCGCCGGCAGCTTTTAGGAGTCTAATCATGCTGAATCTCATCGAAGTCGTCACCGCGCTTGTGGCGATAGCCATCAATATCGTCGCGGTGACGCACGCGCTGTCCGGTTCGCTCACGCGGCGCCTGACTCTGGCGGCGATCGCCGGCGGTTGGGTGGGCCTCGCCATCGGCCTCGGCGATACGGGTCGCTTTGCGTTTTCGCCGCAGATCCCCTTTCCGTTGATCGGCGTCTTCTTCGCCGCGCCGCTCTTGACGGTCGGCGTGCTGGCCCTGACTCGTGACAAGGTGCGCGCCGCGCTCCTTGGCATTCCGCAGCAACTTCTCATAGGCCTCAATGCACTCCGGATCCTCGGCGTGCTCTTTCTGCTCGAGTACGTGCGCGGAACGCTGAGCGGGCCGTTCCCGTTCTTCGCTGGGCTCGGCGACATCATCACCGGTTTGGTCGCCATCCCGCTGGCGCTGCAAGTCGCCGGGTCGCAGGACGTGTCGGCGCGCTCCATCGCCCGCTGGAACGCGTTTGGGGCCCTCGATCTCATCGTGGCCGTTGCCTTGGGGATCACGTCAGCAGCAGGAAGCCCGTTGCAGCTGATCCACGCCGGCGTCGGGTCGCAAGCCATGCAATATCTGCCGCTATGCCTGGTGCCTACGGTCCTCGTTCCCTACTACCTGATCACGCATGGGATCGTCGCCGCGCAGCTTCGAGTGCGATCCAAAGTGGCTCGTCGGGCGCTGCAACCTACTATTCGATCAGGATCGAGAGCCGTATCATGACCACCGAATCCGCGGAGTATGCGACCTCGGCCGACTTCGAACGGGTCGCACTCCGCGTCGGGACCATCCGCAAGGCGGAGCCGTTTCCCGAGGCCCGCAAACCCGCCTATAAGCTCTGGGTCGACTTCGGCCCGCTCGGAGTCAAGGCCTCCAGCGCGCAACTCACGACGCTTTACACGCCCGAAGACCTGCTCGGCCGGCAGGTAATCTGCGCAACCGGGTTGGAGCCAAAACGGGTGGCAGGCTTCAAGTCCGAGGTACTGGTGACGCGCAGGAACCTCCCACGCCCAGCTTGCGTTGATACGGACCGACTCGCTGGGGCAATCCACCTCTGAGCACGACCCGAATCAACGAAGGCTCACCCTACCCCCTGGGCGCCGTCTGGGACGGAAAGGGCACGAACTTCGCGGTGTTCTCCGAGCACGCGAGCAAGGTCGAGGTCTGCCTGTTCGAGCGCGAAGGCCTGCGCGAGCTGGCCCGCGTCGAGCTCCCCGAATATACCGACCAGATCTTCCACGGCTACGTACCCGAGGTAGGCCCCGGCACCTTCTATGGTTATCGGGCTCATGGGCCTTATGAGCCCGGCGCCGGACACCGGTTCAACCCGCATAAGCTCCTCCTCGACCCCTACGCGCGGGCGCATGCCGGCCGGCTGCAGTGGAATCCGGCGGTCTTCGGCTATCGCATGGAGTCAAAGGACGACCTCACCTTCGATGAGCGCGACAGCGCGCCTTTCGTGCCGAAGAGCGTGGTCGTCGACCCGAATTTCGATTGGAAGGGCGAGCCGGCGCGCAAGCACGTTCCCTGGGACGACACGATCATTTACGAGATGCACGTCAAGGGATTCACCCAGCGGCATCCGGCAGTCGAGGAGCGGTTGCGCGGTACCTATGCGGGTCTCGGCACGCGTGAAGTGATTGAATACATCCGCTCGCTCGGCATTACGTCCGTCGAGCTCCTGCCCGTGCATACCTTCGTGAACGACAGTCAGCTCGTGGAGCGTGGACTCAAGAATTACTGGGGCTACAACACGCTCGGCTTCTTCGCTCCGGATCCACGCTATGCCGCCGACGTACCGAACAGCTTGCGCGAGTTCAAGGAGATGGTGGCGCTCTTCCACGATGCAGGGCTCGAGGTGATCCTGGATGTGGTCTACAACCACACCGCTGAGGGCAACGAGCTCGGACCGACGCTCTCGTTCAAGGGCCTCGACAATGCCAGCTACTACCGCCTGCTGCCCGATAAGAAGCGCTATTACATCAATGACACCGGGACCGGCAATACCGTCAATCTGAGCCATCCGCGCGTGATCCAGATGGTCGCGGATTCGCTCCGCTACTGGGTGCAGGAGATGCACGTCGATGGCTTTCGCTTCGACCTCGGGACCATTCTGGCGCGCGAACCCAACGGCTTCGACAACCGCAGCGGCTTCCTGAAGGCCTGCAGCCAGGATCCGATACTGCGCACGGTCAAGCTGATCGCCGAGCCGTGGGACTGTGGTCCGGGCGGCTATCAGGTCGGCGCCTTTCCGCCCGGCTGGGCGGAGTGGAACGACCAGTTTCGCGACACCGTGCGGGACTTCTGGCGCGGCGAGGCTTCAGCCAGCGCTCTGGCCCCGCGGCTGTCCGCCTCGGGCGACCTCTACAATCACCAGGGTCGCCGCCCGTGGGCAAGCGTCAACTTCGTCACTGCGCACGATGGCTTCACGCTCAATGACCTCGTGTCCTATAACGACAAGCACAATGAAGCCAACCACGAGGAGAATCGGGACGGAAGCTCGAACAATCGCTCCTGGAACTGCGGTGCCGAAGGTCCGACGCAGGACGCGGCCATCAATGCGCTCCGCGAGCGGCAGTTGCGCAACTTTCTGGCAACCCTGCTGCTGTCCCAAGGCACGCCGATGCTGCTCGGCGGCGACGAATTCAGCCGATCGCAGCGCGGTAACAACAACGCCTATTGTCAGGACAATGAGATCAATTGGCTCGACTGGAACCTCGGGGACCGGGGCAAGGGTCTCATTGGCTTCGTGCAGCGTCTGACACAGCTTCGCCACACCTATCCCGTTCTGCGGCGTAACCGCTTCCTCACCGGCGAGCACAACGCCGAGCTCGACGTGACGGATGTCACCTGGATCAATGCCAGCGGCACGGAGATGACGGAGGAGACCTGGCGGGATGCGCGAACGCGCTGTTTCGGCATGCTCATCGACGGTCGCGCGCAATCCAGCGGCATCCGACAGCGTGGGCGCGATGCAACCCTGCTCTGGGTCCTCAACGCTCATCACGACGTGGTGCTGTTCACCTTGCCTGAGTGCGCAGGCGGCAGCGAATGGTCGTTGCTCATCGACAGCAACAAGCCCAGGGCGCCGGAGGCGCGCTTCGACAGTGGCTCGGCATACGAGGTGACCGCGCGCTCAATGCTGCTCTTCAAGCACGAGCGCAACGACCCACCCTCCTAGCTACCTACAGCGGCGGGCCCCTTCGGCCACGGAATCCGCCCAGCACGATGGCTACGATGATGACGAGAATGAGGAGTCCGATCGGGCCCATACCCCAGCCCGCGCCGAAACCCCACCACAGGCCGCCACCGCCGCCGAACAGCAGCAACAAGATGATCAGCAGTAAGAGTAAGTCCATTCTGTTGCTCCTCCCCTCAGAGTGAAAAGTCTGAGGGTTGTAAGAGCAATGGTCGTGCCCGCCTGCCCAAGGACCGTCAAAGACAACTACAACGGAGTCGATCGAAGGCCACGCGCCAACGGTTCTCAAGGCGTGCGCATTACTCCCCGCATGACATGCACGGCATACCCGGCGATGTGGACTGCGGTAACGACGCCCCCTAGCTTTTGCGTCCGCCCAAGAATGAGACTGGGTCGTCCCATATCGACGCCTTGTTCGATGCGCCACGAGTGGTCGACATCAGGTTCCGGCTGCAGTTGCGCCAGCAGCGCAATTGTGGCTCCGCTAGCGCTTCCGGTGGCGGGGTCTTCGATCATGGCATCCAGCGGAGCGAACATGCGAGCGTGCAGGTCGCCGGGTTCGGACCCATGCACGTAGGCGAAGACGGCGTCCGTGCCGATCGGCGGCAGTACTCGCTCATGAGTTGCGAGGTCGGGTTTGGCGTGTCTCAGGGCGTCCCGGGAGGTGAGCTCCATAACCAGGAACGGTAAGCCGACGGAGATCACCCAGGGAGAATGGGTCGACGTGACAACATCGCCGGGAGTGAGGCTCAGCGCGGCCGCCGCATCGTCGACGGGTACCGTCGACCCGACGGACAGGCGTTCCGGTGCGGTGAGCTCAGCGCCTACAACCGCGCCACCGCCATCCCGCAGCAGCCGGATCGGGACGAGCCCGGCGGCCTCCTCGAATACGAACTGCTCGGGTGCCCGACTGCCTTGCGACTCCAGCTCCTCGGCCAGCGCAACCGCAGTCCCGATATTGGGATGCCCCGCGAACGGCACCTCGGTCCTCGAGGTGAAAATGCGTACTTGCGCCGTATGATCCGGCTCGCGCGGCGGGAGTATGAAGGTCGTTTCGGAATAGTTGAACTCCGTGGCGATTGCCTGCATCTGTGGCTTCGTGAGGCCTTGCGCATCCAGGACAACCGCAAGTGGGTTGCCGTCGAAGCATCGCTGTGCAAACACATCGAGGGTCACGTAGCGTCGGCCATCAGCAGGCATTGGGGACTAGAGCCTGCCGCCAGCCTGGTTGATCGCCTGCCTGACCGCATCCAACGGCTCACGGACGCTTTGGGTCACGCCGCCGGCGAAAATCACGGCATTTACCCCTTCCGGGTCCTGTCCGGGCACCGGCTGACGCACGACGCTCACCGCTTTGCCATTGATCAGCACGGACGAGCCATCGGGCCTGGTGAGCTTGGCAAAAGCCGAGGCAAGGTTCAGCCGCTGCAGCAACGCGGCCACCGATTCGCTGACTCTCTGTTCTTGCGCCGTGAGTCCGTAGATCACCGTGACATTCGCGCCCGTCAACTCATCCCTGTCAGCGACAGCGGCGATCACGCCCGGGTCGAACAGGTATTTCATTCCGTCTACGGTCGTTATGCTCGCCATTGACCTCTCCTGCACGCAGCAACCAGGCAGAGAGGCTACACCCGTTGGCGCACTCCGTGCATGAGGTTCTTAAGCGCGGCGGTCCCTCTGCGGCCGCCCCGCTGATCGGCGCAACCGGATCCAATGATCGTAAGGGTTGCGAGCACCGGAATCGACAGGAAGCGCGAGCTCACTATCTGCACTCCGCATCAGCATCCGCAACTCATCCTAGAAATCGTATTTCAGGTTGACGTAGAAGGTCCGCAGCAGCGGGTTGGAAAATATCGAGTTGTAGCCAGCCGTCCAGCTGTTCGCCTGATTGGAAAATGGTGGGGTCGTGCTCAGCACGTTGCGAATACCGGCCAGACGGTGAGCGGCCGAATCGGCTTGTAAGCACCAAAGACGTCCCACGTCGATTGGTCACCGACGATGTGCTGTTTGCCCCCGCCCGTATCGGCCGATCCGCTTGGCGTGCCGTCGGTCCGGTATTGGTCGATGTACGACGAAAAGAAGCGATTGCTGACTCCGCCGCTCCAACTCCTGCCCGGACTCGTCCAGTTCAAGCTCAGAATGTGCTGCCAACGGCAGTGTCCGGCATACACCGCGCCGACCTGCGGCTATATCATCCAGACGACACAGAACACGGGGGGATCACGACCGCTGGGGTCGACCTCAGCGTGCAGTATCTCATTCGGACGCCCGTGGGTGCTTTCCATGCAGACCTTGACGGCACGGCGATCACGCATTTCCGGCCGGATCGCCGGCTGATTTCCCCCATTGAGCCACCCAACGAGGTCCAGTTGCGGTCCGCCGGTAAACTCCTGCAGCCGCGCTGTCGCGCGAACGACTGAATCGCGCGCGCCAGAGGGCCGGAAAGCCGCCCCTGCTGGAGCATGTCGAGGTCTGCGCCCCGCTGTTACCGGATTTCCGCGACCAACCGCTGGACGGTGAACCCACCCGAAGCCGGCGCGGTCCGCGCTTGCACCATGTGCGGGGCCACCTCGTGCGCCGTGGCAGCCAAATATTCTGGCGATTGCCGCATCTGCGCGGCAATGCACGCTGGGGCGCCGTGCGCTCGCGAACCGTCGTCTGGACGTTTTGAGCCGGGAGAGTCTTGCGACCGGCGCCGGATCATCATGGAACATCTGGGCGCGGGTCTGGAACGAAGCCATCCCGGTTCGGCATGCGCACCTCAGGCAATGTTTTTCGATTCATCACTGAGGTCGGCGGGATGATTTTGTTTAGAGAAAGCAAGTAGGCCGTGACAGCATACGTCTCATCGGCAGTCAGTGTCCCCGGCCGCGAATACGGCATCGCGCGACGGATGAAGTCCCACACCGTCGTGGCATAAGGCCAATAGCTTCCCACGGTAAGAATTGGGTCACCGCTCTTGAGCGTCCCGACCCCGCCGACGAGTTGCGGTGCGAGCGGCCCGCTTCCCTGTCCGTGATCGCCATGGCAAGCGCTACATTCATTGAGATAGATGCTTTTGCCTTGTGCAGGCGTGCCACTGCCGGGAGGCAGGCCAGTTCCGTCGGGCAGCACCGTGCTCCTCCATTCGTGCAACTCCTGCATGCTCGGAGTATGCCCCAGGCCGAGCTGCTTTTGCTGCCCATGAAGCGAGGTGACAAAAACCCCGAGGCATGCCAACCCCAGAAAGGTCAGTTTACGCATGTGTTATCTGCCCATCCGCCCGCGCACGCCACCATTTAATTCCATTGTAGTGGTCGGTTGCGCTCAAACCTCGTACGGCAATGATCTGCTCGCGCGTCGGCTGGCAATAGCCAGTCTCGTCGGTGCATCGCGAGGCGATCGTCGTTTCCGCTCCATTCCAATTCCATGTCCAGCGAAACCGCGTGAATGCCTTGGCGTGAATCGGTTCCTGCAGCACGGCTTTCTGCCAGCTCCGCCCGCCATCCACGGTGACGTCGACACCGCTGATTTTCCCGCGGCCCGACCAGGCCAAGCCCGTGAGCTCGTAAGTGCCTGGACCCTCGAGGCGCTGCCCGCCCGCCGGACGGACGATCACCGACTTGGCTTCCATCACGAAAGTGAATTGTCGCGCCTTGCCGCTCGGTAGAAGGTCCGTGTAGTGCCCTGTTTCCCACGCGGTCATCGCCGGCTGATCGAGCACCTCGAGGCGGTGCAGCCACTTGACGTTGACGTTCCCTTCCCATCCCGGCACGATCAAACGAACCGGGTAGCCTTGTTCCGGACGCAGCGCCTCGCCGTTTTGCGAATAGGCGACGATGATGTCGTCCAGCGCCTTTGCAACTGGCAGGCTCCGGGCCAGGCGGCCGGCATCCGCGCCTTCCGCCAATATCCAGCGTGCGGATGGCTTCAGTCCGGTTTGCTCGAGAAGGACCGAGAGCGGAACACCGGTCCATTCCGTGCAACTCAGTAAGCCGTGACTCTCCTCCGGGGTATTCCCGGGATTACCGACCTGCTCGCGCCAACTGTTGCCGGCACACTCGAGGAAATGAATGCGCGAGACCGCGGGCATTCGCTCCAGATCCTTCATCGTAAAGATCAACGGGCGCTCGACGAGACCGTCGATGAGCAGCTCGTGATGCGCGGGGTTGATGAGCGGCATGCCAAAATGGAGGATCTCGTAATGCAAGGCGGAGGGCGTGATGATGCCTTGCAGGTCCTGAAGAGGCGTCCGCCCGCTTCCCGAACTGACGAGGCGAACCACGTCCTTCTCGAAAGGAGACCGGTATCCATAAGGCCGCGCAGGAAGGCCCAGCTCGTTTGCAACCTCCTGCGGCTGCTGTGCCGAGGTCTTGCGGGGCACGAGCGCCGTTGCGCCCAGGGCAGTGGCCGAAGCCAGCAGTTGGCGCCGGCTCAATTTATTGCGTGTGTCGGCGGATCGCATTGGAAACTCCCTCGGGACATGATGGCTCGGTGGTCGCGCCGAGCCCTAACCGACTTTGGATCTGGGCTTTGCAGCCGGCCGGGAAATGGCCGGCTTACATTCGGGCCCGCAGCAGTCGCTATTTGCGCAGCAGTTCTCAGTCAGATACCCGACCAGGCCATCTATCGTCTCGAAGTCGGCGCTGTAGATGAGCTGGCGGCTCTCGCGCCGCCGGGAGATGAGCCCCGCACGCTGCAAGTTCTGCAGATGGAAGGTCAAGGACGAGGGGATCAGGCCCACTCGCTTGCCGATATCCCCGGCAGAGAGTCCCTCAGGACCCCGCTCTATGAGCAGCCTGAAAATCGCGAGCCGGTGCTGATGCGCCAGCGCGCCAAGCGCCTCGATGACTTGCGGGGCCTTCACTACCGTACTGTATTTCGAGTATTATCGTATCGTCAAGAGACAGAAACGGCAGGGCGTGAGCAGTCATGGCTGCACGGAGCATCCTGGCCGAGGCTTTCCTCAACTCCATTGGCCGCGGCCAGTTCCGCGCTTACAGCGCCCGCAGCCATCCGGGTGGAAAGGTCAATCCGCTCGCCCTCGAGCTGCTCGAGCGACGGATCGGGATCTTCATCAGCCTGCCGATCGCGAGCCTCGACGACATGTCGTTGCGCGAGCGCGTCCGCGAGATCGGGAAGCAGTAGCGCGGGGCGCCGGCAAATGGCCACGGGGCGCGCAGACCGCCCGTTCCCTAGGCGATCGAGGGCGCCTGAACTATCTCGCATCTGAGATACGAGAAAGATAAGTCAATTTGACAGTTGCAGCCCAGTAGTTTAACTTTATCGTATCTGATATACGAGAAAGTTAGAAAATTAGCTGTGGCCATTTATCTCGTCGGCGAGACCCTGGATAAAGCCAAGGCTCACTATCAGGCTGAGACAGGCAAGCTGCTTCAGCTTATGCGCGGCATCTACGTGGATGCCGCCGACAATGCCGACGAACTCGTTCGCAGGCACGCCATCCGCATCGCCCACTACCTGTATCCGAACGCGTACCTCTCCGCGGCAAGCGCTGCTCTGCTCGGGCCAACCTCAGACGGCCGCCTTTACCTAAGTGGACGCCGGAACCAGCGCACCCGTCTGCGGTCGCTGGAAATCATCCAAAATGAAGCGCCTCCTCATCCCTCGGTCGGGGAGGCAGCGGTGGACGACGGCCGGGGTGAATTTCGGATTCCGGTTTCCTCCATACGCCAGCGCTTCCTCGAAGCCTTCCGCTTGCGCAGCGAGCACGCGGCTTCCATTGACACAGCTATGCGCGCAGCGATTGCCGGACGCCTTGTCGAGGAACATGGAAGCCCCCGTGGGGCGGCCGATGCGACCTGGGCGCTTGCCCGCGAGAATCAATGGTATCGCGAGGGCGAAGCAGCCGAGCGCTATCTGATGCAAGAGCCCGTGGCCGCAACGACGAAGAATGAGGCCGCGCTCGACCTGATCGTGGCCTGGCATGGCACTCCGATCGGACACCTCACACATGACGGGTTCGAATGGCGATGGAAGCCCACAGATTTCACCGGACCCCCGCTCATCCGACAAACGACCCCCGGCAAATTGCCCCCCTTCATCGTCTCTTTGTTGCCCGAGGGCTGGCTCGAAGAGGTGCTCGACGATAAAGACGAGCGTGCCGCGCTGCGATCCGGCAAGCGCTACATGTCCAACGTCACCATTGCGGAGAGCGAAGCGGAACTGACTGCGCTTCCGGCGGACGTCCTCCTGACGCGGCTGGAAACGTTCAGCGACTCCGGAGTGTTTACGGGCCGCTACGACGGACCGGGTCGGACTGACATTGAAGCAAGCTTCGAGAAGAACTTGGCGCGGATCTACTCGAGCCCCGAAACACCGAGGCTCTCGGGCGTCCAGATCAAGGCACCTATGTTTCTTGATGCCAACGGCATCGTGTCGCCCAGCATCCGCAAGCCTTTCACGCACATCCTAAAGCCCGCAGGCACCGGCGGGTACGCCGCCCTCCCGCTGGTTGAGTGGGCCGCCATGATGCTAGGTCGCTCAGCGGGCCTAACTGCGCCCGCCATAGCCCTGATCCCGATGCCTGACGGAATGCCACCTGCCCTACTCGTCGAGCGCTTCGACATCCGCGAGAGTACGGACGACAGAAGGATGCTAGCGCTCGAGGATCTCTGCTCCGTGCTGGACTTGTTTCCAAACGCGAAGTACGACGCAACGATGGAGAGAGCTACGCGCGCCGTCCGGCCGCAGTCGACCGACCCGAAGAGCGACATTCTCGCCGTTGTCAGACGTGCTCTCTTCGCGTGGCTCATCGCAGACGGCGATATGCATCTCAAGAACATGGCTCTTCTCAAGATCGCAGAACCCGGTGACCATACCTTTCGCAGCGTTCGCCTGGCGCCGCTCTATGATGCGGTAACGACCCGAGTGTTCCCAAATCTCAAACACGATCGGATGGCCCTGAAATTGAACGGCAGGGATGACAATGTCCGTCGGGCTGACATTCGGGCGCTGGCAGCAAATGCGGGTCTGACGGTCGCCGAAGCAGATGCCGCCACCGATGGCATGCTCCATGAGATGAAATTGGCCGTAGAAAGGGTTGCTCTACCTGAGAAGGCCGCGCGCACGGTTGACCCCAACAACGTCATTGCGGGCATGCTTGAGATCTGCCGAAACCGTGTAAACGCGTTCGCTTGAGCGCCTCGGCAGCGCGCGGTAACGACCGCAGCCTCGAACCCCGGCTCATAGGTCGGACAGAAGCGCGATCTCCCTCCATATATCGGTCTCCGGCAGGTACGACTCCCCGCGCGTGTGCGCGCCGAGATAGGTGTCGTTCGAGAAGATCGCGCCCCGGGCCACCTTGAGACATTCGTAAGGCCCGATGCATTCGCGCTGGCCGTCCGAGGTGGTCACACGCAGATATACCGCGTCGCGACACTCCAGCATCGTGTGCTGTCTTCGCCCCAGCTGCCAGAGCCCGTCGGTGTAGTTGGCCGTGACGTCGTTGTCGGGTCCGCGAAGCGTCCCGTCGCCGCAAATCCTGAAATACGCCCCGCGCACGAGGATCAACGATTCGCCCCTGAGCGCTCGAAAGCTGAGCGTGATCACTCGTCGAGCTCGACTGTCACGCCCAGCTCCGTCTCGATGATCTTGCCCAGCCAGCTCGCCGACAGTGTGAATCCGGGTCGCCGCCGGTAATCGTCGAAGCTGAGCCAGAGGGCAATCACCTCATCGAGCTCGAGGCCCGTCAGGGTGTGGCACACGGCCGTCGTGCCGTCGCTCGCGATCCAGAAGCTGTGTTGATCGGAGTGCCGCCAGCGCCGTGTGAAGTAGGGCTTGGACAGCTCCGGGCGGATCTCGCCGGCATCCGGCACCTCCTCGAGCAGCCGCATGAGCGCCGAGGGGTCGGCGACGAGCGCTTGCGCGGAGGTGATTCTGGTTTCGCCCATCTGATGAGGTCGGTAGCGCTTTGAGCGGCGACCGGGTCAGTTCGCCTTCGATGCCGCTGCCGTGAGCGGTGAATGAAGATGGACGTCGAGGGTGACAGCCAGGTGCAGCCGGCCGAGCAAGGTCAGGGAGTCCGACGGGAGCTCGAGCCGGAAGTCATCGCGCGCAAACAGGCTGACGAGGAGCTCCGCGACGCCGCCCTGCGCATTCAGTTCATCGAGGAAGGATTGTGCGCGGCGCAGGTGACTCAAGATCTTCAGGATCACCGCCTCCACCGAGACGCTGGCGGAGGAAAGCTGCGGCTCATCCGTCAGGCCGCCCATCCAGTAGCTGTCGTGATGCTTGCCGCCCAGCTCCACTCCCGCCGCATCGCAGCGCGGCTGGCCCGCCTGCCAGGTGTGCTGCGGCTGGATGCCGAGCGTGGCAGTGATCGTCGCCGGGTCGACTCTAGGATGGCGGATCCGCAAGGAAACGGTGAACTCATACTCGCTCATGGGAGTATCCGTTGGAGCACATGACCGGACATCGAAATCCGACTCAGCGCGAATTCGACCGGGCTCCCGGAGCGTGGTGCTCACCCGTCGCGGCCCGACTTACCGGCTGGAAAATCGCCCGTCCGAGGGGAGGACTTGCGGTCCGGGCCCGGCGCATTAGCGCCGGTAGCAATCAGCTTGCCGCTCCCGGCCATCGTGGCCGGGAGCGGTGCCGAATGGTGGGACGTCAGTATCGGCGCGCGCCGCCGCCGCCGCCGCGGTTCCCGCCGCCGCCGCCGCGCTCGCGCTCCTGCGCCTCGTTCACCTTGAGAGAGCGGCCATCGAAATCCTTGCCGTTCAGCGCCTGCATCGCCCGAGACGCATCGGCATTCGACATCTCGACGAAACCGAAGCCGCGCGGGCGACCGGTCTCGCGATCAGTAATCAACGAAACTTTCTCGACCGTCCCGTGCTGGGCGAACAGTTCGCGCACGGAGTCGTCGGTCGCGGTAAAGGGGAGATTTCCAACGTATAACTTTGTCACTGCAGAATACCCGTAAGAGAAAAGATATGGAGAGGCAGATATGCTGCCTCCCGGTTCGGGGAGCTTTGCGAGGGTGGCAGACATGGGCCGGAAGGCGCGCCCAAGAGGCGGCGCATGGCGCCAAGGCAGACAAGCCGAAAAGGCACGAGCCACATCACAGATTACAGGATTTGGGGGCAGACTGCCGAACTTTTGTTCGGGGGCAGCGGACGCCGCCAGGCCGTGACTTGCGCTCGCGCTACGGGGCGCGCATGCTGGTCTGACGCGTTGGGCGTGGGACGCCGTCCCAGCAACACCTGACGCAGGAGCCCAAAAGAGTGATGAATCTTACCCTGATCGATGCTTTCAGCCGATTCGGCGCGAAACCGGCAAGCCGACTGGGTAGCCTCTCCGCCATGGCCGCAGACGGCGCCATGGTGCTCAACTGTCAGCCAGCGCATTTCGGCCACCCTGCCCGCGGAATTTTGCGTTACGAAACCAGGCTTTCCACCGCGCAGGCCGATTCCAAGATCGTCACGACATTGAGTGAGCACCTGACGCAGGCCCGTGAGGGGGATCTCCCGGTCCGAATGGTCGTTACTTTCCCGGAGCGCGATAAAGCCGGCAGGTCCGGGTGCTATCACGTCCGCCCCGATCTGATAGGCAAGGTCGTGGAGTTCGACGGAGACCATTTCGTCATCGACTTCACGCGACCGCAAGCGGCGCGTCCGGCGGTCAAGCCAAACCGTCGCAACTAGCGCCGGTCAGCGGCCGGTGAGCAAACTGCCGTCACCGTAAAGTGAAGGCGCAACTGGCACGGCGGCTTCGCCGCGAAGTCACTCGCGCGAGATCCAGCGCATACAAGGGCACCTTCGATCCGATGTGACGGGTCCTCCACTGCCGTGTGCACGGCCGTGCCCAGCTCGAACCGGCCGTCGCAGTCGGCGTGCGGACAGGGGAAGGAGAAGTACGCGCGGGCTGGAGGGTGCAAGGCGTGCGACTGGGATACGGGCGTACTCGTCCCACTGCTTTCGAAACTCAGCTCGAAGCGCAGTTGCTCGACTCCCGGGAACATCGCGCACAGCTTGGGCGCAGCCTCTCGCTCGCGGCGCAGTTGGGCGGAGCGTTCCTGACGGGCGGTGGCGTAGGCGAGCTTCATGTGCCGCTGCTTGGTGTCGGATCGCTGGGGCCGGCAGGTGGATCCTGCAGTGGCGTCGCGGTCGCTCCGGAATCGCTCGAGCGAGCCGTCCGGCGCTGCTGCTTCTCGAGCTGGCGCGCCTTCCTGCTCAGCTCCTTTTGTTTCCGGACTTGGTGGTAGTTCTGTCTGGGCACGAGGTTCCCTCTGTAATCGCGGGTTGGCTACCACCACTTTACTCCGAATCAGGCTCTACCGGAGCACTTCCCAACCGTTCTCCCAGCACGATGCCCTGGCGAGGTCTCGTCAGGAATGGGAGAGGACGGTGGCAATGGCCTGGTTGAGGCTGATGGAGCCCCTTGCGCGCGTGCACACCGCGACCCGGGAAGTCGATCCATCCGGCATTGAATCCGTCGATCATTTTCATGCGCGGGGTGGGATTGCGCATGCCTTGGGCACGAAAGACCGATTCCCAGCGATCGCGGGGCACCAGCTCGGCATGCGCCGGCGCGGGTCTGCCGAAAAGAAGCTACCGAACGCTGCGCCCTGGCCGTTCGACTGAAGGGCTAACGCATCTTGGTGCGGGCGTGCTGAGCGCGCGCAGCACCAATGGCCGTTTTCACGTCGCGTCGTTCCTCGGGAGGCGGCAAGACCGCCTTCAGGCCCAGCGACTCCAGCCACAGCTCTCGGCACCAGCCGCGGGTGTGGTACAGATGCTCATCCTCTTCATCCTCGATTTGCTCATAGGCACTGCGCAGCGCTTCCTCCTCCTCTCCCTTGAGCTTCTTCGCCACCTCGCCGAGGAGCTCCCAGTCGAGATGATCCTTGGTCTCAGCGAGCACCACGCACTCGCACGCAACCAACTGCGCCGCTTCTGCATTGCCGCCGTTGCGTGCTTCTTCCATGGCCGCGACGAGGGCAGCGCCCATTTTATGGAGAATCTGGCTGCCAGGCGTCTGTTCCTCTGAATCGAGTCCCAGTGCGCTGCAGACCGTCGTCAGCGCCTGTACGTGCCGCCGCGTCTGCTGCAAGTAGTTTTCCCACTCCTCTCTTAGCTCGTCGTTCGCAGCACACTCAAGCGCAGCCTCATAAATCTTGACGCCGCCGCGCTCGTGCTCCAGGGACTGCAACACCAATTCCTTGACTTGCGCGCTTTTCATGATGATCCTGCTCCGGTGAAATGATGTGGATCCCTTCAGCAACTGACATACCGTTCCGGTTTGCTAGCGCGTGCCGTCAAGCAACCGCAAAATGAGGCGGAAGAAGAGCGGCTCAGCGCTCACCGTCGAGCCGCCCATCGAGCCGATGTTAGCCACGCTCGGGAGCGAGCTGCCCGTCGGGAATTATCTATATGAGCCCAAATGGGACGGCTTTCGGGCGATCGTGTTCCGCAGCGGGGATGACGTCTGCATACAGGCCGCGACGCCCGGCCGCTCGATCGGTACTTTCCTGACTTGCACAATGCGGTGCTACGACGTTTTCCCGAGAACTCGGTATTGGACGGGGAGATCGTCATCGCGACGGATAATGGGCCGGATTTCGACGCGCTGCAGTTGAGGCTTCATCCGGCGGCAGCGCGCGTCCAGAAGCTCGCGCGCGTCAGCCGCGACTCCGAGACGTTGGGCGCGCGTCGGGAGAGTTGGCATCCGGGTTGTGCTTCATGTTTCGGGCGCTGACCTGCGCCTGGTCGCGCTGGCCCGGACGTAGCGAAGCGTCGCTGCGATCCTCTCGCAGCCCTTTGAGGCTGGCCTGACGCAGCAAGCCGTCTGCGGTGAGACCACGAAACTCCACCTCCACCACCAGCTCGGGCCTGATCCATACGGGGGTCGCGCCGCGAAGCTGTGCACGGGTTGGGGCATGCGCCAACGGCGGGCTGGTCGTCGTCTCTCGCATGCGTCGCTTGAGGTCACGGAGAAGTGCATCGTCCATGCCGGTGCCCACACGGCCCACGTAGTGCCAACCCTTACCATCGCCGGGACGAGCCACGAGCAGTGAGCCAAGACCGGCGCGGGCTCCCTTTCCCCTCGTATACCCCACCACTGCGTACTCGTCTGACTAACTTCACTTCGTGCAGCCAGGCTGCACCTCCCGGTGCGCGGTCCGCCAGCCGTGCAAGTTGCAAGCCGATGGTTTTTGGCAGCGGTGTGCTGCGCGCCCCAGAGCGGCCCTTGCGGGGCGAGGCGGCTCTGCGGCTGGCTGATCCGTCAGAGTGCCACTGGGACAGCGGCGTGTCATCGGCTTCATCGCCGGCACGCGCAGCTTCGTCGCGTGATTTCACCAACAGCCACTGCGGCTGCTTGCCGGGGAGCCAAGTACGAACCAAGGACCAACTGCCGTGCAAACGGGCGCCGTCGAGAGAGAAGCGAAGGTGCCCGGTTCTCAGAGCCCGGCGCACGTCCCCCTCGGGCATCCAGCGGCCCTGATCCCATATCTGTACCTCGCCCGCGCCGTAGTGACCCTCCGGAATCCTCCCTTCGAAACTCCCGTAGGAGAGCGGGTGGTCTTCCACCTCTACCGCGAGGCGTATGCGCGCCGGATCGAGCGAGGGGCCCTTCGGAACTGCCCAGCTGCGCAGCGTGTCTCCGACTTGCAGCCGCAGGTCGCAGTGGCGGCTGCGTGCATGGTGCAGATGGACCACGAAACGCGCATCGCGAGCACGTTTCCAGCGGCCATCGGGCTTGGGCTCCAGGGTTGCCGAGAAGTCGCGCTTACGCCGGTATCCCGCGAATGGCTGTGCCATAGTACTCCCTCTGCGCGTGCGTCCAACTTTGGACTTCCCTTCCCGGCGGTCCCGTCTGAACCTTCTGATCCTGGCGAGTGATCACTTGACATCGAGCTTGTCGATGACGGCGACGACGCCCTTGACGCGTCGGGCGTCCCGGTCCGCCCTGTCCTTGGCGTCTGCGGAACTTATCATGCCCGTCAGCGCGACGACGCCGTCCTTGGTTGTCACATGGATGTGGGCCGCCCTCGTCCCGAAGTCACTGACGAGCTCCGCCTTGACCTTGCTCGTGATATAGGAGTCCTTGACGGGATGCTCATCCGCCGCGGCCACGGCACTTATCACCAGCGCACACAGCGCGGCAGTCAGACAGAACGATTGCTTCCGGTACATGTCAGTGCTCCCCAGGTTTTAGAGTTGAGTGTCAGGCGATGTCGGGCCGCCCGGGCTTCTGTCGCGGCAACGGCCTCGAGCGCTATCTTCGCTTGAAGAATTGCACTGCGCGCTCGTGCTTTTCCGCGGCTGCGCGTGTGTCGAATGTCCCGAGGTTTCGCCTTCGGCGCGTTCTCGGATCGGCCTTGCGCGAGTACAGCCTGTACTTGCCGGATTTGAGCTTACGGATCACGGCCATTCCCATCGCAACTCGCGTGCCCAGGCGGCCGGACGGAAGCATCCTGCTGTTAGCTTGACCTCGCAGTTCTGATCCTTGCCGCAGACCAACGGTTCAGAACCCCTTCTGGATTTGAGTCCAGACGCGGGCGCTCGAGGTTGGGCCGAGAAGCGCCGAGGACGGCCCAACCGGAGTTGCCCCCTGGAGGCTGAACTGCCACTGATCCGGCCCATTCCAGCTCAGGCCCATGCCGACGTCCGACAGGGTGGCGGAGTTCGGGCCCGGCGCCACCGGTTCCTTGTAGACTGCGAGGTGCCCGCGATCGACGAACAGGCTCGCAAGCCAGGCACCCCGCCACGGCAGCGGCAGAGACCGCCGCCATTCGGCTGTGAGCAGATATCCATCCGCGCCCGTCAGCGCGCCGACGTCGTAGCCGCGTGCGTTGCTCGGGCCGCCGAGATAGAACTGGTCCGAGGGATCGAGATTGCGGCTCGCGAGTTGACTGGTCGCGGCAAGGTACACGCCGTCGTACTCGTCGAGTTGCTGCAGGCGAGCCAGGGTGAAATCGTAGTGCTCGCTGACCCCCTCCGTACGGGCACCGAGGCTGTCGGCGAGGGCAGCCGCGGTATTGTCGAAGCTCACGTGATCGAACGTAACGCTGACATTGAAGTTGGTGATGCCGTGGGCATCGCGACGATCGCCGGCGAGCGTCAATGCCACGTCGTTCGTTCTGCGGAACTCATGGATCGCGGCCGCATCCAATCGATCGAGCAGATCCTTGTGATCGTACTGCAGCTGCAGATATAGATTGCCCCCGACCGCTCGAATCAGCGGCTGGCTCAGGTACAGGCTGTCCACTTGCGCCGTGCCGTGTGCCTCGAGGGGTGCCAGGTTCCCCGACAGGCGGTAGTACAGCTCGGATGCCGAGGCGTCGAGGACGGTCCCTTGCCCATCCAACAGGAAGCGATAGTCGAGCTGCCCGTATGACAGGCCGGCACCGGAAGTCAGCACGTTCGCGGTGAGCTTGTCGCCCTCGCCCAGCAGACCGTTCACGTCCAGCCTGCCGGTCGCACGGGGCCGGCCGGTGTACCGATTGCCGTAATCATCAACGGCGACCAGCCCTGTGTAACGCGGCGCCGAAGTGACATCGACATACAGATCCGAAGTGCCGGTCGCCGCGCCGGGGCGTACAACGGCATTGACGATGACCCCCGGAATGTCCGACATGAGAAGCAGCGTGCGATCCAGGGTACCGGCACTCACCGGCGCGCCGGTGGCAAGTGGGGCCAGCGTCTCGTGCAAGGGTCGGTCGGATGTCCCGCTCCGATTGTGGAGCTGCACCTTGCCGTAGCGCGCCTCGAGGACCGCAAGCGTGACCCTGCCGTTCTCGATACGCTGAGCCGGCACGTAGGCGCGCGCCAGAGGGTAGCCATGGCGGTGATAGAACTCGGTGATTCGCTCGGCCAGCGCCTGGAGCTGACCTAGGGTAATCGTCTGTCCCTCCGCGGAGGCCACCAGCGCATGCAGCTGCGCGGTGGGCAGCAGCGTGTTGCCAATGATCGCGATCACCCGCACGGGGATGGGTGTCGTGTTCGCCGACCGTGCCTGGGTGGGCTGCTTGATCGCGATCGACGGTTTCGAGGCATTGGCTGGCGCTGGCGGCAGGGTCAACTGCTGCTGCAGCTGCCCGCCCGAGGGGGGTTGTGCCTGGGCGAGCGCCGCCGTGGGGGTCGCGATGCCGAGGGCGACGCTCAGTAGGAGTCGCAGCGGCTCGACGCGGGAGAGTCGCAAACGAGAGGAGCTCATCGGCCGTGTCACTTCGCCGAAGACGGCAGGCGAACTCCGCCGTCGACGATCTGCAGGGCGAGCCCCGGCTGGAAATCGCGGCGCTCCACGTTGCGCTCGACCGACCGATGCAGCTTTTTGCGGTTGCTCATCAGCTCACCTGGCGAGTCCGACGGTGCCATGCCGTAAGGAGTCGCGATGGCCGTGGGAGAAAGCTCGAGGTACGTGACGGCGACCGCCGTCTGCTGGGCACCATCGCTCGGCGTGATATTCGCAGTCGTCGTCGCAACGTCGTCGCTCAGGGTGTAATCTCTGGCGGATGAGCCCGTCACAGCGATACCACTGACCGTGACCGTCTTGTCGTTACCGACCGTGGGCGTCGCGAATGTCGCGGCGGTATCCTCGAAGCCGACGGTGTCGCCGCTCACGACACCACTGCTTGCCAGAGCAACCTGATCGGCGGTACCGCCGTTGTACGTACGGTTGGTGCCGGTCGCCGTCACGGTAATCGACTTGGGCGTGATGTCGGCAGCGACGTTCGTCGGTTGCGCGAGTGTGTAATTGCGGGAGTCGGCGCCGCTGATCGTCATTGCGGTGGCGACGTCAATGCCGGTGCCCGCGTTCTTGGTGGTGAAGGCCCCCGTGCTGTCGTCCCCGAGCGTCACGCTGTCACTCCCCAGGACGCCAGCGAGAGTCGCGCCGCTCAGCGCGGCTACTGTCGTGCCGTCATACACTTTGTCCGCCGCAGTCGTGCCCATCACGACGAGCGTCGCAGGCGTGATGTCCACCCAGTCGGTGCCGCCGGTGAGCGTGTAATTGCCCACCTGCGCACCGCCGTTGCCCGCGAGCGTGACGCCGTTCAGAGAGGCAAAACCCTGTTCGGCATTGACATTCTTGCTGTTCAAGGTGCCCGTGCCCGAGAGCGTCAGGGTCTCGCCGTTGACGCCGGTAAGGACGCCGCTGCTGCCGAAAAGAGTCGCACCTGCGTCAGTCGTACCGTCGTATACCCGCGTGCCGGTCAGGCTCAGTACATAAGGGGTAATATTCGCCGTGATGCCCGTCGGCTGATTGAATGTGTAATTGCCGGCATCGGCGCCGCCAATCGTCATTGCCGTGGTCACACCGATGCCGTTGCCGACGTTCCTGGTGGCAAACGTGCCGGCCGTGTCATTGCCGAGAATGACCGTATCCCCGCCGACGACGCCGGCGAGTGTGGCTCCGCTCAATGAGGCGGTCGTGGTCCCGTCGTAGGCCCGGCTGGCCGCGGTCGTGCCTGTCACGGTGAGAGTCGCGGGAGTGATATCCGCTGTAATGCCCGTCGGCTGGATGAGCGTGTAGTTGCCGGCATCCGCGCCGCCGACCGTCATGGACGTGGAGACGCCGATGCCGTTGGCCACGTTCTTCGTGGCGAACGTACCGGTCGTGTCGTTCCCGAGAGTAACCGTATCGCCGCCGATGATGCCGGCGAGCGTGGCTCCGCTCAAAGACGCGGTCGTGGTCCCGTCGTAAACCCGGTTCGCCGCGGTCGTCCCCGTCACGGTGAGGGGCGCGGGAGTGATATCCGCCGTGATGCTCGTCGGCTGAGTCAGCATGTAGTTGCCGGCATCGGCGCCCCCAATCGTCATCGCGGTGGTGACGCCGATTCCGTTGCCCACGTTCTTGGTGGCGAATGTGCCGGTAGTGTCGTTGCCGAGCGTGACCGCATCCCCGCCGAAGACTCCGGCGAGCGCAGCTCCGCTCAGTGACGCGGTCGCGGTGCCGTTGTAGACCCGGCTCGCCGCAGTCGTTCCTGTCACGGCAAGGGGCGCAGGCGTGATGTCCACCCAGTCGGTGCCTCCGGTGAGCGTGTAGTTGCTTGCCAGAGCACTGCCGTTACCGGTGAGCGTGAATCCCGACAGCGGCAAAGAGAAGCTTTGCTCCACGCTGACGTTCTTGCTGCTCAAGGTTCCTGTGCCCGAGAGCGTCAGCGTCTCTCCATTGGTCCCGCTGATTACGCCGTCGCTGCCGAACAGGGCGGCGGCTGCGTTCGTCGTGCCGTCATACACCCGCGTGCCGGTCAGGCTCAGCACGTACGGCGTGATATCGGCTGTCGTGGCCGCAGTAGTACTATTGAGCGTGTAGTCGCCGGCGCTCGCGCCACCTTCTGTAATACCGCTCACCGTCACGGTCTTCGCGGTCCCCACGTTGGGGTTGGCGAAGCTCGCCGAAGTATCGGCAAAGGTTACCGTATCGCCGGCGAGCACCCCGCTGCTCGAGAGCGCGACCGAGTCGCTGGCACTGCCGCTGTAAACCACGTTGGTGCCAGTCGCCGTTACGGTGATCGGTTTGGGCGTAATGTCCGCCGTGGTAGTCGCGGTCGCGCTGGTGAGCGAGTAGTTGCTCGCATCCGTGCCGCTCGCCGCGATGCCGCTCACCGTTACCGTGATCCCGGTACCCGCATTCTTCGTGGCGAAGGTCGCAGAGCCGTCCGAGAAGTCAACCACGTCGCCGGCGAGCACCCCGCCGCTCGCGAGCGTTACCCCTGAGTCGGTCTTGGTGTCGTCGTACACCTTGCTGGCGCTGGTCGCATTGACCGTAATGGCCAGCGGCGTGATGTCGACCCAGTCGGTGCCGCCGGTCAGGGTGTAATTGCTGGCCAGCGCGCTACCGTTGCCGGCAAGCGTGAATCCCGACAGCGGCGAAGAGAAGCTTTGCTCCGCGCTCACGTTCTTGCTGCTCAAGGTTCCCGTGCCAGAGAGCGTCAGCGTTTCGCCATTAACGCCCGTGAGCACGCCGTTGCTGCCGAAGAGGGTTGCGACGGCATGTGTCGTGCCGTCGTACACGCGCGTGCCGGTCAGGCTCAGTACATAGGGGGTGATATCCGCCGTGGTGGTCGCCGACGTATTGAGGACGGTATAGTCATCGGCGTCGGCGCCGCTCGCGGTAATGCCACTCACCGATACTGTCTTGCCGTTACCTACGTTCGGATCGGCAGACGTCGCCGCGGTGTCCGAGAAGGTGACTCCGTCTCCCGCGACAACCCCGCTGCTCGCAAGAGTGGGCACATCGTTCATGGAGCCGTCGTAGACCTTATTGGCGCCCGTGGCGGTGACCGTGATATCGAGGGGGGTGATGTCCGCACTGAGTCCCGACGGCTGAGTGAGGGTATAGTTACCCGCATCAGCGCCACCGATCGTCATGGCGGTACTGACCGCTATGCCATTACCCACGTCCTTGGTGGCGAAAGTACCGGTGCTGTCATTGCCGAGCGTCACGGCATCGGTGCCGAGCACCCCGACCAGGGTCGCTCCGTTCAGCGCCGCAGCCGTGGTTCCGTCGTATACCTTGCTCGCGGCCGACGTGCCGGTTACTGTGAGCGGGGCTCGCGTAATGTCGACCCAGTCGGTGCCGCCGCTCAGGGTGTAGTTGCTGGCCAGCGCGCTGCCATTACCCGTAAGCGTGAATCCCGACAGCGGCAAGGAGAAGCTCTGCTGCGCGCTGACGTTCTTGCTGCTCAAGGTTCCCGTGCCCGAGAGCGTCAGCGTCTCACCATGGACCCCCGTGAGCACGCCTGCGCTGCCGAAGAGGGCCGCGTTCGCGTCCGTCGCATCGTCGTACACCCGTGTACCAGTAAGGTTGAGTACATACGACGTTATATTCGCGGCCGTGGTTGCCGAGGTATTGAGAAGTGTGTAGTTCCCTGCGTCAGCGCCGCTCGCCGTGATGCCGCTCACCGAGACAGTCTTTCCGTTGCCGACATTCGGATCGGCAAATGTCGCGGCAGAATCACTGAAGACGACGCTATCCCCAGCGACCACCCCGCTGCTCGCCAGGGTCGCCGGATCGTTTACCGTTCCGTCGTAGACCTTATCGACGCCAGTCGCGGTGACCGTGATGCCGAGCGCGGTGATATTCGCACTGAGGCCGGACGGCTGAGTGAGGGTGTAATTACCCGCATCGGCACCGCTGATCGTCATGGCCGCGCCGACCGAAATGCCGGTGCCGACGTTCTTGCCCGCAAAAGTGCCGGTAGTGTCATTACCGAGCGTGACGCTGTCGGAGCCCAGCACCCCGGCCAGGGTGGCTCCGCTCAGCGCCGCCGCCGTCGTGCCGTCGTATACCTTGTTTGCGGCCGATGTGCCGGTCACAGTAAGCGTTGCCGGCGTAATCTTTACCGTATCGGTACCGCCGACCAGTGTGTAATTGCTGGCTAGCGCGCTGCCGTTGGCGGACAGCGTCAGCGTTCCTAGTGAGGCGAAGCCCTCCGCCCCGACGTTCTTGCTGTTGAGGGTCCCGGCGCCGGATACCGAGAGCGTGTCGCCGTCCAAGCCATTCAGTGTGCCAAACAGCGTGCCGGCCGCATTCGTCGTCGTGTCGTAGACACGCGTGCCGGAGAGATTGAGGATCATCGGTACAATCGTGCCGAGCGTGCCCGCGGCGCTGCCCGGCATGCTGTAGTTCGCGAGGTTGGTGCCCGGGGCGGCGACGAAGTCGGAGATCACGAGCGTCGACTCGAGACCGACATCCGTGCCCGCGTTCGCCGTCAGATAGTTGGCCGTCGCCGACTGTGGCACGGTCGCACTCTGACCGCCGACGAACCCGCTCAGGGCATAGTCGCCGGCGGTCAGCGTCGCCGAGTTGGTGCCGTCATAGGACTTGGTCGGGTTACCGGTGATGGTCGCGGTGACCGGCGCCGGGGTGATCGCTGCGGTGAGGCCCGCGGGCTGGCTGAGCGTGTAGTCGGACGCCTTGCTGCCACCCAGCGTAAACCCGCTCGCCGTCACGGGTATGGCTGTACTGGCATCCGCGGAAGCGAAGGTACCGCTCGCGCCGCTCGTCGAGAGCGTCACCGGGTCCGTTCCGAGCACGCCATCGAGGCTCGCGCCGGAGGTACTGAGAGTCGCCGCCGTGGTGCCGTCGTAAACCTTGCTGTTGGCGGTTACGCCCGCGACAATCAGCGGCGCCGGCGTGATGTTGGCATGCAATCCGGTTACGGCCTGCAGCGTGTAGTTTGAAGCCTCGCTCCCCGAGATCGAGAAGCCATTGGCCGCAACCGCCAGGTTACCGCCGACGTCGGCCTGGGAGAAAGTTCCGCTGCTCGAGGCGGTGAGACTCACCGCGCCGACATCACCCGAGACGAGCCCGCTCAGCCCGGCATTCCCGACGTTGAGACTCGCCGCGGTCGTCGTGTCATACACTTTATCCAGGGCCGATACGCCGGTGACATAGAGCGGCGCCGGCGTAATTGCACCGGAGCCGGTGGCGGTGGTCGCGAGCACGTAGTTCGAAAGGAGCGTGCCCGTATTGGGCGTATAGGCCGAGCTGGTGAGGGTCGCGGTGATCGTCTGTACGCCGACATTCTTGCTCGCGTAGTTGCTGAAGGACGCCGGAACGATCGTCGCGCCCTCGCCGCTGGCAAAGCCGGAGATCTGGTAGTCGGCTGCGCTCAATACCGCAGTAGTAGTGCCGTCGTACACTTTGGTCGGGTTGCCAACGATGCTCACCGTCAGCGGTGCCGGGTTGATCGTACCCGTTCCGTATACGACCGTCGGCAGCGTGTAGTTGCCGAGATTGGTGCTGCCCTGGGGCACGAAGTCGCCGCTGGTCAGTTGCGCGGTGACTTCCTCGGCGCCAGCGTTGGCGCTCGAGTATTGCCCGACGGTCTGCGTGACCGTGGCGCCGTCGCCGCCCACCCAGCCGGTGAGCTGAAAATTCGCCGGCGTCAGTGTCGCAGTGGTCGTGCCGTCATAGGTCTTGGTGGGATTGTTGCCGATCGTGCCGGAGATGACGTAATTGCCGCCCAGGGGCGCGGGCTGGATCGTGCCTTGCCCCGACAACGAGCTCGGCAGCACGTAGTTCGAGAGCAGCGTGCCGCCGCCTGCGGTGAAATTGGCACCCGTGAGGCTCGCGGTGATCGGCTCCGGTCCAGCGTTCGCGGACGCATAGGTGCCGCTAGCCTGATTCACCGTAATACTGTCGCTGCCCACCAGGCCGCTGAGCACATAATCGCCGCTCGTCAGCGTACCCGCAGTGGTGCCGTCGTAGACTTTGGTCGGATTGTTGGTGACGAAACCCGTGAGAGTCACTGGGTTTATGGTGCCAGCTCCTGTCACGCTGTGCGGGAAGCTGTAGTTCGACAGCAGCGTCCCGGAGCCGGCCGAAAAGTCGGACACCTCGAGTGTGGCGGTCACGGGGATGCCCGTGCCGGCATTGGCCGAGGCGTACTCCGCCGAGGCGTTCTGCGGGATGGTGGCGCTCTGCGAGCCGACGAAGCCCGAAATCGAGAAATCCGCGCCCGGCGCGACCGCGGTCGTGCTGCCGTTGTAGAGGCGTGTGGGATTGCCGGCGAGCGTGATGGTCAGCGGCGCGGGAGTAATGCTCGCGGTCAGCCCGCTTGGCTGGGTGAGAGTGTAATTTCCGGCCGCACTTCCGGTAAGGGCGAAGCCGCTCGCTGTCACCGCGATGCTGTTGCCGACATTTGGCGAGGCGAACGTTCCATTGGCGCCGGAGGTCGACAGATCGACGTTACCAGTGTCGCTGGCGACGACGCCCGACAGGACTGCGGAGCCGGCATTCAGCGCCGCGGCGATGGTCGAATCGTATACTTTGTCACCGGCGGTGACGCCGGCGATGGACAGCCCCTTCGGCGTTATGTCTGCCGTAAGACCGGTGGGCGCGATCAGCTGATAGTCGCCGGCCTTGGCGCCCGTGAGAGAGAAGCCGGCCGGCGTGACCGAGATGTCGCTGCCGACGTTGGCGCTGGCAAAGGCGCCGGTCGCTCCGCTGGTGCTGAGCGAGACCTGGCCGGCGTCCGGGGCAATGACGCCGAAGATACCGGCATTGCTTACATCGAGTGAGCCGGTGGTGGTGCCGTCGTAGACCTTGCTGTTGGCCAGCAGGCCGGTCAGATTGAGCGGAGCTGGAGTAATGGTCCCCGCGCCGGCGGCCGTGGCCGGCAGCTGGTAATTGGAAAGGTTGGTGCCCGAATCGGCGATGAAGTCGGGCGCGGCGAGGGTCGCCGTGATCGTGCCCGGGCCGGCGGACGCGGAGCCGTAGGTCACTGAGACCGGCTGGTTGACGGTTGCCCCCTGAGTACCGATGAAACCGCTCAGGGAATAGTTCGCCGAGGTCAGCGTCGCGGTCGTGGTGCCGTCGTACACCTTGGTCGGATCACCGACGATCGTCGCGACGAGCGGCGCCGGAGTGATCGTGCCGACTGCGGCGGTGAGCGTCGGGCTGGCGAGCGCGTAGCCATACACCGGCACACCGCCTGCGCTGGTTACGGTGAGGGCCGATGCACTGGCGGGCGAGGTCACATCGAGACCGGTTCCGGCGTCCGGCGTCGCGTAGCTACCGGTGCCGGAACTGATCGTGTCGCCGTTGAGGAGCCCCGTCGCCGTGATGTTCGAGCCGACGAGCGTCGCAGTGGTGGTGCCGTCATACACCTTGCTCACCGTGCCAGTGAGCCCCGTGACAGTAATGGACGGGGCGACGCTGTAGAGGAAGCCGCTGCCGCTGACGGCGGGGGTTGCGCCGTAGGCCGCGTCGTATTGGATGAAGGACGGCGCCATTCCGCCGGTGGTGTCCAGCGTCGGATTGGTCGAGTAAACCAGCCAGGTGGCGCCGCTGCCCACGCTCAGAGCCGCGGCGCCGGCGTCATTGACGAAGTTGGCACCGGCTCCGATCGTGATGCCGCCCTGGGCGCTCACGGTGCCGCTGGCGCCGAGCGTCAGGTTGCCGCCGCCGGCGTCCATGACCACCTGTCCGGCGCCGCTGATTGGCGCGTTGACGTTGATGCCGTGGTAAGCGAGCAGGGTCAGCGACGACGCCGGATTGGTCCAGGTGATCGCGGCGTCGACATTGATGTCGCCGGGTCCACTCGACTGCGTACCCGTGCCGCTCGCGCCACCCGAGGTAGTCTGCTCGGTGACGTTCGTGCCTCCATCGAGGGAGGTGTCGATGGTCGTGGCGGCGCTGCTGTCGATGGTGAGATCGGTGGGATCGACCAACCAGGTGCCACTATGGCCCACCGGAGCGGCTGCGGTGATGTTCGCCGTACCGGCAATGCTCACGTGGGCCGCGGAAGTCTCGATCGACCCGCCGTTGCCCCCGTGTGGAGCACTTGCATCCAGGGTGCCCCCGACCTGTACCGTGCTCGCAGGGCCGCCGCCCAGCAAGTCGATGCTGCCGCCGTGGCCCGCAACCGTCTCGGCCTGCACGACTCCGGTGCTGTTGACGGCACTCGCGAGCAGCGAGTCACGGGCCCCCGCGGTCATGATCACGCGGCCGCCGTTGGCCTCAATGAGCTGGCCGTTGGCGACCAGATCGGCGAGGGTGCTCTTCTCGACCTGCAGATGCAGCAAGTGGTGGTCGCTGAAGGTCAGCGTCTGCGCGCTGCCGGCGCCGAGAGCCACCGTCCCGAGCTGCGCGCTGATCGTGCCCTCGTTCAGGACCTGATGACCGAGGAATGCCACGTAGCCGCCGCTTGCCGCGGTGATCGTGCCCTGGTTGATGACGCTGCCGCGCCCGTCGCCGCGGAACTGTGCCGTCGTGCCGGGACTACTCACCAGATCGAGGGTCGAGGCGACGAGCCCACCCACGCTCACTTGCGCGCCGGCCCCAAAGAGCACGCCGTTCGGATTGATCAGCCAGACCTGACCGTTGGCATCCAGGTGTCCGAGAATCTCACTGCCCGTCGAGCTGTAGATGCGGTTGATCGCGAGCGAGGCGGCGTCGGGCTGCTCGAAGATCACCGTATCCTGCGAGCCCACGTTGAAGCTCTGCCAGCTGAGGGACAGAGTCTGGCTGGTCTGATCAATGGTGGTGGTATTGCCGGACTGGGTGATCTTGCCGGCACCGGCGGCCACCTGCCCGCCCGTGGGCCCCCCTGCCCATGCCGCCGATGCCGCGAGCAGCCAGCAGCCGAGACTCGCGAGGGCGAGCATTCGCCGCGGCGGCCTGAGCCGCCGGCAGTGCATCTTTGAGGGAACGCTGCGGCGCGCCAGCTCGGATACAACCACCCGTCGGGCGCGTGAGCGACTCCAGCGCAGCTGGTGGATGCGATTCATGAGTACTGCCTTGGTCAGTAGCTCTGTCGACCTGATCCACTCGCCGGAAGGCGTGCTGCCGGAAGGAACCCGTGCCGGGCTTACTGTGACCCCGTGTTTATTGTCATCAATGACACCTCACGCGTCTGTGACGCGAACCGCTAAAGCAACATTTCGGTTCGTGGGTGGCTTGCGGACCACATCGAGAGGCTGTTCTCAGACTCCGCGGGATTGGTCTCGAGCGCGCTCCCCGCTACGCCTCCGAATTCTTGTCGTGATTCCTCTCATCCACCCTCGGTGACGGCGTTGGGACTAGGGAGGAGGTCCGCGGGAGCGCCTGTCCCTCGCAGCCAAAAGAGGTCGCAGCCGGCACAAGGGCAATCCATGGCTCCGCGCTAATAGCCGATCGCCTCGCCGTCCCTGCGCATCTCTGTCGCGCCCCAGTAATCGTGATCCTTCGCGTCGTACTGGATCGCCTCATAGCCTCCAAAGCCGCCAGGCGCATCCTTGAGTACCTTGACTTTGTAACCACGTTTGCGCAAGGCCGCAGCAACCCCCGAATCGAATCCGGACTCCATCAACACCATCCCTGTTCCCTTGGCAGGCAGTCCGGTCGGCGTCGCATCGCCGACGTGGTCCCAACGCGCAGCATCACCCGCCTCCTGCACGTTCATGCCGAAGTCGATCATGTTGACCAGAACCTGCATCTGCCCTTGCGGCTGGAAGTACCCCCCCATCACGGCGAAGCCCATCCACGGTTCGCCACCCTTCATCACGAAGGCCGGAATGATGGTGTGAAACGGGCGTTTGCGCGGCGCATACACGTTGGCGCTCCTTGGATCGAGCGAATACAACGCGCCGCGATCCTGGAACATGAAGCCCAGGCCGGGGGCCGCCTCTCCTGAGCCCATCCCGGCGTAGTTCGACTCAATCATCGAAACCATCATGCCGTTGCCGCCGGCGGTTTCGAAGTCGGTGGTATCCCCGCTTCCCGAGGGATATACGCCCGTCTGGTACGGCAAGGGATTGCCCGGCTCGATGTTCGCATTGGCGTGCTGCAGATCGAGCAGCTTGCGGCGCTGGTTCGCGTACGCTTGCGACAGCAGGCCCTTCGCCGGTACATGGTAAAAGCGCGGATCGGCATACCACTTGGACAAATCCGCGGCAGCGAGTCTAAAGGCTCCGATCTCGGCC